>JAFSVI010000081.1 GCA_017445145.1 Bacteroidaceae bacterium | reverse complement strand
TCATCCACAAGGAACTTAATGGCTGTTACTATCTCCTTACACTCCTGCACTTCATCGAAGAATATTAATGTTTTCCCCGGAACCAATGGCTTTTTAGTGAAGGCAGACAGTCGCAACAGCAAATCTTTTGCTCCCTTCTGCTCGTTGAACAGTTCGATGGCATCGGGTTGTTCAACGAAATTGATTTCAACAACATTGTCAAAACACTCCTTGCCGACATTCCTAATGGAAAAGGTCTTGCCAACTTGTCTAGCTCCTGTTACCAACAGAGAACGTCCGTCGTTGAGTATAAAGTTGCGTATTAGCTCGTCAGCTTTGCGTTTTACCATATCAACTTGAATTTATGGGTGCAAAGATACATCATTTTAATTAAATACAGGCATAAACAGCAAACAAAATACACTTTTCCAATATAAATATCTTAGTTTTCTTACACTTTTCCAAGTTAATAATGGCATGAAAACAACATTTTTCCAAGATTCGAAAAGTGCATTTTCGATGATTTACTGCGGCAAAGATACAACTTTTACCTTAATGCACATCATCATCGACTATCTTTTAACGAAAATTCGTGCAACAACGACATCATGATAAGATGCAGGAGGGCGTTTCGGCACCTCAGTCCTACTCCGTCCTCCCACTCGCAGACAGAATCCCGTCCTGCCCATTTGCCGCCGATGTCGCTACATGGCGGGCGGGAAATGTATCCTGTTCGCACCCTTTCGGCGCAGAAGTGGCGCTCCATCTGTAGCACGCGATGGGCGCGCAGAAAGCGGTTCAGCTCCTCCTCGCTGCGTTATGAGGAGAGCACTGGCAGCATGAAAGTCTTTACTTGCATAAGGTCTGATTTTTCAAAATAACCGACCGCGCTTCGCGCGGATTGTTTTGCTTTTGCGGCCTTGCTCTTTCTCGTGCTCCTTTTTGCGGCCTTTGCGGCCGCTTTTTGAGCACGAGCAGAGCAAGAGCCGTGTGCTTTCTTATGGGTGTGAACTACAGGGCCAGGCGAAAGCCGAGGTAGCTGCCGCGGTAGCCCGGCGCGTCGAGGCTCCGGGGCGACACGCGGCAGTCCCCGGCGTCGTTGAACCAGCCGCCGCCACGATTCACGCGGCCCGAGCCCGAAGAACGCCCGGTTGGGTTCGTCTGAGAGGAAGAGCTGTAGCTACCTTTCCAGTCATAGCACCATTCCCATATGTTGCCGCTCATGTCATAGAGTCCCAGCTCGTTGGGTGACTTAGTCTTGACGGGGTGTGTCTCGCCACCGCTGTTGTCATCGTACCACGCCACATTGTCGAGGGTGTTGCTGCCGCTGTACTTATAGCCTTGGCTTCTCTTTCCGCCACGCGCCGCGTACTCCCATTCGGCCTCGGTGGGTAGCCTGAAGTTACGGCCTGTAGCAGAATTCAGACGGCTGATGAATGTGCGGCAGTCATCCCAGCTCACCTGCTCCACAGGACGGTTGCCCCCCTTGAAATAGGATGGGTTGCTTCCCATCACAGCCTCCCACAAGGCCTGAGTCACCTCTGTCTCGCCAATATAATAGGAGGAGAGTGTCACTTGGTGGGCGGGCTTCTCGTCACCTTCTGCATCGTAACCCTGCTCGGAGGTGGCACCCATCGTGAACGTGCCGCCTTCCACGCGAATCATCTTGAAGCTGACGCCATTGGCGGTGATGGTCTGCGATGACGCGGTTGAAGTTGTTGTGGTAGCGGGTTGTTGCGTCACAGGCTGCTGCGTCACCGTCTGTTGCGTCTGTTTGCGTTTGAGCGTCGCGGTGCATGTGGCGGTCTTTCTGGCTGTGACGGTGACGGACTGTGTCTGCGTCTCATATCCCTCGGCGCTGAAGGTGACGGTGTAGGTGGCGGGCTTCTGCTGCTCCAACGTCAACGGTGTCTCGCCCATGTACTTGCCGCCAATCTTCACCACGGCACCGGAGGGGGTGCTGGTGATGGTGAGCGTGCCCGTCTTAGGCTTGTTGTCGGGGCGGGTGACCACACGGTCCTGACGCAAGGGCCGTGTGCTGACGGTGGTGGTGGAAGAGGTGGTGGTCGTAGTAGTGGTGTTGCGCCGTATAACCACGTCCTGCGCCTGAGTGGCGAGCGCGGCCAGCGTCACCAGCGCCGCCACGCACCAAGTCTTGATGTTACGTAGGTTCATATCTTTACGCATATAGTGTTTATCTCAATAGTTTCTTCAGCTCGTCCATGTTCGGCAAGGTCTCGCGCAGCGAGGCTGGTGCCTCGGTGGTCGTTGTGTATGTGGCTACACCCATGGGCTTGTTGTAGTCTCGGATGACGAATTCCACATACTCCCTATTTGCCGAGCGACACAGGACGATGCCGATGGAAGGGTTTTCGTGTGGTTTTTTCACCTTAGCATCGAGGATGCTAAGGTAGCCCATGAGCTGGCCGAGGTATGATGTCTTGAACTCGCCCGTCTTGAGTTCAACAACCACCATGGCGTTCAGCTCTCGATTGAAGAACAGGAGGTCAGGGAAGTGCTCAACGCCATAAACCTCCAGATGGTACTGGTTGCCGATGAATGCGAAGTCTCGGCCGAATGTCATGATGAACTGCTTCACGTCCTGCACTATCTGCTGCTCCACCACGCGCTCATCGACGTCGATGGCTTCGCGCTCGCCCACCTGCTCCACGTTGATGAAGTCCAGCAGATACTCGTCCTTGAACATCATTACCGCCTTGCGGGCCTGTGCGGCATCGGACATGGTACTAGCGAAGTTGTTGGGCATAGAATCGCGATGGGCGTAAGCTTCGGATTTGATGAGCGAACATAAGGCTTCAACGGACAAGTGTTCCTCTGCTGTCCGGTGGATGTAGTAATAGCGGGCAAAGACATCCTTAACGGAAGCTCGTATCTTTGAGTGATGAGTAAAAGGCACCTTGAAAAAGTCATCAACGGGGAAAACTATTGTCTCTGGTACCGTGATCGACTGATGGATATTTATGACGTCACCCTCTTGTAGTTTCAACTCATTGCTTTCTGCATACACAGCTGTGTGAGGCTGAAGTAGGTCCGCTCTGATCTCGCCTTCTTGTAAATCGTCGGTTGCAACCGACGATTTATTATCAAGAAATATCCAAGCCTCATAAAAGAGGCGCATTTCTTTCATCTGCGTTGCCGAGAAGCCTCTCAGCCCTGGCAGTTCCCTTCGCAACAGCTGGCTGATGGCCTCTATGGCTCCAGTACCCCACTTACCACGGCGGGTGTTGAGTGAGATGTACTTCCCGATGGCGAAATACACCGTCAGTTGGATTCTGTTCACCCCTTTGGCAGCTTCATACTGCCCTTGTAGGATGGCGGTTTTGATGGTGGCGGCAGCCGACTTGTAGGCTGTCAGTGATGTCTCTTCCATAGTGTGCGGATTGTCAGTTAAACAATTTCTGCAGCAAAGTATCGAGCCACGAGGCCGGTTTGTCGGCGGCGGTGTGTGCCTCACCCTCGCGCGTGCGGATGATATTAATAAGGTTCGAGCGCGAGGTGGCTTCGTCGTTAATTGCATCGACGTCGGTGGATTCCTCCTGTACGCTGGTGATGCGGACGAGATATGCCGTGTGGTTGTCGGCAGCGGCGGCAGTGCGGCGTTGCAGCTCGCGCAGCTTCTGCGTGTCGGTGGCGTGCGAGGCGATGAGGGCCAAGAGCTGGTCGTCGGTGAGCGTCTCCACGACGCCGTCGGAGCATAGCAGGAAGTAGTCGCCGGGTCGCAGGTCGGTGGTGTGGACGATGTCGGGGCGGAAGCGCCGCTCCGGTGCTGGCTGCATGGCGCGGGTGATGACGTTGCGCCTTTCGTAAGTGGCCATCTGTTGCAGGGTGAGTTCTCCGGCGAGGTAGAGATCCATGGCGAGGCTGTGGTCGCGGCTCTGGTAGATGATGGCAGCGGATGTGTTGGCGCCTGCGGGACGTATGTGGTAGATGCGGCTGTCGCCGATGTGCGCCATGGTGGCCCCGCTGCGGTGCAGACAGAGCAGCGTCATCGTGGTGCCCATGCGCCGGGTGTCGGCAGCGTTGTCGCGTGCGTCGAGCTGGTCGTAGGCTGCAGCCAGAGCTTCGCCGAGTAGGTCGTCGGTCAATGGAGCTTCGGTGGCGAGATGGCCGGCTATGTACGCGCCCATGGCCTCGGCCACCGTCTGCGATGCCACCTCGCCATGCTCGTGTCCGCCCATGCCGTCGCAGACGAGGAACAGGCGGTCGGCCTCGGTGGCCATGCCCAGTGGCGGGAAGAGTGCGTCCTCCTGGTTGACGCGTTGTCCGAGCTCGTGGAGCGCCAGTGGTGGTGCGATGTGGATAATCATAGCGTCGGGGGTCAGATTACGTATTTCACTTCGGTATGTCCCATGGTGATGGCATCGCCGTTCTCGAGGACGAAAGCATCGCCGGGGAGCAATGGCTCGTCGTCGATGCGTGTGGGCAGCTGGCGTATCTTCGCGGCATCGCGCAGGTCGGAGAGCACGGCCTTGACGCGCCCGCTCTTGAGGCGCGTGACCTGGATCTGCACATGCAGGCGGCTCATGGAGAGGTCGTCGGTGAGCAGTTGCACGGTGGCGCTGCTGCTGGCGCTCTGGCGCCCCACGGTGTTTGTGCCTTCGGTCAGGGTGAAGGTGTGGCTGCCCATAGCGAGGTGTCCGATTTTGCCCTCATGTGGCTTGGCGTCGGCCAGTATGGTGTCGCCGGTGTCGAAGGTGATGCGCAACTTGGCCCCACAGGCGGGGTTGGGACAGGTGATGAGCAGCACGGCCTCGCCCTTGGGGTTGGTCACTTCGAGGAGGCCGTGGCACTTGGGGCATTGTATTCTCTTTGTTTCCATGACGAGTGTGTATGGTCAGTTGTTCTTGGCAGGCCACACCATGAGCGGCATGTCGTTGTCGAAGCGTCCCCACATGACGGGGTGCTGGCGGTTGCCGGACTTCGCGCTCACGCCCTCGCTGACGAAGGTGAAGAGTTCGCGGGCGGTGATGGTGCGGTCGCGGTTGGTGTCGGCGCCTCCGCGCAGTCCGCGTTCGAGATAGGCCGTGAAGAGGCTGTTGCGCAGCGTGACGTTCTCGATGGACGTCTCGTTGGTGCGGGAGCTGAGGAAGAAGAGCACACTGGTCTCGGCGAAGGTCTCTGCCGTGGCATGGCGGCGGCTGCGCCGTGCCTTTCCGGCAAAGCATGCGTCGGCGAGGATGATCTTGTGGCGGGCTGCCGAGGTGCCGAGGGCGCGCACGACGTCATCGTAGCTGAGGAAGTCGTCGTGGCAGACGAAGGCTCCCGGCACGCCGTGTCCGCTGAAGTAGAAGATGACGGCATCGGCCTCTGTGGCTTGGCGGCAACAGTTGCCGAAGGCTTCACGCACGGCGGCCACCGTGGCCTGTTCGTTTTGGAACATGGTCACTGTGGCATCGCCGTTTTTCTGGTAGAGCTGCTGCATGGTGAGCGCGTCGTTGGCACTGAGGTGCAGGTCGTTGCGTGTGCCGGGATAGTCAGCTATGCCCACGCAGACGATGTATGCCCGGGCCATGGCGGCGGTGGCGCAAAGCAGCGAGAGGCAGAGGGCTATGATGGCTGATTTGTGCATGGCGGCGAGCAGTGGTTTATGCGAGATTGACATCGGCATCGTTCATGTAGTCGGGCATTTCGGGCGCGAGGTCATTCTGGGTGTTGTTGGCCTGCTCGAGCGGCAGTGAGCTTCCGCTGGCCTGCTCGAGTTCGGAGAGGAGCTGGAAGTCCTCGACCATGAGGTGCTGGTCGGAGATGTCGGTGACCTCGTTGTCCTCAATCTTGCCATTGCGGTTGTTGTCAATGATGCTTATGTCGAACACTTGGTCGTCGTCAACATCTACGAGCGCCACGGCGACATCGTTGACGGTCATGCGGCCGACGTTCATCGTCTGCCCATGCATGTCCTGTGCCTGCACCCCGAGGAAGTGGACTTCCGGCGTGTCGTCCTCGGTGATGGTCACCTGTTGAGCGCCACCACCGGTGTGGTGTGTGGGGGTGCCAGTGGTATGGGTGCCGACGTGTTGCGGGGTCTCCACCTGCTGCCCGAGCAGGGGCTGTACGCCAGCGGCGAACTCGTCCTTTGCGGCATCGCTCATGGCGTTCCACTCCTCGGCGGTGTAGGTGTTGTAGAGCTGTCCGTGCCAGAGGAATACGCCTCCGGGGCCGATCTCGGCGCGAGCGGCCTGGAAGGCTTCGCCGAAAGAAAGGCTCTGGCCAACACTGGCCTGATGCACCTCTGCGGTGGTGGTAGATGCATTATCGTCCGTTGTGTCCGTGGCGGTAGTGGTGGCGTCAGTGGTGTCGTCAGTGTCTGCGGTCATAGCGTTGATGGCCTGTGATGCGGCGGCGCCCATGGCTATGCCTGCCACGCCTCCGATAGTGACTGTTTGCCACTTTCCAAGCGGACGGCTGTCAGTTTGGTGCTGGGCGTTGAGGGTTGCCGTCTGAACGTTGTCCTGTCCGGGATTGAGGATTGTGGTGTCGTTGGGTGTCATAGCGGTAGATGTTTTTAGGGGTTAAACTTCTTGTTTGATGATGCAAAGATACGACACCCGAGGTCGTTTCTGCAAATCTGCTGCAACATTCTCCACAAACGGCACCGTTTCCGTGACGAAATCCCCTGTTTCTATGAGAAAAGGCAAGAAGCGGCGCCGCTTGCCTTGTGGAATGGTGTCAGCCTTCTGTTGTCGCCACGAAGAAGGCTCCGCAATGCGGACATTTCTTCATCTGGCGCAGCAGGTCGAAGTTCTGCAGATTGAACAGGCAGTGGCAGCTGGGGCAGCGGTATGCCTTGCGGGCTCGCTCTTCGGCGGCCTGTTGCTGCAGCGGCACGCGCGAGGCGGCCCGCCAGGCGATGATGAAGAACAACAGCGTCACGGCAAACGACGAGCCATAGAGCAGCAGACGCAGTGTGTTGCCGTTGCCACCCAGCTCCATGAAGCCCAGAATCATCGCCGCCGTGGTGAGAATGCCGGTGGCAGAGCGCAGCACACCGAAGCGCCGCTCGCGGATTTGCAGCCGCAAGCGCTCGGCCTGGTAGTCGGTCCACACCTGCTGCAGGGGGCTGATGTCTGCCAGGCAGAAGAAACGGTCGAGCACGTCCCACTCGAGCTGATAGCGGTCGCGCCCCAGCTCTATGCGGTCGCCGTGGCCTACGCGCTTACGCTCCACGCCGAAGCCATTGACGTAGAGGTCGTTCTCGATGTTGATGTTCTCGACGGTGATATGGCCTTCCTCGCTGACGGTGTGGCGTAGGTGTTCGCGGCTGACGCTCTTGGGGACGCTGTCGGCATCGCCAGCCAACACCTTCTTGCCGCCAACGGCGATGCAGAGCTTTCCGCTCTCTGCCTCGCGGCCTATGGTGAGTTCTATAAGATTCATACGCGCGTGTGTATAAAGAGGTCTTTCATCTTGCGCAGGGCGTCCTTGGACAGCGGCAGCGATAAGGCAAAGGTCTGCATGTCGGTGAGCACGAGGCGCTGGTGGGCGCAGTCGATGTTGAACACGTAGTTGCGATTGATGATGAAGCGCTTGCCGATGCGCATGAACACCGCAGCCTGCTCGCGCAGCTGCTCGCTGAGGGCCGTCTCCATGCGGGTAAGGCTGAGGCCCACCTGCACCTTGAGCTTGTTCTTGGTGACGACGGTGGTGTAGTTACCATCTGCCTCGAAATACACGATGTGCTCTATGTCGAGCCGCAGGAGGTTGTCGCGGCCACTGAAGAAAAGGAGTTGTCTCATAGCCGCTTTCCTGTTTTGTCGTACCAGTTGCCCTTGTCAGGCTGCCCGTTCTTGAAGGTTCCTTGGAAGTAGCTGCCGTCGTCCTTGACGGTGTAGCGCCCGTTGTAGAAACGGTTGTCGCGGAACTCGCCGGTGAAGACGTCTCCGTTCTGCATGCGGAATCTTGCATCTTTGCCCTGCATGGTGCCGTGCTCGAAGGGACCGTCGTAGCTTCGTCCGTCGTCAAAGGTGGCGCTGCCCATGCCATGCGGCATCCCTTCGGCATCGACGGGGCCGGTGTAGGTGTAGTCGCCCAGCGGTGAGGTGCATGGCTTGTCGGTGGCCGTCGTAGGGAAAACGTCCCGTATAGCCTCCTCCAAATCGAGGTCCTCCACCAGTTGACTGTCCTCTTCTACATCCCCCTCTGGTGTTTCGCCACCTTTGGGCCACAGGACGAAAAGCAGCACCGCGACAAGGGCTGCACCTGCGGCGGCCATCACACCCTTTTGCAGTGCGGTGAGCCGGTGCCAGAATGAGGGCTGCGAGGCAGGGTTGGCTAAGTTGTTGGACCTACGACGTGTGGCATCGTCGGGCATACGCGTTGCATCGTCTGTTGTCGGTTGCTGTCTGGCACCCATCGTGTCTCCCAGCTGTAGGAAGTCTCGCACCTCGGCTACGGATTGAGGCCGTTTGCGACGGTTGGGGCTCATCATCCACACCACGAGTTGCCGCATCTGCTTGCTCACTCCCGATGGGAAGGCAAAGGCTTCGGCCTCAGACTCCTGAATCTCGGACACCAATGGCGGCGCCTGACCGGAGAGGAGATTGTAGAGTGTGGCGCCCAGGGCATAGAGGTCTGTCCACGGGCCTATGCGGTCCAGGTTCTGATCCACTTGCTCTGACGGGGCATAGCCCTGTGTGTAGGTCATGCCTGTGGAGGTGGACTGCGCACCACTCACGCCCAGCTGCTTGCTTGCGCCGAAGTCTATGAGCACCGGGTGGCCATTGTCGTCAAGGAGTATGTTGCCAGGTTTGAGGTCCAGATGCCACATCTTCTCATTGTGGACATACTCCAAGGCGTCGAGCAGCATGGGCAGCAACTGCCGCACACGTGCCTCGGTGAGAGGACCGCTTTGCTTCACGGCGTCGGCCAGCGAGCCGCCGCCGATGTAATCCATAATGTAATATGACGTGCAATTATCATCAAAGAGGTCTTCGACATGTACGATGCCCGGGTGACGGAGCCGCCGCAGCCGGCGGGCTTCCTTGTTGAACTTGTCGCGCTGGGCTTCGAACTGCGGCTTAGAGGCGCTGGCCACAGTGACCGACGTTGTCTGCCCGTCGCGCTCGCTGATGCCTTTCATGAAGAATTCCTTCATGGCCCATCGCTCGTCGAAATTGATGTTCCGAACGACGTAAGTGTTGCCGAAGCCGCCGGAGGACAATTGCCGCTCCACGCGATAGCGGTTCTGCAAGAGGGTACCTATTGGCAAAAGTTGTTTCTCTGTCATTATTGTATCGGATGATGTCAGCTGACGGTGTTCTGCATGCTTCTTGCCCTTTGCAGCATAATGCTGCATGGGCAAACGATGGTGCAAAGGTATGCATTTTTTCGTTGGCGACAATGAGAACGGGGAGTTTTTTTGTGCGTCGGCACAAAAAAAGGCGGCCTTGACAGCGAAGTGACTGGGGGCATGGCATAATGAATGCCGCAGCGAGTATGGGAGCTTGCCGTGGCGGGCTGACATACACTCCGCGGCGCACACTTACCCATGCCGTGGCACGAAGTGTACCGTCCACCGCACTTTTCCGCCCATCCCGCCCGTAAATCGACTTTATAAAATTCAGCACATATTGCAAATACTTCCGATTTTCTTTGTCGGTTCGGAGATTAATGCCTATCTTTGCCGTCGCAACCCGAAAACACCACGCATGCATGGACGGTAGCAGATACATCAACCCATACACCGACTACGGCTTCAAGTACTTCTTCGGCACAGAGCCGAACAAGGACCTGACGCTACACCTGGTGAACGCACTCCTGCAGGGGCGCGAGGTCATCAGCAGCCTCACGCTGTTGCCCAACGAGCAGTTGGGGGACACCGAGGACGACCGCCGCTCGGTGTTCGACATCTACGCCGTGACCGAGAAGGGCGACAAGATCATCATTGAGATGCAAAAGGCCGAACAGCAGTGGTTCAAGGACCGCTCCGTCTATTACTCCTCGTTCCCCATACGCTCGCAGGGCGAGAAGGGGAAGTGGCTCTTCGGCCTGAAAGCCATATATACCATCGGCATCCTCAATTTTGTGTTCGACGAGGACAAGGACAACCACGACTACTACCACCATGTGGTGCAGCTGATGGACGTCAACCAGAAAAAGGTCTTCTACGACAAGCTGACCTACATATACTTGGAGATGCCCAAGTTCCAGAAAACAGAAGATGAGCTTACAAGCCTCACCGACAAGTGGCTCTATGTGCTGAAGAATCTCCCACGGCTGCTGGAACGCCCCAAGGCATTGCAGGAGCGCATCTTCTCGAAGTTCTTTGAGGTGGCTGAGATTGCCGCCCTTTCCAAAGAGGAATATGCCAAATACTGGGAAAGCGAGAAGGTGTTCTACGACAATCAGGGGGCTTTCTTGACTGCCGACCAAAAAGGCTATAGCCGCGGCATCTCCGAAGGCGAGGCTATCGGTATGGCCAAGGGCGAGGCTATCGGCATGGCCAAGGGCGAAGCTATCGGCATGGCCAAAGGCGAGGCTATCGGCATGGCCAAAGGGCGGGAGGAGGAACGTCTTGCCAACGCCCGCAAGATGAATGCCGACGGCATGCCTTCAGAACTGATAGCCAAATACACAGGGCTTACGGTCGAAGAGGTCATGTCCCTATAATTAGAACGCACCTTTGCGTTCTGAATAAATCATGTCACGTAATTTAGAACAGTTACTTATGAAATGTAGGATTTTAATGCTCATGGCAACCCTCTCGCTCGGCATTACGATGCTGGCACAAAGCTCCACAGCCACTACCACCATGATACAAACTCCCCACATCACAGCCCCCGAAGGAGCCTTCGCCAAGACGGTGCTCATGCCCGGCGACCCGCTCCGGGCAAAATTCATTGCAGAGAATTTCCTGGAGGATGCACGCCTGGTGACATCAGTGAGAAACATGCTGGGATACACGGGCACGTACAAGGGAGTTCCCGTCTCGGTGATGAGCAGCGGCATGGGCATGCCCAGCATGGGCATATACTCATGGGAGCTCTACACAATGTTCGGCGTGGAGAACATTATCCGCGTAGGGTCGGCCGGCAGCTACAAGGAGGGGCTGGAGGTGCTCGACGTGGCGCTGACAGAGTGTTCGGTGACGGGATCCACCTACGCCCTTACGCAAAACGGCGAGACGGCCACAACACTCTACCCCAGCCAGACGCTCAACGACGCCATTCGGCAGAAGGCCAATGAGCTGGGCATCGCCTTGAAGATGAGCAAGGTCTATACCACCGACGTATTCTACACCAACGAGACGTGGCAGCATATTGCCGACCGCACAGGAGCCGACTGCGTGGAGATGGAGAGCTTCGCACTCTTCCACAATGCCGCCGCACTGGGGAAACGTGCAGCATGTCTGCTGACCATAAGCGACTCGTTTGTCACCAAGAAAGAGCTCACGGCCGAGGAGCGTGAGCTCTCCTTCACCGAGATGATACGCATAGCTCTCGAGACAGCCATCAGCAGCGACATTTCCGCCGTGACCGCAACAAGTGCTGCTGGCCACAATCAGGAAAGCCGCAAGCGCCTCGAAAACAACCACGTTGTCATCTACAGCCACGGCAAGACATACGACGCCACAGGCAGCCAGGTCCACTGAGGCGCTTGGAATCCAGTCAGCGACGTGAGGTCCACCCCGCATATCCTGACGAGTTCCTTCTCGACGTCTATGCCCGCCTTGACATCGTTCTTGCCGGGGCGCGTCTTCCTCTTTTCTTGTCGTCCTTCTTCTTGTCTGTGTCTGTCTGCTCTTCAGCCTCCACAGGTGCATCCTCCCTCTGGGGCGCGTCGGAGAATGTCTGCAGCAGTCTGCCTATCTCCACGTCAAGCCTGTCAATCTGCTTCTGCAGGTCTTTCCACACGGTGT
>JAFSVI010000080.1 GCA_017445145.1 Bacteroidaceae bacterium | reverse complement strand
CTGCAAGTCGGCAATGGCGAGGCCGTGAAGGAGACGTGCCAGGAAGTTGCGGTAGCCTGCATTGTAGCGCAGCTCAGGGACGTCAGCCTTGAGTCCTACCATAAAGGTATAGTACTCAGCTGCCACGTCGCGGGAATTGTCTCTGCTTTTCTCGGCACAAAGGTAGAGAAATGTCGGCATAGATGAGGCTTTCTGGCTGTTTCAGATTGGTTCAAATCTAGGCTCAAATTGGTTCAAACGCCGCTCGCGCCTGGGAATCGGGGCGATTCCGAGGCGCGAGCGGCATGGGGCGGTATGTGTGCGGGGTCAGTTGCGCAGTTGCTCCAGATAGTCGAGGTCGGAGAGATTGCACTCCCGGGCCACGCGCTGCCAGACGAGGCATGTGGAGTCTGACGCGGTGAGGTCGAGGCGGTAAACGCCGAGGACGGTGTGGGCGGAATCGGGCGTGGTCTGCGGCAGACCCTTCATGGAGGTGATGCGCAGTTCGCCGAAAGAGGAGACCAGGAGGTAGTTGTCTGTATTGCGGGTGGCGATGACATCGACGGGGATGCCGGTGGTGTCGGTCGGCTGTCAGTACTCGGTGATGGTAGGCATGAGGCTGTCGGCACAGTCCTCGTTGTGCCAGCAGTGATGCTGGTACTCGGGAGTCCAGACTATGATGCCCGTGTGGTGGGGCAGCGGCTGGCTCCACAGCTGCGCCGAGGCCTGGATGCCGAAGAGTTGCAGATAGTCGTCGGTGGAAGCAAAGGTCTGGCCCATGCCAATGACACATGCCGGGGTGGGGGAGGGGTGCTGGCCAGGCGTGGCATCACGAGCACGATGGCTGCGGCAACGAGCAGCAGGGCTGTCACCGCCTTCAGCACGTACCATGGCAGTAGCGCTCCGGCTGTGTGGGGGGGCGGGCTTCTGTGCGGGGACTTCGCCGCCTCCGGCATGGGGCTGCGCGTTAGCTGCCGTCGCGGCTGGTCCCGGCGGAGAAGCGCCGGGCAGGGTGGCTGGTCCCGGGGAGAAGCGCCGGGCAGGGTGGCTGGTCCCGGCGGAGAAACGCCGGGCAGGGTGGCTGGTCCCGGCGGAGATGCGCCCACAAACTGTGCGAGCACGTCGAGAGTGTTGCGGCGTGGCATGCTCGTGGTGCTGACATATCCCCAGATGCGTTTGAGGGTGCTTGTGCTGACGCGCTCGCCGAGGCGCTCGGCCTGCGTCTCGGCGAGGAGGTCGAAATCCTTGGGCGTCAGCAGCCTGTGGCAGAACTTAGCCTCTACGGCCTGCCTGAGGAGCTGGATGTGTTCCTTGCTTTCTTCCATCGGTGGTCGGATAAAACCGAGTTGCGGGCACACGGTGTGTCCCCTCACATGGCTGCTCCACGTTTGTTTGAGGCCCTGTTTTTTCTGCTCGGTATCCATCCTTGTTGAATTATAAGTGCGGCGTTGTGTGCCAAGGACCCAAACAGCCGCTTGCGGGTGGCGTGCTGGTCGTTTGGCACAGAGATGAGCTGATAGTCCGATGCTTATGCCAGGAGCTTCTTCACAATGTCAGAGATTACCCGGCCATCGGCTTTTCCGGCCAACTGCTTGCTGGCAGTGCCCATGACCTTGCCCATATCCTTCATGCTCGTGGCTCCCACAGCCGCGATAATGCTCTTCACCTCAGCTTCTATCTCTTCCTGCGAGAGTTGTTTGGGCAGATAGCTTTCCAGCACTTCCACCTGTGCTGTCTCATCATCAGCCAAATCCTGACGGCCGGCCTGGACATAGGTGGCTGCTGTTTCCTTGCCTTGCTTTGCAAGCTTGGTGATAATCTTCAACGCATCAGCGTCGGTCAATGTGTCGTTGGCTCCGGGAGAGGTCTTTGCTTCGAGAAACACCTTCTTGATGTTGCGGAGCGTGTCCAAACGCACTTTGTCGCGTGCTTTCATAGCGCTCTTGATGTCTTCGCTAATCTGTTCGAATAATGTCATGATGTCAATGTTTATAGTTTGTTATATTAAAAGACTTAATGCGGTGGCGGCTTAAAAAGCCGCACAATGAACGAAGGGAATTATGGCGTTCACTCTTACGAAGGGAATTATGGCGTTCACTCTTACGAAGGGAATTATGGCGTTCACTCTTACGAAAGGAATTATGGCGTTCACTCTAAAGTAGATGGGCGCAAATATCATGCTTCAAGTTTCGCCCCTTTGTTGGCTGTCCGCTTAAGAGCGCCCCGCAGGGCAGTGGGATGTCATGGGCGTTTTGCCAGCGAGTAGCGCGTCTGTGTTTACTTGATGGTTATCAGCTTATTGCGCTCGTTGCTCTTGCCTGGCAAGCTGCCAGGGGTTGAGCGGACATAGATGCCCGGAGCTGTGGGTCTGCCATTGAGCCGTCGGCCATCGAGGGTGTACCATGCATCAGGATATTTGCTATCTGCCGAGTTGCAATTCACGATTTCCTCGATAGCCGTAGTCTCGTCCTCGCCAAAGTTGATGACGATGCGGTTCGGGGCCATCTGCTTATCCATGTCGATGTGGAAATAGGCGCGGAAGGCTCCGATGCTGAAGCCGTCGGCGTTAGGGTAGTAGAGCGTGTTGTCGGCTCCGAGGTAGAGGTTGCTCTGGTCGTTTTTCGCCAGGGGCACAGGGTTGTAGGTGCCTATGAACTGCACGGGGCTGAGTCCGCTGTTCTTTGCCGTGACCGTGGTGGGCGTGGTGCTCGTGATGGTGACTCCGTAGAAGGCGGGGAAGTAGATGTTTATGTCTTTGCCGTAGTAGTCCTTGTACCATCTGATGATGTACGGTTTGCCAGCCTCAATGCTGATTGCCCGCTTGAAGAAGAGATAGAGCGTGCCGTCTTCAGGGTCGAATCCTGTCTTCTTGCCGTCGTAGTCGCCATCCGTGTCAAGTTCCATGAGGTTATAGTAGTCAGGATACAGCTGCGTGTTTACCTCGTCTTCGGTCATGTTGAAAGGCAGGCAGAGCGTGTTCCATGAGTAGTCCTTGAAGAGTGTGCGCCCGTCGATGGTGACCGTGGCGTTCTCCTCGCCCTCGCCTGCGGCAATGGCAGCGGAGTTGTCGGCGTCGTCGCTCATCAGGATGCCGGTGTAGTATTTGCCGTCGTAGAGCAAGCCCCCCTCGAAAGCTGTGATGCCGCTGGCATAGTCCTCCGTCTGCTGGCCGATGTGGTCGGGCTTGGTGTCATAGACATGGCGCATGGGGGGTGCACCGCCAAACTGGGCGTATGCGTCCTTGTCGGCAAACTGCTCGTCAGAGAAGTAGTTGTTCCGCGTGGGCGTGTGGTGCCATGCCCCTTGCCGGTAGCCGGTGATGGCCCCCACGTGGCCGCTTCCGCCTACGCTGTGGCCCAAGTAGAGGCAGTCCTTGAAGTCGGTGTATTCAAGGCTGCCGGTGCCGGTCAGGGCGTCGCCGACGATACCGCCCGAATACCGCCCGCTGTTGACGACGGTGGCGGCGCTGACACAGCCATGGATGGTTGCCGGCAGGCCATGCCCGACAATGCCCCCTACGCCTTCCTTTCCGCTCACGGTCACGCCTGCGCCTACGGCGGCATCGCTGATGGTGAACTCCGTGGCGCTCTCATAGTCGGCACCCCAACTGGTGTCGCGGTGGCCGTCGGCATGCCAGAACTCGGGTGCATAGACATAATATGTATTGCCGTCGGCCAGTGTCTTTTGTGCATAGTCGGCCAGCGAGGGGTCGGAGGTGTAGGCTCGGTAGCCCTGCTCGTCGCCCAGCGTGGTGAGATAGTAGTTGAGGTTATCCTTGAAATAGTAATCGTCACTGCATCGTGCAAGGGTCTTGCTGCCTTCGGTGCCTACGGCGACTGAGGCAGGGATGAACAGACAATTGCTCAGTGTGAGTTCTGCGTGGTAGCCATTGGCGGCCCAGCCTACGAATCCTCCGCAGCTGTTTGTCGCCGCGCCTAAGAGGCTGCCGCTGAACCAGCTGTCGCTGATGGTGGTGTTGCCGCTCTGCATGTTGGCCAGGAAGCCGCCATGGGTGCCGTCGCCCTCGACGGTGGAGGTGATGGTGGCGCTGACATGGCAGCCGCTGATGGTGTTGTCGCCCTTGGCTTGGCCTATGATGCCGGCGGCAAACTTGGCCGAGGTGGTGATGGTGCCGGCCACGGTGAGGTCGGTGATGGTAGTGCCGTTGACATAGCGGAACGGGGCCGTATATTCTTCGCTCGTGTCGTAGCCCACGGTCAGCGTCTTGTGGTTGCCGTCGAAGTGGCCGGAGAAGAGATAACTGCTGGTGCCTATCATGGTCTGTACGCTGATGTCGGCTGTCAGCCGGAAGTATTCGCCACTGTAGGTGTTGCCCGCGCCGACGCGTCTGGACAGCAGGAGGTCGAAATCCGCCGCACAGCCGATGAGGTATGGGTCGTCCTCTGTGCCGCTGCCCGCCCATTCCAAGGGGCGCAGGGTTAGGCCGTCGAGCGCAGTATTATATTCTTTGGACGAGAGTTGCCCCTCGAAGTAATGCCCCTCACCATCGGTCAGGATGACGCCCGGCTTCACGCCGATGATGCCACTGTCATCGATGGCGGTGCTGCCGTAGGCGCCAAAGCCCGAGGCGGTGATGGTGGCCGCGCCGAGCGTGATGTTGCCAATGTTGCTGCGCAGGCCATAATATCCGCTGCTGCCCCCATTGGCACGGATGGAGCCACCGTTGAGCGTGATGTCGTAGGTAGTGAACACCGCGTCGCTCTTGGCGTCAATCGTCACGTTTCCCCCATTGAGGGTGAAGGCGTAGGCGTTGATGCCACTATAATCACTGTTGCTGGTAGCGTTGAGCGTACCACTGCCTCCGTCCTGTCCGTAGATGGTGAGATTGCCGCTGCCATAGTTCATAGTCATTATGCAGCAAGAGTTGTCGGAAGAGACAATCATCGTTACGCCGTCAGCCAGGATGAGGTGTGTGTCGCCGTCGAACGAGATGCCTTGGTCATAGCTGATGTCTCTGTCCACGACATACCATCCAGCTTTCAGCTGATACGTCTCGCAGCCTCTGAGCGGTATGGGGTAGGCGGTCTGCTGCTGCCCGTCCTCGTCGAGGTAAGCCACGGCCGGGAGGTTGCTCTGATTCTCTTCGCCGCCCACCGTGCAGCGGGTGTAGTAGTTGCGCTCCATCAGGCCGGGGGTGCTGTTGTTGCCCGCCAGAGCGCCGTAGGTGGTGCCGGCGACGGGAACAGTGGCGCCATCGGCCAGGTTGTCGGTCATCAGTCCCGCATTCAGGCCTGCCACTCCCCCGTAGGCGGAGCAGTAGTCAGCACCCTCAATGGTGAGCGTGGCAGCACTGGTGCAGTGGCTCACCGTGGCGCGGTCGGAGGCCGTGTTGCCGTGGTTCTGCCCCACGATGCCGCCGTGGTAGCTGGCATAGTTCTGCGTGGCTCTGATGGTGACGTTGCTGGTGACGACGACCTGGGTGACCCCTCCGTGGTTATAGCCTACGACGCCTCCTGTGTAAGCCTTGCCCGTGATGTCGGCATCGGCGAGGGTGAACCGCTTCACCACGGCATTGCTGCCGGTGGCTCCGAACACACCCTGATAGTCGCTGCCGCCTTGGCTGATGCGTATGCCGCTGATGGTATGACCGTCGCCATCGAAGTGGCCGTTGAACGAATGGCTGTAGCTGCCGATGGCAGTGAAGTTGCTCTCACCGCTGGCCAAGCCTTCGCTATTGTATGTGATGTTGGTTGTTAAGCGAAATGTCAATCCCGAGCAGTCGTGGGCAGTGATTTCATCGTCGCCAGTGCTGTAGGAGCCGGTGCCATTCACATAGACAGCAAGGTCGTTGAGGTCGTTTGCGGTTTTTATCTCATAGGCTCCGAGCGTGGAGTCGTAGGTAATGTTGCCAATGTTCGCCCCCTCAGCCCATGCCCCGGTGGCTGCCGTCAGCAGCAGGGCGAGTGTCAAGAATATCTGCTTCATTTTTGTTTGTTGTCGTAATTTGGTGGCAAAATTACGACATTTTATTCACAAATGAGTGTTTTGTGCGCTAAAAAGTGTGCTTTCGTGGCTGCTTTGTGTCCTAAACGACTGACAGAACGGCATATGCACTCACAATGCAGACCTGAGCACCGGACAACGCCGCCCAACGCCCCCGCACCGGCAGACGTGACGACACAAATACCGACGCAATCAGGCGCCGCCGAAAACCCTGGAAACAGCGATGTGGGAAATGTCGTGAAAAGGCCGGAAATGATTTTCCAAAACAAAGAAATGAAAGAAGAAAAAAAGAAAGAAGAGAGAAAAGAGAAAGTAGCACAAAGAGAAGAAGAGAAAGAAGAAATAAATAAAGAAGAAAGCAAAGAAAACGCCGAAAAAAAATAATTTTTTTCGTCTCATAGAGAGAAAACCTCGCGCGCGCGAGGGCGTTCCGACGTGGACCCGTTGAGGCCGCAAAAAGCACTGCGCGAACGCCAGCAGGCTTTCTGGCAGCAGCTCCTCACATCCGAGCCGAAGTACGGCCGCGAATACATCACGCGTTTCTTCGCATTCGGGAGCGAATAATGCACCGACGGCTACCTAATGCGATGCAAGTGATGCATAATGCGGACACCGTGACGCGCCACTGCGCCATCAACCTCCCGTCGGGGCGACCGCCTCCTCCCGTCGGGGCGACCGCCTCCTCCCGTCGGGGCGACCGCCTCCTCCCGTCGGGGCAATCGCCTCCTCCCGACGGGGCGACCGCCACGCCGCGAGGATGCTTCGCCACTTGTCTCTTTTCGGCATCTTTTGTTTCAAGTCCTTGAACCGTTCTTCAAGTGTGAAGCGTCGCAAGCGCCGAGCGGCCCGCTACGCTTCTTCGGCCTTGAAGCAAAATCTGCTCGAAAATAGCCTAAGAGCAATCCAAAGCTAATTATGATTATCCGCAATCATACCACCAAGACGCTGAAAGCGTCTCCTCTCAATAACCGGTGGTGCGTAGTACCCCCGGAT
>JAFSVI010000079.1 GCA_017445145.1 Bacteroidaceae bacterium | reverse complement strand
CTCGCCATCCAATTCGGCAAGCGTGTCCTCTACAAGGATGTCAACATGAAGTTCACCAACGGCAACATCTACGGCGTCATTGGCGCCAACGGTGCTGGCAAGTCAACCCTGCTGAAAGCCATCAGCGGTGAGCTGGAGCCGAACAAGGGTTCCGTGGAGATGGGCCCTGGCGAGCGTCTGAGCGTGCTCTCGCAGGATCACTTCCAGTTCGACGACTACACCGTGCTCGACACGGTGCTGATGGGCCACACGGTGCTTTGGGACATCATGCATGAGCGCGACGCCCTCTACTCTAAGGCCGACTTCAGCGACGAGGACGGCATCCGTGTTGCCGAGCTCGAGGAGAAGTTTGCTGAGCTTGGAGGCTACACGGCCGAGAGCGATGCCGGTGCTCTGCTCTCGGGGCTGGGCATCAAGGAGAAGAAGCACTCGATGTACATGCGCGACCTCTCGGGTAAGGAGAAGGTGCGCGTGATGCTTGCCAAGGCCCTCTTCGGCGAGCCCGACAACCTGCTGCTCGACGAGCCTACCAATGACCTCGACCTCGACACCGTGCAGTGGCTGGAGCAGTATCTGTCGGAGTTCGAGCACACGGTGCTCGTGGTGAGCCACGACCGCCACTTCCTCGATGCAGTGTGTACGCACACGGTGGATATCGACTTCGGCAAGGTGACGCTTTTTGCCGGCAACTACTCCTTCTGGTACGAGAGTTCGCAGCTGGCGTTGCGGCAGGCTCAGAACCAGAAGGCCAAGGCAGAGGAGAAACGGCGTGAGCTGGAGGAGTTCATACGTCGTTTCTCGGCCAATGTGGCCAAGAGCAAACAGACCACGTCGCGCAAGAAGATGCTCGAGAAGCTCAACGTGGATGAGATACAGCCCTCGACGCGCAAATACCCTGGCATCATCTTCCAGATGGACCGCGAGCCGGGCAACCAGATTCTGGAGGTGGAGGGCTTGCGTGCGGTGGCCGACGACGGCACGGTGCTCTTCTCTGACGTCTCGTTCAACATCGAGAAGGGTCAGAAGACGGTGTTCCTCAGCCACGACCCTCGCGCCATGACGGCCCTGTTCGAGATCATCAATGGCAACCGCGAGGCTCAGGGCGGCACATACAAGTGGGGGGTAACCATCACCACGGCTTACCTGCCGCTCGACAACACGGCCTTTTTCCAGAGCGAGAAGAACCTCGTCGATTGGCTCATGCAGTATGGTGAGGGCAACGAGGTGTTCATGAAAGGTTATCTCGGGCGCATGCTCTTCTCCGGCGAGGAGGTGCTGAAGAAGGTCAACGTGTTGAGCGGCGGCGAGCGCATGCGTTGCATGATAGCCCGCATGCAGCTCAAGAATGCCAACTGCCTCATCCTCGACACTCCCACCAACCACCTCGACCTGGAGAGCATACAGGCTTTCAACAACAACCTAAAGCTCTACAAGGGCAACATCCTCTTCGCATCCCACGACCATGAGTTCATACAGACCGTGGCCGACCGTATCATCGAGCTCACACCCTCCGGCACCATCGACAAGCTCATGGACTATGACGACTACATCAGCGACGACCGCATACGTGAGCTCAAGGCGAAGATGTACGGCGAGGTCGAAGCCTGAGCACACGCTCATTCGGCATCAGCGCCTCCCGGCGTGATGCGCCAGCACACAACATTCTGCCCCCACACGTCACAAGCCCCGCAGCGTCGAGCAGACGCTGCGGGGCTTGTGACGTGTGGGGGGATGTCATTTGCTGAAGAAGGTGGTGAAGGCTTTCACGCAGTAGATGTGGTCGGCCACGGCGCCTGTTTCGCGGCAGCTGTGCATGGCGAGTATGGGGTTGCCCATGTCCACCCCTCGCATCGGTAGCGACGATGCCAGTATGTTGCCCAATGTGCTACCCCCTGCCACGTCGGAATGGTTGACAAAGCGCTGGCATGGCACCTGGGCCTCGCGGCATATCTCGGCGAAGATGGCCGCCGAGACTGCATCGCTGGCATATTTCTGTGCGGCGTTGAACTTGATGACGGGTCCGCCACCAAGAAGCGGGTGGTTTGTGGGGTCGTACTTCTCGCCGTAGTTGGGATGCCAGGCATGGGCGTTGTCGGCCGAGATCATAAACGCACGTTCCACCGCCTGGCAGAAAGCCTCCAAGCCGCTGCGCTCGCCGGGCTTGCATGCGTCGTCCTGCGACGCGCAGATGCGCTGTAACATCATGGCGAGGAATGGGCTGGCGGCACCTTGTTTTGTCTGCGACCCTGTCTCCTCGTTGTCGAAGATGGCCAGCACCTTTGTGGCATCGGTGGTGGGGGTGGCCAGCATGGCTTCCAGGCCGGCATGGCACATCGAGAGGTCGTCGAGCCTGCCCGACGAGATGAATTCATCGTTGGCGCCGAAGGTGCATGCCGCAGTGGCGTCGGCCAGATATAGGTCGAAATCGAGGATGTCGTCGGGGCCGACGGCCAGCTCCTCGCAGATGACACGCATGAGCAACCCTTGGCCCTCGGCCTCATCATGTGCTGAGGCGCGTTGGCCGAGCGTGTCGCTGACGATGCCCAGCAGCGGCAGCATGTCCTTCTGCTTGCTCAGCTTCACGCCGTCGTTCACCTGGCGGTTGAAGTGTATGGCGAGGTTGCTGATTTGCAGCAACGGACGCCGCGCATGCACGAAACATGTCCGCGGGCTTAATGCATACTCGCCGCGCAGGATAACACGACCTGCCACGGTGAGTGGGCGGTCGAACCACGTGGACATGATTGGGCCGCCATAGACCTCTGTGTTGAGCTTCACGATGCCTCCCTCCGAACGCATCTCGGCATTGGGTTTGATGCGGAACGTTGGCGAGTCGCAATGTGCGCAGATGATGTGGAACCCGGCGTCGGCCATCGGTTTGCGTCCGATGTGGAAGGCATAGACGGAGGAGTCGTTTTTCGTCACGTAGAACTTGTCGCCCGCTTTCACTTCGCCCAAGGGTTCACGAGGGTCGAGGTGTCTGTAGCCCGCTGCTGCGAGGCTGTCGGCAATGTTGCGTGCTGCCAGGAAGTTGACAGGCGAGGCGTCCAGGAATCCTAATAGTCGCTTGATGAGATTGTTCTCTTCCATAGGTAGATAAAGGTATGTTGTGTGTTCAGCTGGGGATGATGAAGCTGATATGCTCTGGGTGGATGCCGATGTCGAATGGGCTGCTGACGGGAATTGCCATGCCGTCGGTGCTGACGGTGGCCCCGTGGATGTCGGCGAAGTGAATGCGTCGCGAGGTGCGGTATGCCTTGACGCTCTTGTGGTTGAGGAACTGTCCGGTGAATAGCATCCACATGCCTTCGAGCAGCTGGCGCACCTCGGGGTGTGACACCACGCTGGCATCGAGCATGCCGTTGTATGGCACGGCATTGGGCGTCTGTCCGTAGCCGTGGCAGCTGCCTACGCACACGGTCATGATGCGTCGGTCTATGGTCTCTTCGTTGATGCGCAGGTGCATGTGTGTCTCCAGTCGCTGGAAGAGCAGGAGCAACATGCTGGCCAGGTATGTCAGCGAAGAGAGGCCGAAGATGCGTCGTGTCTTGTACTTGAGCTTCATGATGTTGGCCACCAGGCCGATGTTGACGCAGTTCAGGAAATGGCGGCGCTGTCCGTCGGCCGTGCGCAGGTAGCCCACATCGACCTTGCGCAGTCGGCGTGCGATGAGCCAGTCAATGGTCTGCTCATCGCGGCTCTCGTCGAAGCCCCAGTATCCGGCAAAGTCGTTGCCGCGTCCGTTGGGGATTACGCCAAGAGCTATGCGGTTGCGGGCTTCATCGCCCGTGGCCAGCAGGCCATTGACGGCGCGGTTGAGAGCGGAGTCGCCGCCCACGACAATCAGTGTGTCGTAGGCCTGCTGGCACATCATGTGAGCCAGGCGTTCGACGGACTCTGGGCTCTCGCTCTGCACGAAGTCATAGCTCACATGTCGCTCGGTGAGGAGCGCCTGGATGCGCTCCCATCGTTGCTGCGACCTGCGCACGCCCTGTTTGGGGCAGTAGATGATGGCCCACCGCGAGCCTGTGGGCGTGGCATCGCCTGTCTGTTGGTGAGCCGGTGTTATTCGTGGCTGAAGGTTGTCCATGTCGTAGGTAATAAGGTTAGTATTTCATCCACAATGTCTTGCACGGGGCGAGTGGCATCTATCCAGTGGATGGCGGTGCCGCGCCGCTCCATGCCCCGGAAGTATGTCATCTGCCGTTTGGCAAACTGGTGTATGGCAATCTCCAGCTGCCGGCACATGTCGGCGTATGAGAGCTTGCCAAGGAGGTGGAGCGTGAGGAAACGGTACTCGAGGCCGTAGGCCAGCAGCGCTTCGGCGGGGATGGTCTCCAGCAGCCTGCGCACCTCGTCGAGCATGCCTTCATGCTCGAGGCGGTGGTGCAGCCTGTGGCTGATGCGCTGGCGCCTCACTTCACGTGGCACGTCGAGGCCAATGGTGAGCGAGCGCAGGGTGGGGAAGTGGTGTTGTTTATCGACCTCGTTGGCGCGGTAGTATTCTTCGATCTCTATGGCTCGGATGGCTCGCCGGGCGGTATCGACGTCGGTGGTGTTGTGAAGGCGCTTGTATGTGGCGAGCACGGCAGTGAGTTCTGCGAGGCTCTTGCCTTCGAGCTGTTGGCGCAACAGTGGGTTCTCGGGTACCTCCACGAGCTTGTAGGCGCGCAGGACGCTCTCTATGTAGAGGCCAGTGCCGCCACACAGCAGCGGCACGCGGCAGCGTGCAGCGATGTCCTGGTATGCTGTGAGGAAGTCGCGCTGGAACTCGAACACGGAGTATTTTGTCCCTGCCTGCGCGATGTCGATGAGATGGTAGGGGATATGGCAGATGTGGCGGGTGCCTGTGGCATCGTTGAGGCTCACCGTGTAGTCGGCCAAATCCTTGCCCGTGCCAATGTCCATGCCCCGGAACACCTGGCGCGAGTCGGCCGAAATGATTTCCGCCGCGATGTCGCAGCCTTGCCGCAATGACAATGTGGCGGCAAGATGCGTGGCCACGGATGTCTTGCCACATGCCGTGGGGCCGAGGATGGTTATGATGTCAGGGCTGCTGGCCCCGGTGGCAGTGCCGTTGCGCTGCATAGTCGGTGCGTAAGTGCGAAAACCAAGAGGCCGCCCTCTTCGCTTGACGAGGAGAGCGGCCATGTTCACGTAGAGGTCTTACTTCAGCTCGGCCAGGTACTTGATGGTGCGGACCATCTGGCTGGTGTAGCTGTTCTCGTTGTCGTACCAAGCAACAACCTGAACGAGGGAGTTGCCGTCGCCAATCTTGCTGACCATGGTCTGGTTGGCATCGAAGAGCGAACCAAACTTCATGCCGATGATGTCGCTGGAGACGAGCTTCTCCTCGGTGTAGCCGAAGCTCTCGTTCTGAGCGGCCTTCATGGCGGCGTTGATGCCCTCAACAGTCACCTCGCCCTTCACGACAGCGTGCAGGATGGTGGTGGAGCCTGTGGGAGTGGGCACGCGCTGGGCAGCGCCGATAAGCTTGCCGTTGAGCTCGGGGATGACGAGGCCGATGGCCTTGGCAGCACCGGTGCTGTTGGGCACGATGTTCTGGGCGCCGGCACGTGCGCGCTGCACGTCACCCTTGCGCTGAGGACCGTCGAGGATCATCTGGTCGCCGGTGTAGGCGTGGACAGTGGTCATGATGCCGCTCTGGATGGGAGCGAAATCGTTGAGGGCCTTTGTCATGGGAGCCAGACAGTTGGTGGTGCAGGAAGCAGCGCTGATGACGGTGTCGGCCGGTGTCAGGGTCTTGTGGTTCACGTTATAGACGATGGTGGGGAGGTCGTTGCCAGCGGGGGCGGAGATGACGACCTTCTTGGCACCAGCGGCGATGTGTGCAGAAGCCTTCTCCTTGGATGTGTAGAAGCCTGTGCACTCCAGAACGACATCAACGTTCAGCTTGCCCCAGGGCAGCTCGGCGGCGTTGGGGATGGCATAGATGGTGATCTCCTTACCGTCAACGATGATGGAGTTGTCAGTGCAATCCACAGTGTGCTTGTTCTCACCGAACTTGCCGCAGAAACCGCCCTGAGCGGTGTCGTACTTCAGCAGGTGAGCCAGCATCTTGGGGCTGGTGAGGTCGTTGATGGCGACCACTTCATAACCCTCAGCCTCGAACATCTGACGGAAGGCGAGGCGACCGATACGGCCGAAGCCGTTGATAGCAACTTTTGTCATTTTTCTTTTTGCGAAAGATTTTAATGAGTGAATGAATATGTTGATTAACTCTAACTGTGCGCAAAGAACGTGTTGCTGCCGCGGCTTCAGCCGCAATTGCAGTACTCAGCACTCTTGCAGGCCGCCAAGAGGAAGCCTGTGAGCACCAAAATGAGGTAAAAATGCACCTTTTTTGTCATTTTTCTCTGTTTGACGTTGCAAAGTTACAAAAAAGCTCTTATATTTGCATCATCAAACCCACTAAATTATATTAAAAATGGCAAAATCAAGTTTTATCCAAGAGTTTAAGGAGTTCGCAATGCGAGGAAATGTTGTCGATATGGCCGTCGGTGTCATCATCGGCGGTGCCTTTGGCAAGATTGTCACCTCGGCAGTGAACGACATCATCATGCCGCCCATAGCCATGCTCATGGGCAATGTGAATTTCTCCGACCTCTCACTGACGCTGAAGGATGCGCAGGCGGAGGTTGTCAACGAGGCTGGCGAGGTGGTGCAGGCTGCCACGGAGGCCATCACCTGGAACTATGGCGCCTTCATCCAGAACATCATCGACTTCCTCATCGTGGCATTCTGCATCTTCCTCCTCATCAAGGGCATCAACAAGTTCAAGAAGGAGAAAGCCGCAGAACCCGCTCCGGCTCCCGAACCATCGGCCGAGGAGAAGCTCCTCACAGAGATTCGCGACCTGCTCGCCAAGAAGTGACAAGGCGCGACCCCAATCAAAGCGCGCGTGGCGGCCTGTCGCCACGCGCGCGCGTTCATAAAATATAATATAGGTTTATCTTGCTTCCGTTGTTATGAGACACGTATCTTTGATTACGCCGCTCCTTTGCGTTGCAGCCTTGTCAATGTCGTCACCCGCTGATGCTGCCGGGTGCATGTCGGGCGTCGGTGGCGACGACGTGCGTTCGCACACATACACCGTGGAGGGGCATCTGGACATTGATGCTCCCGACGTGCGCTCGCAGCAAGAAACGGTGAGCTGGCAGCATTTCCCCACTACTGTCGATGAGCTGCGCGAAGCACAGCGGCAGATAGGCAACACCCTGGGCGGTGCGGTGGCCCTGCAGCTCATGGCTTTTGAGATCTACCGCCACAACCGCGTGGCTGGCGAAGAGGCTGTGCGGCTTGTCAACCACCGGAACAACGTGCAGTCGGTTCTCTCTGTCATCTCCCAGCGCTATGGCAGCAGTGGCCATGCGGCGGCCGACG
>JAFSVI010000009.1 GCA_017445145.1 Bacteroidaceae bacterium | reverse complement strand
CTTCTCCTCGTCGAAGTCGAGGATGACGACATTGAGCTTCTGGTCGAGCTCAACGACCTCGTGCGGGTCGCTGACACGGCCCCAGCTCAGGTCGGTGATGTGGACGAGACCATCGACGCCGCCAAGGTCGATGAACACACCGTATGAGGTGATGTTCTTCACGGTGCCCTCGAGCACCTGACCCTTCTCGAGCTTGCTGATGATTTCCTTCTTCTGTGCCTCCAGCTCGGCCTCGATGAGAGCCTTGTGGCTGACAACGACGTTGCGGTACTCCTGGTTGATCTTCACGACCTTGAACTCCATGGTCTTGCCAACGAAGATGTCGTAGTCGCGGATGGGCTTGACGTCGATCTGCGAGCCGGGCAGGAATGCCTCGATGCCGAACACATCGACAATCATGCCACCCTTTGTGCGGCACTTGATGTAGCCCTTGATAATCTCCTCGTTCTCCAAGGCGGCGTTGACGCGCTCCCACGACTTGGTGGCGCGGGCTTTCTTGTGGGAGAGGATGAGTTGTCCCTTCTTGTCTTCCTGATTCTCGATATAGACCTCTACGGTGTCGCCCACCTTGAGGTCGGGGTTGTAGCGGAACTCGCTCACGGGGATGACGCCGTCGCTCTTGTAGCCAATGTTGACGACAACCTCGCGCTTGTTGATGCTGATGACCGTGCCATCGACCACGTCGTGGTCGTTGACGCCTGTGAGGCTCTTGTCGTAGGCAGCTTCCTGCTCGGTGCGACTCTGCTCGGTCTGTGTTGCGCCCTTCTCGTAGCCTTCCCAATCGAAGTCCTCAAGGGGCATGATGTTCTTTGTCTCTGTCATTTTAAGGGGTTAATAATAGGGTTAATTGTGTGATTGATTAGAGTTAGACATTATGTTGTATGGAAACTCACTGCAAAGGTACACATTATTTATATAGCGGCCAACGGAAGGGGCCGCTTTTTTGCTTTTCGCGTGCAATTTAATGACATGCGTCATGCCACAGGCTCCATGTCCATGTGCAGCGCCATACGCCGCAGGTTGTTCACGGCATAGTGCATACGCCCCAGGGCGGTATTGATGCTGCAGCGGGTGAGGCGCGCAATCTCCTTGAAGGGCTTGTTCTCATAGATGCGCATCCTCACCACCTGGCGCTGCGCCTCAGGCAGGCGGTCGATGAGCGTCTCCAGGTCGGAGTAGGTCTGCTCTACGGCGGCAGTGTCCTCGTAGGCTGTGTCGGCCATGCCAGCACTGTTGAGAAGCTTGCGCGACTCGTCGTAGGTGCCCACGACAAGGTTGAGCTGCTCGTGGCGGAACGCGTCGATGATGACATTGTGGGCAATGCGTATCACCCATTGCAGGAATCGGCCGCTCTCGACATACTGGTGGGAGCGGATGCGCACGATGGCTTTGATGAACACTTCCTGGAAGAGGTCGTTGCTCTTGTCCTCGTCATGCACCATGGCGAGGATGTAGGAAAAGACTTTTTGCTGGTGGCGTGCCAGAAGCTGGTCGAACGCGGCATCATTGCCTTCTTCGTAGAGACGCACGAGCTGGTCGTCGGTCTCAAGAGAGTAGTTTTGCATTACTGTCCAAGTGTGGTTTGTTTAGGAGTAATGTTTGAATCGATAGGCAATGACGTTTTATGGGGTTAATAATGGGCGTTAGCGAGCGCAAAGGTATGGCTTTTTGCGCGAATATTGCGTCGTGAGCCAAGGAAAATTGCCTCCGACCCCCACTTTTAACGCAAATTAACACTGTACATGGCTCTCGTCTTGCCGCTTTGTCATAACTTTGTCGTGCCAACATAACGAAACAGCACCGTGTTTGCAGACTACATCAAACGCATAGAAATAGAATCGCTGTGGCGCGGCACGCGCCACATCGTGTGGGAGTTGCGCCCCGACGTGAACGTGCTCAGCGGCATCAACGGCGTGGGCAAGAGCACCATACTGCGTAAGACCATCGGAAAGCTCATCAATGGGCGCGACGAGATCGAGCGCAACCCGGGGGTGCCAGGAGTGTTTCTCACCTTCAGCCCGGAGAAGGCCGATGCCGTGCGCTTCGACGTCATCCGCGGTGTGGACCGCCCGCTCGTGAGTGCCGACCTGCTCGGGCGCGTGGCCGACGCGCGCCTCATCACCGAACTCGACTGGCAGCTCTACCAGCTGCAGCGGCGCTACCTCGACTACCAGGTGAACCTGAGCAACCGCATCGTGGGGCTTTTCACCGCTGCCGACCCCGAGGCGCAGCAGAAAGCCGCCGCCATAGCCGCCGAGAAGGCCCACTTCCAGGACCTCGTGGACGAGCTTTTCGAACCCACGGCCAAGCACATCGACCGCTCGTCCAACGAGATATGGTTCCACCAGGGCGACGAACGCATCACCCCCTACGTGCTCAGCAGCGGCGAGAAGCAGATACTCATCATCCTGCTCACCGTGCTTGTCGAGGACAAACAGCCATACGTGCTGCTGATGGACGAGCCTGAGGTGAGCCTCCACGTGGAGTGGCAACAGCGGCTGCTGGTGCTCATCCGCGACCTGAACCCGCATGTGCAGGTCATACTCACCACACATTCACCAGCCGTCATCATGAACGGATGGATGGATTGCGTGACCGATGTGGAGGACATCATCGTGGACTGACTGACCCGCCTACCAACCCATACGACCCACAACGCGCCACCTCACAGTGTCACACCGCCTCACCCACAACCTCAACTCGGCCTACATAGCCGCTGCCAACCGCCTACGCCCATCGAAGGCCAGACGGCGCATAGTGGTGTATGTGGAGAGCTTCGACGATGTGGCCTTCTGGCGGCAGGTGCTCGACGAGTTCGAGGACACCACGCGCTACTTCGAAATCATGCTGCCCGGAGGACACACCCTGGGCAAGGGCAAGCGCCTGGCCATGATGAACGTGCTCCAAGCCGAGCAGCTGGGTTGCGAGATGCTGGCGTGTGTGGATGCCGACTACGACTGGCTCCTGCAGGATGCCACGGAGAGCGCACGCCTTCTCAACACCTCGCCCTACATCATCCACACCTTTGTCTATGCCATCGAAAGCTACCAATGCTATGCCCCGGGGCTGCACAGGGCCGTGGTGTCGGCAACGCTCAACGACCGTCCCACGCTGGACTTCGAGGCTTTCCTGAGCGCCTACAGCACCATAGTGTGGCCACTGTTTGTGTGGAACATCTGGGGCTATGCCACCGGCAACTACCGCAGCTTCACGATGAGCGACTTCTGCGGCTTCGTCATGCTCGACAAGACCTTCAGCACAGCCCACCCGGAGCAGGCGCTCGAGGCACTGCGCCGGCGCGTGAACCAGAAGATGGCATGGCTGCAGCGCCACCGCCCGGAGGCGCGCAAGAAGCTGGGCGCCGTGCGCCAGCGTATGCTCGACATCGGCGTGAAGCCAGAGGAGACATACCTGTACATACAGGGCCACACGCTGATGGAGAACGTGGTGCTGCCGCTGCTCAATCCGCTGTGCACCTCGCTGCGGAAGCAGCGCGAGCGCGAGATCCGCGAGCTGGCATGCCACGACATACAGCGGCAAAACGAGCTGGCAAGCTACCAGCACTCGCAAATCACCATTGAGGAAGCACTGCGCAAGAGCACGGCGTGGCTGCGCTCACCGCAGATGGACCGCGTGCGCCAACGCATAGCCTCAGCACTGGAGACAACAACAGCTGGGAAGGATGGCGCCAGCAAGGAGGCGGATGCCAGCAAGGAAGCAGATACCGGCAAGGAGGCAGACGTAGGCAAGAAGGCGGGCACCAACAGGCTCTTCGCGGCAGGAAGCGTTAATGTCGCTTCGGTGCAAGCACCTCGGCGAGGAAACGAGCCGTAAAGCCCTTGCCGGAAGCTGCGACCTCCTCGGGCGTGCCGGTGGCAATGATTTCCCCGCCGCCACGGCCCCCGTCGGGTCCGAGGTCGATGATGTAGTCGGCGCTCTTGATGATGTCGAGGTTGTGCTCGATGACGATGACGGTGTTGCCTTTTTCCACCAAACGCTGAAGCACGTCGAGCAGCACGCGGATGTCCTCGAAATGGAGGCCCGTGGTGGGTTCGTCGAGGATATAGAGCGTGCGCCCCGTGTCGCGCTTAGCCAGCTCGGTGGCCAGCTTCACACGCTGGCTCTCGCCGCCGCTGAGGGTGGTACATGCCTGTCCGAGCTTGATATAGCCCAGGCCCACATCCTGCAGCGTGCGTATCTTCTGCAGGATGTTCTTCTGGTTCTCGAAGAACTCCACGGCGCGGTTCACCGTCATGTCCAGCACGTCGCCAATGCTCTTGCCCTTGAAGCGCACCTCAAGTGTCTCGCGGTTGTAGCGCCGCCCGCGACACTCCTCACATGGCACGGTGACGTCGGGCAGGAAGTTCATCTCGATGGTCTTGTAGCCATTGCCGCCACACGCCTCGCAGCGCCCGCCCTTGACGTTGAAGGAGAAGCGTCCGGGCTTGTAGCCGCGGATACGCGCCTCGGGCAGGTTCACGAAGAGCGAGCGTATGTCGTTGAACACGCCCGTGTAGGTGGCGGGGTTGGAGCGCGGCGTGCGCCCCAGTGGGCTCTGATCGACATCCACGACCTTGTCAATGAGGTCCAAGCCCTCGATGGCGGTATATGGCATGGGGTCGCGCAGCGAGCGGAAGAAGTGCTGCGAGAGTATGGGCTGCAGGGTGTCGTTGATGAGCGTGCTCTTGCCGGAACCGCTGACGCCCGTGACGCAGATGAACGTGCCCAACGGGAAGTCGGCATCCACACCCTTGAGGTTGTTGCCCGTGGCACCGCGCAGACGCAGCCACTGCCCGTCGGCCGCCGTGCGGCGCGTGGCGGGGACGGCGATCGTCTGCTCGCCGCGAAGATAGGCGGCCGTGAGCCCTGCGGGCTGTGGCGCTGCCTCCGGCCCTGCGGCCTGCGGCGCCACCATCTCGCTGTAGGTGCCTTGGAACATCACTTCCCCACCCTTTCGCCCGGCCGCGGGACCTATGTCAACAATGTAGTCGGCCTGTCGCATCATCTCCTCGTCGTGCTCCACAACGATGACCGTGTTGCCCGTATCGCGCAGCTGCTTGAGCGAATGTATGAGGCGCTGGTTGTCGCGCTGGTGCAAGCCTATGCTGGGTTCGTCGAGTATGTAGAGCACATTGACGAGCTTCGAGCCAATCTGCGTGGCCAGGCGGATGCGCTGACTCTCGCCGCCGCTGAGGGTCATGCTGGCGCGCGAGAGGCTCAGGTAGTCGAGCCCCACATCGACAAGGAACTGCAGGCGGGTGCGTATCTCCTTGACAATCTCCGCGGCAATCTTGGCCTGGCGCGGCGCGAGGCGCGGCATGAGGGCGGCCATCCAGTCGTTGAGGTCGCGGATGTCCATGTCGGCAAGCTCGGCGATGTTCTTGCCGCCAATGCGGAAATGGCGCGACTCGCGCGAGAGGCGCTGGCCGTGGCATTCGGGGCATGTGGCGGTCTTGGAGAACTGCTCGGCCCATTTCTGAGCCGTGGCGCTGGCCTCGGCGTCCTGCATCATGGAGATGTATTTCACGAGGCCGTCGTAGTTGATATAATAGTCATTGGTAGTGCCCACGCGGGCGGCAGGGATGCGCAGACGCTCGGGGCAACCGTGGAGGATTTCATCGAGAGCCTCGTCGGCAACGTCCTTCAAGGGTGTGTCCATGGTGGCGTCGTAGCGCGCCAAGATGGCCTCCATCTGCCAGAATATCATCTGATTGCGTGCACGCCCGAGCGGCGCTATGCCCCCTTGACGCACACTTAGGCTGCGGTCGGGCATCACCTTGTCCATGTCGATGAGGCTCACCACGCCGATGCCCTTGCAGCGCGGACACCAGCCCTGGGGCGAGTTGAACGAGAAGTTGTGGGGCGCAGGGTCGGCATAGCTCATCCCCGTGGTGGGACACATCAGCCGGCGGCTGTAGTGGGCCACCTGCCCGGTGTCCATGTCCAGCACCATCATCATGCCCTCGCCGAGCTTCATGCATAGCTCCACGCTCTTCTTGAGACGCGAGGCGCTGTCGGGGGTGGACTTCATGCGATCTACGACGACCTCTATGCTGTGGTTGACGTATCTGTCGAGCTTCATGCCGGGGGTGATCTCCATCAGCTCGCCATCGACGCGCACCCACATGTAACCCTTGCGGCGCGTGTTCTCGAAGAGCTCGCGGTAGTGGCCCTTGCGGTTCTTCACCAATGGCGCCAGCAGCTGCAGCTTGTGGCCGGCATGTCCGGTGATGATGAGTTCCACAATCTGCTCCTCGGTGTATTTCACCATTGCCTCGCCCGTCTGCCACGAGAAAGCCTCGCCGGCACGGGCGTAGAGCAGACGCAGGAAGTCGAATATCTCCGTCGTCGTGCCCACGGTGGAACGGGGGTTCTTGTTCGTCGTCTTCTGCTCTATGCTGATGACGGGCGAGAGGCCCGTGATCTTGTCCACATCGGGGCGCTGCAAGCCGCCGAGGAAGTTGCGTGCGTAGGCGGAGAAGGTCTCTATGTAGCGCCGCTGGCCCTCGGCATAAATGGTGTCGAAGGCCAGGCTTGACTTGCCGGAGCCTGACAGGCCCGTGATTACGGTGAGGCTGTCGCGCGGAATGGCGACGTCGATATTCTTGAGATTGTGGACTCGCGCCCCAATGACTTCGATGCTATTCATCTGTGATGGCTTGGAAACAACGCTGCAAAGATACGCCATCTCCCACTTTCTTGCAACAAAAGCGGTGCTTTATTATGATATTTTCGCAGTTGGGGGCGGCGCCTGGCGTTATGATGAGTGCGCTACATCAGGCATCGGGCGAGAAAAGGCCGCAGGGCTTCGGGTGTGGTGTTGCGCCGGCGTGCGTAGTCGGCAAGCTGTTCGTCGGTGATGCGCCCCACGGCAAAGTGGCGCGCCTGTGGGTGGGCCAGCATGAAGCCGCTCACGGCAGCATGTGGGCGCATGGCGCCGGAGGTGGTGAGAGAGATGCCGATGTCGGCGAGATGGAGCAGACGGTCGATGTCGAAGATGAGACTCTGGTCGGGCAGCGAGGGATAGCCCACGGCGGGACGTATGCCCTGGAAGCGCTCGGCGTGGAGGTCGGCCATGGTGAGGTGCTCGTCGGGGGCATAGCCCCACAGCTCCTTGCGCACGTGCAGGTGGAGGCACTCGGCAGTGGCCTCTGCGAGGCGGTCGGCAAGCGTCTGGTACAGGAGGTGGCGGTATTGGTCGTCGGGGTGACGCTCTTCAATGGCGGCATCCGCCGCTGCGGCAAAGATGCCTATGCGGTCGGGGGTGGGTGCCGGCCTGACGAAGTCGGCCAAGCAGAGGCAGGGCTCCCCGGGAAGGGGTTGCTGCTGCCTGAGGAAAGCCAGACGGAAGAGGGGCTTGGCAGCGGCCATGTGCGTGTGGCAGCCGGCGTCATCGGCGTAAAGGATGATGTCGTCGCCATCGGCATTGCAGGGTGCGAGGAGCAGGAGGGCGTGGGTGTGCAGCGCCTCCCTGGCGAGTTGGTCGAGGAGATGCTGTGCGTCATCAAAGAGGCGTGCTGCCTCTGACGCCTTGGCACGGTCGGCAGCGGGAAAGGTTGCACGCCAGGCGGCGCGGCACGCATAGCAGCCATGCACACGGCTGACGGCGGCATAGCGCGGCTCGAAGCCCCAGGCGTGAAAGAAGTAAACCCAATTGATGTATGGGGCCACGTCGGCGATGTCGTAATGGAAGAGGCAGGGTGTCATCGCTCGAAGGTGAGCTGCTGGGCATGGCTGTTACCGTCGGCAAGGCGGCCATGGTCGTAGATGAGGCGGCCGTTGCAATAGGTCTGGCAGACCCGCCAGACGAAGAAGTGGTTCTCGAGAGGACTCCAGCCGCAGCGGCTCAGGATGTCGGCGGGTTTCAGGAACCAGGGGTTGAGACGTATGACGGCGAGGTCGGCGCACATGCCCTCGCGGATGAAGCCGCGCCGGCTGATGTCGAAGAGGCGCGCCGGGGCGTGGCACATCAGCTCCACGAGGCGTGGCAGCGAGAGCACGCCGGCATGCACGAGGTCCATCATCGCCACGAGCGAGAACTGCACCATGGGAATGCCGCTGGCGGCCTTGAGGCAGCCGCCCTGCTTCTCGGCGAGGAGATGGGGTGCATGGTCGGTGGCCACGGTGGTGATGCGGCCGTCGGTGAGGGCGCAGCGCAGGGCGTCGCGGTCCTTGCGGCTCTTCACTGAGGGGTTGCACTTGATGCGGGTGCCGAGGCTGGCATAGTCATCGTCGCAGAAGAGAAGGTGTGGGAGGCACGCCTCGAGGGTGATGCGGGGCGAGACGGCGGCGAGGTCCAGCTCCTCGGCTGTGGAGACGTGGGCTATGTGGAGTCGCGCCCCTGTCTGTAGCGCCATCCTGACCGCAAGCTTCGAGGATACGGTGCATGCCAGACGCGAACGGATCTCGGAATGCAAGCCTACGTGGGGGTCTTTGCCATAGAGAGACTGTGCCCGCCGCATGAATACGTCGATGATGTAGGAGTCCTCGCAGTGGGCCATGATGGGCAGTGGCGAGAGGCGGAACACGTCCTCCAGAGCCTCGCCATGGTCCACGAGCATACCCCCGGTGCTGCTGCCCATAAAGAGCTTCACCGCCGGCACCGTGGCCGGGTCGAGCTGCGGGAGCAGGGTGGCATTGGTGTTTGTGGCGCCGAAGTAGAAGGTGTAGTTGACAAAGGCATGGTCGCGCCCCAGCGCCTGGCGCTGGGCCAGGGTGTCGAGGGTGGTGGTCTGCGGCACCACGTTGGGCATGTCCATGATGGTGGTGACGCCTCCGGCAGCAGCGGCCCGTGTCTCCGTGGTCAGGTCGCCCTTGTGGGTGAGCCCCGGCTCACGGGTATGCACGTGGCTGTCGATGACGCCAGGCATGAACACGTCGCCGCCAACGGGCAGCACAGCGGGGTCCAAATCCTCCTTGTCGGCAATGTGGTCTATGAGGCCTCCGGCAATGACGATGTCGGCGCGGCGCACACGGCCGTCGCTGACATAGATGATGTCTCTGAACGTTGTGGTCGGCATGAGGTGAGAGCGGGTTGGCGAGTGGGTGGAAGAGGGATGAGAGGTGGGTGGAAGAGGGATGAGTGAGAAACTATTGCCCGACGGCCTTGGGGTACTTGCGGAACCATCCGTCCCAGCGCAGACGCAGCACGCCGATGGCAGCCTCGGAGAAGATGCCTCCCGACATCTTGCTCGTGCCAAGTTCGCGGTTGACGAAGATGACAGGTACCTCCTTGATGCGGAAGCCGCACTGGTGGGCTGTGAACTTCATCTCGATTTGGAAGGCGTAGCCCTTGAAGCGTATGGCATCGAGGTCGATGGTCTCGAGCACGCGGCGACGGTAGCACACGAAGCCCGCCGTGGTGTCGTGGATGCCGAGGCCCGTGACGAGGCGCACGTACTTCGACGCGAAGTACGACATGAGCACTCGCCCCATGGGCCAGTTGACGACGTTGACGCCCGAGACGTAGCGCGAGCCGATGCTCATGTCGTAGCCCTCGTCGCGGCAGGCGGCCAGCAGACGCGGCAGGTCAGCAGGGGCGTGGCTGAAGTCGGCATCCATCTCGAAGATGTAGTCGAAGCCGTGGTCTATGGCCCAGCGGAAGCCGGCGATGTATGCCGTGCCCAGTCCGAGCTTGCCGCTGCGCTCCACGAGGTGCAGGCGCTCGCACAGCTCGGGTGTCTGCTGCAGACGTTTCACGATGTCGGCGGTGCCGTCGGGCGAGCCGTCGTCGATGACGAGTATGTCGAAGCGGTGCTCGGGCAGCGCTGTCACTGCCCTGATGATATTCTCTATATTCTCCTTCTCGTTGTAGGTCGGGATGATGACGATGGTATCTGATTGCATGAGTCGGTGATGAATGTTATCGTTATGAAACACCCCCGCGTGAGGGCTGGCGGCACTATTGCGGCTGTGGCACCTCGTCGAGCTGGGCCATGAGCGCCAGCATCTGGTCGCGCAGCTGTGCGGCGGTGATGAAATCGAGTTTGCGTGCAGCCTCCTGCATCTGCTGGCGCAGGCGCTCCACGGCCTTGCGCATGTCGTCGCGCGTGAGGTAGGTGGCCTGCGCCTCAGCGGCGACGAGCATGGGTCGCTCGGGTTCGACGTATGCGCGGCGGTCGCGTTCGGCGCTCTGCTGCGCTCCAGCGGCGACGAGGTTCCCCATGGTGCGTTCCTTGCGTATCTGTGTGGGCGTGATGCCGTGTTCCTCGTTATATCGCAGCTGTTTCTGGCGGCGGCGGTTGGTCTCGTCGATGGTTTGGCGCATGGAGCCGGTGATGGTGTCGGCATACATGATAGCCTTGCCGTTGACGTTGCGGGCGGCACGCCCCACGGTCTGCGTGAGCGAGCGGTGGCTGCGCAGGAAGCCCTCCTTGTCGGCATCGAGTATGGCCACGAGCGACACCTCCGGCAGGTCGAGGCCCTCGCGGAGGAGGTTCACGCCGACGAGCACGTCGAACTCGCCGCTGCGCAGTGCGTCCATGATGCGCACGCGCTCAAGGGTATCGACGTCGCTGTGTATGTAGTTGGCTTGTATGCCGTTGTTGAGCAGGTACTCCGTCAGCTCCTCGGCCATGCGCTTGGTGAGCGTGGTGACGAGTGTGCGCTCGTCGGCCTCGATGCGCTGCTGTATCTCCTCCATGAGGTCATCGACCTGGTTGGCCGTGGGGCGCACCTCGATGACGGGGTCGAGCAGCCCCGTGGGGCGTATGACCTGCTCCACGACGATGCCCTCGCTCTGCGCCAGCTCGTAGTCGGCGGGCGTGGCGCTGACGTAGATGACCTGATGGATGAGGGCCTCGAACTCGTCGAAGCGCAGCGGGCGGTTGTCCATGGCCGAACGCATGCGGAAGCCATACTGCACGAGGTTGACCTTGCGGGCGCGGTCGCCGCCATACATGGCGCTGATCTGCGGCACGCTGACGTGGCTCTCGTCGATGACAAGCAGGAAGTCGTCGGGGAAGAAGTCGAGCAGACAATATGGCCGCGTGCCAGGCTGGCGGCCGTCGAAATAGCGGCTGTAGTTCTCGATGCCGGAGCAGTGGCCCAGCTCGCGCATCATCTCGGTGTCGTAGGTCACGCGCTCGTGGAGGCGCTTGGCCTCCAGCGTCTTGCCCGCCTCCTCCAGGTCGCTCACCTCCACGGCCAGGTCATCCTCAATGTGGCGTATGGCCGCCTGTGTCTGCTCCTTGGAGGTCATGAAGAGGTTGGCCGGATATACCTTGTAGTCGGGGAAGTCGGCCAGGCGGTGGCCGGAGACGGGATCGACCTCCTCAATGGCATCAATCTGGTCGTCCCAGAAGGTGATGCGCAGGAGGTTGTCGGAATATGCCAGGAACACATCGACGGTGTCGCCCTTGACGCGGTAGGCCCCGCGCGAGAGCTCGATGTCGTTGCGGGTGTAGAGCGAGTCGTTGAGGCGGCGCAGGAGCACGTTGCGGTCCAGCGTCTGGCCGCGGCGCAGCTCGATGACACTCTCGTAGAACGCCGCCGGGTTGCCCATGCCGTAGATACACGACACGGAACTCACCACCACCACGTCGCGCCGCCCGGAGAGCAGCGCCGAGGTGGCCGCCAGCCGCAGCTTGTCGATCTCGTCGTTGATGGCAAGGTCCTTCTCTATGTACGTGTCGGTGGAAGGTATGTATGCCTCGGGCTGATAGTAGTCGTAGTAGCTGACATAGTACTCCACGGCATTGTCGGGGAAGAAGGAGCGCATCTCACCGTAGAGCTGCGCGGCGAGGGTCTTGTTGTGGGAGAGGATGAGCGTAGGCTTGTTGGCAGCAGCGATGACGTTGGCAATGGTGAACGTCTTGCCGCTGCCGGTGACGCCGAGCAACGTCTGCGCCGGCACGCCGTCGGCCACGCCCTGCGAGAGCTGGGCGATGGCCTCGGGCTGGTCGCCCGTGGGCTGGTATTTGGATATGAGTTTGAAGTCTGGCATCGTGGGCGCAAAGGTATGGAAAAAAGTTCACAGTAGGCACCTCGGCGGCGTTAGTTTGGAAGCGAAGGCACAAAGTTTAGTGTTTTTTAATGATTGCAACACCTTTTAATCATAAAAAACGTTGCTACTTTTGGCCATTTCGGCAGAATGCCGTACTTTTGCACCCGCTTATATAGGTAACACCTGTTAGATGAGACATAGAAACATCATCCTGTGGCTCACCGCAACCCTGACCTTGACGGGCTGCGGCGAGTACAACACGACCGTCAAATATGGCGACCCGGAATACAAGTACGAGGTGGCAAAGGCGTGCTACGTGCGCGGACGCTACACGCAGGCCACGGACCTCTTCACCGAACTCGTGGTGGCCATGAAGGGTTCGGGCAACGCCCAGGAATGCCTCTACATGGCCGGCATGAGCGCATACATGGCCGGCGACCTGGAGACAGCGTCGGCCACCTTCCGCAAGTACTACCAGAGCTATCCCCGCGGCACCTATGCCGAGCTGGCGCGCTACTACTCCGGCCGGGCGCTCTTCGACAACGTGCCGGACCCCCGCCTGGACCAGGGCACCACGCACCAGGCCATCAGCGAGCTGCAGGACTTCTTGGACAAATACCCCACCACCAACCTCAAGGAGCAGACGCAGGACATGATCTTCCGCCTGCAAGACCACCTGGTGGAGAAGCAGTACCTCAACGCACGCATGTACTACAACCTTGGCAGCTACGTCGGCAACTGCCTCTACGGCGGCTCCAACTACGAGGCATGCATAGTGACGGCGGAGAACGCACTGCGCGACTTCCCCTACGCCTCGGCCGAGCGCCGCGAGCAGTTTGGCATGCTCATCCTGCGCTCACGCTACCACCTGGCGCGCCAGAGCGTGGAGGAGAAGCGCCTCGACCGTTTCCGCGAGACCGTGGACGAGTACTACGGCTTCGTCAACGAGTTCCCGGAGTCCATCTACCTCAAGGAAGCCAAGACCTACCTCACCAAGAGCCAGAAAGCCCTGCAGGGCCAGAGCGTGGACGACTGACCCCACACACGGCCCGCTGCCCGCGCACACCGCAGCGGCAGGCCCACGACAAGCATCACTGTAATATCGCATACTCATATTTCATGGACTACAAAAAGACAAACGCACCCACCAACACCGTGACCCGCGACGTGCTCGACCTGTGCGAGGAAACGGGCAACATCTACGAAAGCGTGGCCATCATCGCCAAGCGCGCCAACCAGATCAGCGCCGACCTCAAAGTGGAGCTCAGCAAGAAGCTGCAGGAGTTCGCCTCCACCAACGACAACCTCGACGAGGTGTTCGAGAACCGCGAGCAGATTGAGATCAGCCGCTTCTATGAGAAGCTGCCCAAGCCCAGCCTCATCGCCACGCAGGAATTCATCGACGGCAAAATCTACTACCGCAACCCTGCGAAGGAAGAGGAGGAAGCTGAGATATGATCCAACGCATACAGACCATATACCTCGCTGCCGCCGTGGCGCTGTGCGTGGCATGTTTGTGTCTGCCTATAGGCACCTTCGTCAACGCCGGCGGCGAGACCGCAGCCACGCTCTACAACCTCTGGGCCCACGTGCCGCCGCAGATTGCCGTGGGGCAGCCCGGCGCGGCACCCGTGCTGGCCGCCGAGGCCGCCGGTAGCCACCTGTACGCCCCGTGGGCGCTCTTCGCCGTACTGGTGCTCGCAGCAGCGGGCCAGGCACTGAGCATCTTCCTATACCGCACACGCCTGGTGCAGAGCCGCCTCGTCATGTTGGGATGCATTCTGCTCGTGGCGTGGTATGCCGTGTATGCGGCCTTCGCCGTCATGCTCGGCGAGCGCTTCGACGCCACCTTCCACCCCCAGCCTTGGGCGGCCTTCCCCGCCATAGCGGCCATACTCTCGTACCTCGCTTTCAGGGGCATCATCAAGGACGAGATGCTGGTGCGCTCGCTCGACCGTCTTCGCTGAAACACCCCCACTCGACAATGAAACGTTTTCTCATCATGGCGCTGGCAGCGCTCGTCGCCATGCCCCACGCCATGGCCCAGTTCAAGGAACAGACGCACATACACCTCGGCGTGGTGCTGCCACTGAAGGAACAGAGCAGCCGCGGCCCGAAGATGGTGGAGTTCTACCAGGGTGTGCTGCTCGCCGCCGACAGCCTCCGCCGCGAAGGGCTCTTCGTCGATGTGGAAGTCCACGACTGCGGCCGCACGGCCGAGCAGATGGACTCCCTGCTGGCCTCCAAGAGCCTCTCGCGCTGCGACGTGGTGTTCGGCCCGCTGGACGCCGTGCAGGTGACGGCTCTGGCCGACTTCTGCAACCTCCACGGCATACGCCTCGTGCAGCCCTTTGCGACGACAACGGCGCAGGTGCCGGGCCACGTCAGGCACTATGTCGTCACGGCACCGCGCGACACCGTCCAGGCTGCCGCCATCGACTTCGTGCGCAAGGAACTCTTTGGCCGCAACTACGTCCTAGTCGATACCCACGAGCAGAATGAGGAGGGTGTGGCACTGGCCAACGCCATGCGCTACCACCTGGCGCGCGACGGCTCCTTCCTGCGCCTGCTCGACATCGACGGCAACGACATGGACTACTATGAAGCCTTCAGCACGGCACGCCCCAACCTCGTCATCATCAATTCCTCCAGCCTGAAGGCCATCAACAAGTTCATGCCAAAGCTCAAGGACTTCATGCGCGAGCACCCCGAATGCCAGGTGAGCCTGCTGGGCTTCCCCGCTTGGCAGACCTACACCTCGCAGCTCCTGCAGGACTTCTACCTGGCCGACACCTTCATCTACACGCCCTTCTACCGCAATCCTCTGGCGCCCGAGGTGAAGGCTCTTGAGGCTGAATACATGCGGTGGTTCAACCACCCCATGGCCAACACCTTCCCGCGCTACGCCATCATGGGCTATGACCTGGCCAACTACTTCTTCACCGGCATATCCTCCTTTGGCAACGCCATGGAGAGCCGACTGGCCGACATCACCTACAGCGCGCTGCAGAGCCCCTTCCTCTTCCGCCGCGCCGACAGCGGCAGCGGCTTCGTCAACCACGCCGTGAAGTTCGTGCACTACACCCGCGAGCACGACATAGAGATACTAATGCGCACGGAATGAGCACCCGACTGCTTCTCATATCACTCATCTTCCTATTCTGCACGCGCGCACACGTGGCAGCGCAGGTGGGCGAGCACCGCAACGACCTCGCCATAGGCGTCAACGGCGGCTACCTGCTCAACCGTGTCTCCTTCTCGCCTTCCATCAAGCAGTCGTGGAAGGGCGGCGAGACCTTCGGCGTCACCGTGCGCTACACGTGCGAGAAGTATTTCTCGGCCTTCTGTGCCATACAGGCCGAAATCAACTATGCCAACACGGGCTGGAAGGAACTCATAGAAACATCCACCGACACCTATCGCCGCGACATGCGCTACATGCAGATGCCCATCTTCGCACGCCTGGCGTGGGGCAAGGAACATCGCGGCCTGCAGCTATTCGTGCAGGCAGGCCCGCAGCTGGGCTACTACCTCTCGTCCACCGAGCACCGCGGCGGCGAATGGTCGGAGCGCAACCTGGGTCTGCGTCCCAACCTCGTCGTGCAGCAGTATGACAAGGAGGTGGAGACGAAGTTCGAGTACGGCATCGCCGGTGGCCTGGGCGTGCAGATGAACACGCGCATCGGTCAGTTCTCGCTCGAGGGTCGCTACTTCTTCGCGCTCTCCGACATGTTCAAGAACGGCAAGCAGGACCCCTTCGGGCGTTCGGCCAACGGCACCATCTACATCAAGGCCGGCTACACCATTAACGTCATCACCACCAAGTAAGCCACGCCGGCACCCAGCGTCAGATGCCGGATGCCGGCGAACGCTGGATGCCGACGTGTCGGCTCCGTTGTGTACCCCTATTGGTATGTGTGCTGTATGCGGCTCAATCGATGTCGGCGGCGTCGTCCTTCTTCGTATCGGCCTTCTTGCGGCTGCGGCGTTTGGGCTTCTCGTCCACGGCCTTCGTCTGCTGCACTCCAGCCAGCTCGGGATCGATCATGATGCGCCCGCAGTACTCGCAGACGATGATTTTCTTGCGCATGCGTATGTCGAGCTGGCGCTGAGGGGGAATCTTGTTGAAGCATCCGCCACAGGCGTCGCGCTCCACATAGACTATGCCGAGGCCGTTGCGCGAGTTCTTGCGTATGCGCTTGAAGGCTGAGAGCAGACGCGGCTCGATGGTGGTCTCCAGCGACTTGCTGCGCTCGCGCAGCTTGTCCTCCTCGGCGCGTGTCTCGGAGATGATCTCGTCGAGCTCGCTCTTCTTGATGTTGAGGTCGGCGCGGCGCTCGGTGACGTTGTCCGAGCAGCGGCGTATCTCCTCCTGCCGGCTCTCGACAGCCGCTGTCACCTCCTTGATTTTCTTCTCATTGAGCTGGTTGTCGAGCTGGAGGTATTCGATTTCCTTGGAGAGGTTCTCATACTCGCGGTTGTTGCGCACGTTGTCCATCTGCTGCGTGTAGCGCTCTATGCTGGCCATGTTCTCCTGCATGGTGCGCTTGCGGCGGTTCACCTCGTCCTGCATCTGTGCGATGTCGCCCTGCATCTTGTCGATGCGCGTCGTCAGTCCCTCGATCTCGTCCTCCAGGTCCTGCACCTCGAGCGGCAGCTCGCCGCGCAGGGTCTTGATTTTGTCAATCTCGGAGAGCATCGTCTGCAGCTGGTACAGGTTGCGGAGCTTGTCCTCGATGCTCAGATCTTGAATGTCTTTCTTTTCGCGTGCCATATAAAAGTGTATAGTGGTTTATAGTATAATGTCGGTGTGTGGCGTCAGAGGATGTGTATGGGGTTCGTGGCCACCTGCGTGTCATAGACCTGTAGGTCGGGTGCCTCCTCCTCGATGATGCGGCGGAATATCTCGCGCGTGAACTGCTCGCTCTCATAGTGGCCCAGCACGGCAATCTGTATCTCCTGCTCGTGGCCGAACCAAGTGTGGTAGTGCATCTCGCCGGTGATGAAGGCATCGGCCTCGGCACGGATGGCATCGGGCAGGAGGAAGTCGCCGGCACCGCCGCAGATGACCACGCTCTGCACCTGGCGCTCGAGCATCTCGTTGTGCTGCAGCGCCTCGACGCCAAAGGCCTGCTTCACGCGCTGCAGGAAGGCGAGCGAGTCCTCGGCCTGCGGCAGATAGCCTATGACGCCGCTGCCGGCCTTGACGGTGCGTGTGCCGACGCTGACGGTGTGTGGCGCGAGGAACTGCACGTCGATGAGTCCGAGCTTCTCCGCTATGCGGAAGTTTACACCGTCCTCGCTGTTGTCGAGGTTGGTGTGGGCGGAGTAGATGCACACATCGTTCTGTATGGCCAAGCGCAATGTGCGCTGCACGATGTCGGCATCGCTCACCTGCTTGAGGCCGTGGAAGAGCAGCGGATGATGGCTCACGATGAGGTTGCAACCCAAGTCGGCGGCCTCGGCCACGACGGCTTCCGTCACGTCGAGACACAACAAAGCCCCCGAGACCTCCGCCTCTGTCAACCCACATTGCAAGCCGGCATTGTCGAAGCCTTCCTGCAAGGGCAGAGGCGCGAATCGCTCAAGGGCAGCTATAATATCCTTGATTTTCACGTCGCGTGTGCGTTAAATGCGGTGCAAAGGTAGTGAAAATGTTTGGCGCATGATGCTCTTGTGGCGTCGTTTTTGCCTCTTGTGGCCCATTTTTTAGCATTTTTAAGCTTATTGTGGCGTTTTTGCTTCGCCATGTCGCGCCTTTTGCCTACTTTTGCACTCGGCATCACGCCCTTTGTCCAACACAAAACCCCTCTACACCATGCGCATAACGATTTTCATCTTCCGCTCCCTGTGTGCCATGCTCGTGGGCTTCCTGCTTGTGAGCCACCCCGAGACGATGTCGCCACTCCTCGTGCAAATCATAGGCGGCTTGTTTGCAGCCATGGGGCTGTTCTCGCTCATCAGCCACTGGGTGAACCGCTGGCGCTACGACCGCGCGCGCCGACGCGCCGAGGCCGAGGGGGTGGCGTTCATCGGCGTGCAGGCTTTCTCCCCTGCCACACCGGTGGTAGCACTGGGCAGCGTGGCCTTTGGCACGGTGCTCATCCTCTTCCCCGCCGCATTCGTCACGGTGCTGATGTATGCCCTCGGCGCGCTACTCATCGCCATGGGCCTGGCCCAGGGCGTGGCGCTGGTGAGCGCCCGTGTGGTGGCGCCGCTGGGATGGTCGCTGCTGTTGCTGCCGGCGCTGCTCATCGCCGCCGGAGTGTGGGTGGTGCTGCGCCCCACCGAGGCAGCCTCGCTGCCCTTCGTTGTGCTGGGCACGGCTTTCATCCTTTATGGCGTGGCCGAGTTCTGCTTCGGCATCCGCTACCGCCACTACCAACGCATCTATGAGCGCGAAATGGCCGCGAGCGAGATGGGTCAGACAGACGAGGTGGGCTTTGTCGAGGCCGTGGAGGTCACCGATGAGGCGGCGCTCCCCCAAGACCTCCAGGACCCGCAGTGATGACGCGCGGCGGCGGCGCGCTCACTGGCGGCCGTCGTGGCGGCGCCCGTCCTTCTTGGCTGAGGCGCCACGGCTGCGCCTGACCATGCGGCGGTGGAAGTCGTCCTCGGCCTTCATCATACGGAACACCTTCTCGGCAGGCACCTTGCGCAGGATGCGCTTGTAGTAGTCCTGCTCAATCTCCGACATCTCCACCTGCAGACTCTTGATCTTCATGATGGTGGCGGCAGCGGCCTTGGCATCGGCGGGAGCGCTGCACTTGAGGTCGCGGATCTGACGTCCCATCTCGCGCTGCTTTTGGCGCATGTCGTTGTACAGGGGGAAGAAGGCCTGAGCCTCCTCCGTCGTGAGCGAGCCGGCCTTGGTGAGTTCTTTCTCCACCATTTGCTGGAACGCCTGCGGGTCAAAGCGCGGGGCATCCTGAGGCTGCCCCTCGGGCTGTGCCGTGGCCACGGCAGCCGCGAGCACGAACATTGCAGTTAAAAGGAAATGTCTCATAAGCATATAAGTTTTGTCATTGTTGCTGACGCCCCACGGTGGTGGGGCTGCTGCCGCAACGGATTACAAAGGATGAGGATGAATACGGAGGCTATTCCCGCTCTTCACCCTTCTCACGTCATTCTCAATACGCCTCCGTGAGGTAGTAGGCGATTTGGTTGTTGCTGAGCATCTCGTAGTCGAGCATCTCGTCGATGTTCTCGTCGGTGACCATCTCGTCGGAGAGAACAGCCACGGAGGTATCGGCCGGCGACGGGTTGCGCAACAGCAGCGCTCCCCCACCCACGCAGGCGGCAGCCACAGCAATGGCAGCGGCATAGCGCATGAGGCGGCGGGCCGGTGTGAGGGCGATGTGTGCGGCCGGCGCTGCGGATGCGGGGCTGGCTTCTGCTCTGGGGGGCAGCTTCTGCATGAGGCGCTCTGTGAAGCCCTCGAAATATCCCTCCGGCGTGGTGAAAGGCCGGCGGCCGCTGTCGTGGGCCCGTATGATAGTCTCTTCTGTCATGGTGCTAAAGGTCTTTTAGGTTACATTATCTTAGATGGCATGGAGGGCACAAGGTTTAATCGTGGCTGGCAAAAAAGTCGGAAATCTTCTTCACGGCATGATGGTAGCTCGCCTTGAGGGCCCCGACACTGGTGCCGAGGATGCGGCTCATGTCGTCGTACTTCATCTCGTCGAAGTATTTCATGTTGAACACTTGCCGCTGGCGGTCGGGAAGCAGGGCTATGGCTTCCTGAAGCTGGCGCTCCGTCTCGTCGCCGTCGAAATAGGGGTCGCCCTGCAGCGTGGCGGCCACGCTGGCCACGCCCTCGTCGTCGAGGCTCAGCGCCTGGCGGCGCCGCTGCAGGAAATTGAGCGTCTCGTTGTAGGCTATGCGGAAGAGCCACGTGGAGAGCTGCGCGTCGCCGCGGAAGCCGTCGAGCCCCGTCCACGCCTTGATGAACGTGTTCTGCAGGACGTCGTCGGCATCGTCGTGGGCGAGCACCATGCGGCGTATCTGCCAGTAGAGGGGTTCCTTATAGTGGTCCACGAGCTGCGTGAAGGCCGCGCGCTGTCGCAAAGGGTCGCGCAGGCTCTCCACGATATCTTTTTCGTTCCAGATGTTCATAATCGCTGTTCTCTTTTGACACCGCATGCGGCGCAGGGTTTAACACCCGACCGTCAGTGGGCACGGCCCACGAGGTCGCCCACACTGGCCAGGCCGTGGCGGTCGAGGTATTGGCCTATGCCGTCGATGACCTTCATGCTCACCGTGGGGTCGATGAAGTTGGCAGTGCCTATCTCCACGGCCGAGGCACCCGCCAGGATGAACTCCACGGCATCGGTGGCGCTGGTGATGCCGCCCAGGCCGATGACGGGGATGCGCACCGCCTCATACACCTGCCACACCATGCGCAGCGCCACGGGCTTCACCGCGGGCCCCGACAGCCCCCCCGTCTTGATGCTCAGCACGGGTTTCATGCGCTCGGCATCGATGGCCATGCCCATGAGGGTGTTGATGAGCGACACGGCATCGGCACCCTCGCCCTCCACGGCGCGCGCTATCTCGGCGATGTCGGTGACATTGGGCGAGAGCTTCACGATGAGCGTGCGGCCATAGACGGCGCGCACGGCGCGCACCACGGAGGCAGCACCCTGCGCCGTCACGCCAAAGGCCATGCCTCCCTGCCGCACGTTGGGGCACGAGATGTTGAGTTCTATGGCAGGAATGTCGTCCAAGGCTGCCACGCGCGCAGCACAGGCGGCGTAGTCCTCCACCGTGGAGCCGCTCACGTTGACGAGCACATTGGTGCCCAGTTGGCGCACCTGCGGGTAGATGTTCTGACAGAAATAATCCACGCCCTTGTTCTGCAGCCCCACGCAGTTGAGCATGCCCTGCGGCGTCTCGGCCATGCGGGGTGGCGGGTTGCCCTGCCTGGGTTCCAGGGTTGTGCCCTTGACGATGATGCCTCCCAGACGCGAGAGGTCGATGAAGTCGGCAAACTCCAGCCCGTAGCCGAAGGTGCCGCTGGCGGTGAGAACGGGGTTCTTCAGTTGTAGGCCGCCTATGTTGATACTCATGTCTGCCATACCTGTGTGATGAGTTTTGAGTTAGTGAAAAATGAGGAGTGAGGAGTGAACGTGTGATTCGTGAAATCCGTTGCACATAGAGCACAACCCGGAGACACCATCCGTGCAATTCGCTGCGCAGCGAGGAGCATCATGCCTGTGTCCAGCCAAGGCGCTCGGCAGTGAACACAGGACCCTCCTGGCACACGCACAGGTGACCCTCGGGCGTGGGATGCACGCAACACAGACAGGCACCCAGGCCGCAGCCCATCATGCCCTCGAGCGACGCCTCACACTCCATGCCGCGCTCGGATGCCTTGCGCGCCACGGCCCGCATCATAGGCATGGGGCCGCACGTACACACACGGGCGTAGTCGGCATCAGCCCACAGCGAGTGGTCGGTGACGAGGCCATGCTCACCAAAGGAGCCGTCGTCGGTGGTGACATGCACCGGCCCCATGGCACTCAGCAGCTCCGTCTGCACCAAGTCGGCCTCGGAGCGGGCGCCAAGGAGAAACGTGGGTTCGGCGCCGCGAGCCGACAACTCCTGGCCCAGGAACAGCAGCGGGGCAACACCCACGCCGCCGCCCACGAGCAGGTAGCGCTGGCCACCGCCCTGGCGAGCCTCGGGCAGCGTGAAGCCGCGACCCAACGGCAGGATTGCACTCACCACGTCGCCACGGACCAGCGCAGCCAGGCGACGCGTGCCGCTGCCCACGACGTGTACCAGCAGCCACAGCTCGTCACGGCGGGAGTCATAGAGGTTGACGCTGATGGGCACACGCAGCAGGCTGCCGGCATCGCCATCCACGCGCACCTCCACAAACTGCCCCGGCACCATCTGCGGCAACGGACCGCTGGCAGCATGCAGGCGCAACAGCAAATAGGAAGTACGCAACATCGTGGCCTCCGCCACGGTGAGGTCAAGAAGATATTTTCTCATACACCTTATTATATACGTTGGTTACATGCCCACGTCGGGCATTTTCGGGTGCAAAGTTATGCATTTTTCGCCCATTGCAAGCATAATTTCCACGTTTCTTTTCGCACATAACGTTTTTTGTCATAACTTTGCGGCGCTATAACACGCAATCATGGCCAAGAAAACAGGAATAACCTACGAGGACATCGTCCGCGAAGTGCGCGCCGGCGACTTCCGCGCCATCTACTATCTCATGGGCGCCGAGAGCTACTACATCGACCACCTCTCGGACTACATCGTGGACAAAGCGCTGCAGGAGTCCGAGCGAGACTTCAACCTCACCGTGCTCTACGGACCACAAACCAACGGCGAAGAGGTCGTCAGCGCCGCACGACGCTACCCCATGATGGCCGAAAGGCAGGTGGTGGTGGTGCGCGAAGCACAGAAGCTCGACCGACGCGAGGCTCTTGCGGCCTACGCCGCAAAGCCCATGCCATCGACAATACTCATCATCTGCCACAAAGGCGGCACCCTCGACGGACGCACAAAGCTGGCCACAGAGCTCAAGCGCGCAGGCATCGTCTTTGAGTCGCGACGTCTCTACGACCGCGAGCTGCCACAGTTCTGCGCATCATACCTGCGGCGACGCCAGACGGAGATCACACCCGACGCCTGCCAGATACTGTGCGAATACGTCGGCGCAGACCTCAGCCGTCTGGCCGGAGAGATGGACAAACTCATCCTCGCACTGCCCAAGGACCGCAAGCTCATCGATGCGCAACTCATCCAGGACAACATCGGAATAAGCAAAGATTTCAACACCTTCGAGCTCACCGCAGCACTTGCCATGAAGGACACCATGAAGGCATTCCGCATTGTGAAATATTTTGACAGCACACCCAAGAACTTCGCACTCCAGCCAACACTTACAGTGTTATTCAATTTCTACACCAACCTGCTGCTCGCATCCTATTCACCTGTGCGCAACGAAGAGGGCATAGCGGCATGGCTGAAGATGCCTGCCTGGCAGGTGCGACGCGACATAATGCCTGCCATGCGGCTCTACACCGCAACGAAAGTGTTCAACATTTTGGGCCAAATACGCCGAATAGATGCCGCTTCAAAGGGCGTGGGAGGCCAGAGAACCACCGACGGCGACCTACTCAAAGAGCTCGTAAGCTACATTCTGTACTGATTCTGTACGCTAAAAAGCGTAAAATAGCACACACGATTTCTGCCACTTATCCGCCTTAATCTCAG
>JAFSVI010000078.1 GCA_017445145.1 Bacteroidaceae bacterium | reverse complement strand
GCCACCTTCACAGGCACCAAGAAGTACGCCATGATGCTGGCCGACGAGAACATCCGCGTCATCCATGTCTCTACTCACGTGCCGCTGCGCAAGGCATGCGACCTGGTGAAGAAGGCCCGCGTCATCGAGTGTGTGGAGCTGATTGACGACGCATGCCGACAGTTTGGCATCGAGAAACCGCACATCGGCGTGGCCGGCCTGAACCCCCACTCCAGCGAGAACGGCATGTTCGGATGGGAGGAGGCACAGGAGATCATCCCAGCCATCGAGGAACTGCGCAGCCGCGGCTTCGACGTCGACGGCCCCGTTCCGCCCGACAGCGTCTTCGCCAAGGCCAAGTGCGGACAGTTCGACGGTGTCGTCGCCATGTACCACGACCAGGGACATATCCCCCTGAAGGTCTGCGCCTTCAATTGGAACAAGACGACGGGCAAGATGGAGAGCGCCAGCGGTGTGAACATCACCCTCGGCCTGCCCATCATCCGCGTGTCAGTAGACCACGGCACCGCCTTCGACGTGGCTGGCAAGGGCATTGCCAGCGACAGTGCCATGACTCTCTCCATCGACTACGCCACACGCATGGCAATGTATAGGAAAATGAGAGCATGATTGTTATTGCCGACGACATTACCGGTGCTGCCGAGATAGCGGGCATAGCCTGGAAACAAGGCTGCGAGGTGCAGCTGCGCTGCGGTTGTCCGGTATGCGGCGATACCATCGCCGCCAAGGGAACTGTGGTCATCGCCACCGACACCCGCTCCATGACTGCCGCCGAGGCCGCCGCCGAAACCCGCCGCATCGCCTCTCAATTTCCCATTCTCTCATTTTCTCAATTTCTCATTTTCAAAAAAACCGACTCCGCCTTGCGCGGCCACGTCGTGGCCGAACTTACCGCCCTGATGGAATCAACGGGCTACCGTCGGGCCGTCTACCTGCCCGCAAATCCATCAAAGGGCCGCATCATCAGGAACGGCACCTACTACATCGGCGACAAGCCCATCCACGAGACCGACTTCTCGTTCGACCCGGAGTTTCCCGCCACTACCTCCGTGCTGCGTGAGCGCTTCCCCGATGCCGAGGCCAACGGCATCATCATGCCCGACGCAGCGAGTGCCGAGGACATCCGTCGTATCGTCGCCGACTATAACGACGGCCACACCCTCTTTGCCGGAGCCGCCGACCTCTTTGCCGAATTGCTCTCCGCTCACCACTCACCACTCTCCACTCACCACTCACCACTCACCCCTCACCCCTCACCACTCACCGCTCACCACTCACCCCTCACCATCCTCCACCCTCCTCCTTTGCGGCAGCACCCAGAGCCGTCCGCCCAGTATTGGCATTCCCGTCAGCCCGATGCCCATTGACATCTACGACGGAGCCGATGACCTCAGCCTGTGGAACACGGATGCCTATGCCGAGTCGCACAGCCTCATCCTGACCATTCCCCACCACCACCGCACCGGCCATGCCGCAGCCGCCCATTTGCGCAGTGTCATGGCCCGCATGGCCGTCCGTCTCATTGCCCAGCACCGTCCCGACGAACTCATCATCGAGGGTGGAGCCACTGCCTGGGCCACCCT
>JAFSVI010000077.1 GCA_017445145.1 Bacteroidaceae bacterium | reverse complement strand
TGTAGGTGACCATGCCCGAGAGGATGTCGGCCTTGAAGAAGAAGTATTCGCCATCGGTGGTGTGGAGCGATACCTCGCGGCTGGGCAGACGGCGTGTGGCCTCGACGTACTGGTCGGCCTCGTAGTTCATGCAGCATTTGAGCTTCGCACACTGCCCGGCGAGCTTCTGCGGGTTGAGGCTTATGTCCTGGAAACGAGGCGCGGCGGTGCTCACGCTGACGAAGTTCCTCATCCACGTCGTGCAGCACAGCTCGCGGCCGCAGGGGCCGAAGCCCCCGATGCGTCCTGCCTCCTGGCGCGCGCCGATCTGCTTCATCTCGATGCGCACGCGGAAGGCCTCGGCCAGCACCTTGATGAGCTGGCGGAAATCCACGCGCCCGTCGGCGATGTAGTAGAAGATGGCTTTCTGTCCGTCGCCCTGGTACTCCACGTCGCCTATCTTCATCTCCAGCCCCAGCTCCTTGGCAATCTGGCGGCTGCGGATCATGGTCTCGTGCTCGCGGGCCTTGGCCTCGTCGAACTTCTCCATATCCACAGGGCGCGCCTTGCGGTATATGCGCTTGATGTCCTCGGGGTTACGTGGCGGCGTGCGCTTCATCTGCAGCAGCACGAGCGGCCCGGTGAGCGTCACCGTGCCTATGTCGTGGCCCGGGGCGGCCTCCACGGCCACGATGTCGCCCTTCTCGAGCGGCAGGTGGTTGCTGTTGTGGTAAAAGCCCTTGCGCGTGTTCTTGAACTGTATCTCCACGAGGTCGGTGACGGTTGTGGCTGCGGGTATGTCGGCCATATAGTCGAACACGTTAAGCTGTGTGGACTGTTTGGGGCATCCGGCCCAGGTGAGTCCGCGGTCGCTGAACACCACCTGTGGGCCTTTGTCCTTGTCGGAGGCCGGAGCCGGGGCGTGGTTGTCGGTGTATAGTGTCTCTTCCATTGTGTATGTGGGTGACGGGGGGTTATTGTTTGAGCAGGACGATGACCTTCAGCGTCAGGTCGAAGAATACCATGCGCGGGTTGACGTTCTGCGTTATCTCGTTTTGTGCGCGCGTGAGTTCGCCAGTCAGGGGGATTACGTTGCGCTCGTTGATGAATCGTGCGAAGTTGCGGCTGAAGGCTTCCTGCTCCGGCGTGAGCGTGAGCAGCTGCGGCAGGCGGAAGTTGTATATGAAGTTCTCGCGCACCATGCGCTGGCAGAAGCCCAGAAACGCCTTCTGGGGTTCGCGGCCCATGGCTGCGAGGCGCTCGGACCACTCGCGTAGGTCGCCCACCTTGCGCTGGTAGGCCAGGCGCATGAGTTCTATGAAGAGTTCCATGTGCAGACTCTCGTCCTTGGGTGGATGGGCCTCGCGGTGCTCCTCGGGGGTGAGTGGCGGCACGAGCATACGCTGCGTGCGGCTGAGTATGGTGGGCAGCACGAGGTCGGCTTCCTGGCTCACCATGATGAAGTGAGTGCCTGCCGGAGGCTCCTCGAAGAGCTTGAGCAGCGCGTTGGCCGTCTCGGCATTCATCTTCTCCGGCAGCCAGATGACCATCACCTTCCTGCCGCCCTGGTTGCTCTTGAGCATGAGTTTGCGCCGTATGTTGTCGGCCTCGGCAACGTAGTAGGCGGCCTGCTGGTTCTCGGCACCCATGTCCGAGAGCCAGTCGTTGAGGTCGAAGTACGGGCTCGTGAGCACGCGCGCGCGCCATTCCTTAATGTAGTGGTCGCTCGTGGCGTCCTTTGCGTCCTTGATGCGTGTGCCGCGCACGATGGGGAAGGCAAAGTGAAGGTCGGGGTGTTCGAGCTTCGCTGCCATGCGGCACGACGTGCATACGCCGCACGCCTCGCCCTCCGGCGATAGATGCTGGCAGAGCAGCGTGCGAGCCAGCTCCACGGCCACAGCCAGCTTGCCGGCTCCCTCGGGGCCGGTGAACATGAGAGCGTGGGGCACACGTCCGCTCACGATGTCGGCGCGCAGACGCTGGCGCAGCGCCTGCTGCCCGACCACTGTCTCCTGTTGTGACATTGGTGCTTGTTTTCTCGGTTAACGCGCGCAAAAGTAATGCTTTTCGCCCGCACTGACAAATATTTGGCCTGAAATCGCAACACGGCCACTCATTTTCACACTGGGCGCAGCGGCTGGGGCGACGCCACCGTCTGCCTCCTCACCGCTATTTACTCGGCCCCGGCAACCGCAAATTAATGTTGAAAGAAGCGCATAAAGCCCCCTTTTTTCTTAAAGGAAGCAAAAAAATGGCGTAAAAACTTTGCCAGTTGGCGGGAAAGCACTACCTTTGCGCCGTCAAAACCGATGCGCTTGTGGTGGAATTGGTAGACACGCCAGACTTAGGATCTGGTGCCGCAAGGCGTGTAAGTTCGAGTCTTATCAGGCGTACTGACACACACGGTGCTTCCACGGCATAGACACATCACACACAGAGTCGGCATAGCTCAGCTGGTTAGAGTATCACCTTGACATGGTGGGGGTCCTTGGTTCGAGTCCAAGTGTCGACACAGCGCAAATCTCCAGGCAACCTGCTTGGAGATTTTGTCTTTTCAGGGGCGGACCCAGTCATGACGCCGCTTGACGGCTCAGTAGATAATTAGTGGGGGTAAGCGTATATCATGGCGAGCCTGTAGAGGAAGAATCTTTCGTCTCTGATTCCCCTTAGTGCTGCCCTGAACGCCTTGACTTTCGCATTGAAGGACTCGGCAGCAGCATTTGACGA
>JAFSVI010000076.1 GCA_017445145.1 Bacteroidaceae bacterium | reverse complement strand
TGCGCGGGGAAGGAGGGGCGCGCGGGGAAGGAGGGGTGCGCGGGGAAGGAGGGGCGCGCGGGGAAGGAGGGGTGCGCGGGGAAGGGAGGGACCGCGGGGAAGGGAGGGACCGCGGGGAAGGGAGGGACCGCGGGGAAGGAGGGTCGCGCGGGGAGGAGGGTCGCGCGGGGAGGGGGAGCGTGAGGGGGCGCGCGGGGAGGTTAGTGCTGGACGAGCTGGAGGCCGTTTTGGATGATGGCGGCCTCGTGTGCGAGCGTCTGCTGCCAAATGGCGTGTGTGGGTACATCGTAGAGGCTCCAGGCCGAGCCGGCGTAATAGACGAAGGGTTGGCCGGGGGTGTAGGTGGTCTGCACGATGGCGTGGCCCACGGCTCCGGCGCGCTTCTCGGCCAAGGGGATATAGGCCACGGCCGTGTTGCCGCTCTTGGAGGCCGCCTTGGCTTTCTTGGAGGCCGCCTTGCCCTTGACACTCATGGTGGCGGGTTTGGGCATGAAGATGCCGATGTAGTGCTCGCCGTTCATGCGTTTGTCTGCCAAATCGAGGGGTTCGGCGTATGTGGCACAGAGCTGGTCGGTGCCGAGGGTGTAGGCCTGCGGTGCTGCCTCGTGCACCACGATGCCGGCACATACGGGTGTGGGCTTGTCGATGCCCTCGTATGTCACCTCCACGCGTGCGAAATGGCTGCCGCAGTCCTGAGTGATGAGTCGCACCTCACGTATGCTGTCGGAGGCCGGTGCATCGGGGAAGAGGTCGGTGAGTGGGCGTGCGGGCATCGTCAATCTCACGGCAAAGCGCAGTGGTCCGTTGTCGAGTATCTCGGCCTTCTGGTAGTAGAGGGGATAGAGTATTGTGGGTTGTGCCTTCTTGTCGGCGACGCTGGCGGTGAGGAGGGCGGGTGCTCCGGCACCGAGCGTTGGACCCACGGTGTATGCGTCCATGCCGGCACCGTTGTTGCGGTGGTATGTGTAGCCGCGATGCACCTCGTTCCATTCGCCGCCGCGCGAGGCTTTCTTCATGGCCTCGTTGACACCGTAGGACGTGAGTTCGTTGTGGTAGAGCTGGTCCTGCATGGGGTGCGGGGTGTTCTTGACGAAGGTGTCGAAGCCGTAGGCAGCATTCTTCATGTGGCGGTGGGCGTCGGGGCCATAGAGGCGCCAAGCCGCGCGGTCGTTTTCCCAAACGAGGTCGTCCCAGCGGTTGGGGTAGATGCGGCCGTTGGCGGTGAGTTCGTAGTCGAGTGGCTGGCCCTTGTACATGGTGAGGAACACGCTGCTGCCGGGGCACACGCTGCAACACACGAGCACGCGTCCGTCGTGGGTGATCTGGTATGGCACCTCGTTGCGGTCGGCGTCGAGGAAGAAGAACTCACGTGCCACGGCGACGTTGGCGCGCTTGAGCTGGTCCATGGTGGTGAGTTCCACGACCTGCATGATGTTGTCGGCGGTGGGGTTGTGGACCTCGTAGGTGCCGAAGTCCTCATGTCCGCGGAAGCGTAGCAAGGGGTCGGCGGCGGTGGGTCGGCCTGTCAACGCGGCAGCGGGAAACGCGCTGCCCACGGCCGCCGTGGGTGTCGTGGGTGTGTGGTGGTAGATGCTGTTGGTGACAGCGTCGGGGTTGGGTGCGGGTATGAGGGTGTCGGCGTTGATGTAGCGCACCATCTCGCAGGCGGCGAGCAGCCAAGCCCCGGTGCCAAAGGGAGCCTGCGAATGGGCATCGACGGTCTTGGTGGGGTCGGGTTTCTCGCCTATGGGCTGCACGAAGCCTATGCTGCCGTCGGCCTGCAGGGCCGTCTCGCTGAGGTATCGCCACGCCTTGGCGATGACGGGAGCGTATGTGGCGCGGTCGAGGTATCCGTTGTTCACGCCCCACAGCATGCCGTAGGTGAAGAAAGCCGTGCCGCTGGTCTCGGGGCCGGGGGCGTCGTCCTCGCAGAGCATGGAGCGGCTCCAGTAGCCGTCGGGGCGCTGCACACGCGCCACGCCCTCGGCCAGCTCGCGGAAGCGCTGCACGAAGATGGGGCGGTTGCGGTAGTCCTGCGGCATGTCGGCCAGCACCTTTGCCAGGCCGGCGAGCACCCATCCGTCGCCACGCGCCCAGAAGCTCTTGCCCTCGTTGCACGCGGTCTTGACCTTGGGGTATATGTACTTGGCGTCGCGGTAGTAGAGCTGCTCCTCGGGGTCGTACATCAGGCTGTCGCTCCACAGGAAGTTGTCGGTGAGCTTGTCCAAGTACTTCACGTCGCCCGTGAGGCGGTACATCTTGGTCATCACGGGCATGACCATGTAGAGCGCGTCGGCCCACCACCAGAAGTGGGTGTCGGTCATGGAGCACTCGTGGCTCATGACCTCAATGGCCCGTTCCACCTTGTAGGGGGCTGGCACGAGGTTGTACATGTCGATGTATGTCTGGAAGCATATCTGCCAGTCGCCGAAGAGCACGAAGTCGTGGCCCTCGCCGTAGGTCTTGTACTTCCAGTTGGCACGGTCGTTGCTCTTGGCACCCTTCCACTCGTTGTGGCGGCACCACTTGTCGGTGTAGGCATACCAGTCGGCCCGCCCGGTGAGGCGGTATGCCTCCATGTTGCCGGTGTGGTAGGCGGCATGGTCCCAGAAGGAGCGCACGTAGGGTGTGTTGTGTGCCTGCCAGTAGTTGTTGACGCGGATGATTTGGTCGAGCACAACGCCCGCTTCGCCAGTGGCCGTCGGTGCCGCTGTGGCGGCCGTGGCAACTGCCATGAGTATGAGCGTTGTGATGCTTCTGGTGAGTTGTCTCATTTCTGTTAGTTTATGGTTGATATGTTACGCATCGAGCACAAAAATCGCGTACAAAGATACCGCAAAAAGCATTAACGGCCAAAAGAATCGCCTCCTTTTTATGCCACACCGACAGATATGCCCGCCGTGGCTCCGCCATCAGTGGCTGCCAAGCCACAGGAAGAACATGCTCAACAGCACGAGCAGCAAGTCCAAGGCCTTGGAACGCAGGTTCTTCTCGTGGAACACAATGGCTCCCACGGTGAAGCTCACGATGACGCTGCCGCGGCGTATCATGGACACGACGGAGATGAGGGCATCGGGCAGGCTCAGGGCGTAGAAATAGGCGAAGTCGGCCATGGAGAGGAAGAGGGAGATGAGCGGTATGGCCCAGTGCCAGTGGAACGGGGTGTGGTGTGCGAGGCGTGAGGTGCCTGCTGCCGGCCGACGTTCCACGACATTGCGGTGTGCATGCGTCATGACGAGGAGCACAGCACTCATCATAACGAACTGATAGAAGGTGAAGTAGCTCTGCACCACCATGCGATGCAGCCCCACGCCCCCCGCCTCGGCGGGCGCAAGGAGGTATTTGTCGTAGAGCGCGCTGACGGCCCCGAAGGCCGATGCCATCACAGCCAGCACAATCCAGCGGTTGTGGCGGAAGTCGATGCCCTCGCGCTTGCCGCTGCGGCTGAGGAGGTAGAAGCTGGCAATGGCCAGCATGACGCCCACCCACTGCCAGGTGTTGAGCCTCTCGCCGAAGACGACGATGGCGCCGAGGAGCACCATGACGGGGCGCGTGGCGTTGATGGGGCCTACGATGGTGAGCGGCAGGTGCTTGATGGCCATGTAGCCGCAAAGCCAGGAGCTGAGCACGATGACGGCCTTGAGCGCCACGTAACCATGGTCGCGCCAGCCACATACAGGCACATAGAAGATGCTCGACGCGTCGATGCGGCCCATGGCGGAGAGCACCACCATGGGCAGGAAGATGAGCGAGCAGAACAGCGTGTTGAGCGTCAACACGGGCACCACGGCGTTGTCGCGCAGGGCGCGCTTCTTGGAGACGTCATAGAAGCCAAGCAGCGTAGCGGAGAGGAAGGCAAGAAGGAGCCACATGGGGAGAGGAGGAGGGAAGGAGGGGGGAAGAGGGAGGGGGAAGAGGGAGGGGAGGGGGATGTGCGGCTGGCAGCCGCACGCAATGGACGAAATTAGGGGGGAGGGCGCGGCGCAGCGCGCGGGGAGAGGGCGTAGGCGCAAAGCGCAGGGAGAGGGGCAGGCGCAAGGCGCAGGGAGAGGGCGCAGGTAGGGGCGCGGCGCGGGGCCTAATACTCGACACGCTGGAGGAAGAGGCCTCGTGCCGGCACGCTGTCACCGGCTGCGGCGCGGTTCTTCTGGGCTATGACGTCGCGGAAGGCATCGAGGGTGAGTGTGCCTCGCCCCACCTCCATTAGTGTGCCTACTATGGCTCGCACCATGTTGCGCAGGAAGCGGTCGGCGGTGATTTCGAAGCGCCACTCGGCAGGTGCGAGCTGCACCCATCGTGCCTGTGTGACGTGGCAGATGTTGGTCTTGGCATCGGTGTGGAGCTTTGAGAAGCTGGTGAAGTCCTGCACGGCGAGGAGCATGGCAGCAGCCTCGTTCATGAGGGCGAAGTCGGGCTCTGCCGCGAGGCGCCAGGAGCGGTCGCGCAGGAATGGCGACTTGCGCGTGTGTACATAATAATAATATGTACGCGCGCGAGCCGAGAAGCGTGCGTGCATGTCGGGCGCCACGGGCACGATGGATTGTATGGCGATGTCGGGCGGGAGCATGCCGTTGAGGCGGTAGGCCAGATAGTCGGTCGGCGTCTGCCCCGCGCGAGGGCTGGCAGGCATCTCGGCAGCGTCGGCATCGAAGTGGGCCACCATCATGGCGGCATGCACGCCGGCGTCGGTGCGCCCGGCACCGGTGATGGCCACGTCGCGGCGCAGCAGTGTGGATAGGGCATGCTCCAAGGTGCCCTGCACGCTTGTGCCGTTGGGCTGCACCTGCCATCCGCAGTAGGCTGTGCCGTCGAAGGAAAGAGTGATGAAGTAGCGCATCAGCTAACGATTCGTTTGTATGTGTAAGCACCACGACGGACGATGCCGCCCCTTTATGCAACGAGGCGGACACTCTGCGCGTGCAGTGTGTCCGCCTCAGGTGAAGCGATGTAGGAACGATCGGGCTCGAACCGATGACCTCTTCAATGTGACTGAAGCGCTCTGAACCAACTGAGCTACGCTCCTATCTCTCGGTTTTGCGGGTGCAAAGGTACGACATTATTTTGAATCCGCAAGCGAAATCGCCACTTTTTTTCGTTTTGCGTGCAAAAAAGTGGTTTCAACGCACTATTTGCTTGCGGGTGTGTGTGCCTTGCCGCACGATGTATATGCCTTTGCGTTGGGGCAGCGATGTGCCGACGTAGTTGCCACTGACATCGAACACGGCCACGGCATCGGCCGTGGCGATGGGTGCCGCCAAGGCTGTCGGCGTGTCGCTGATGCGCACGTCGATGCTCGTTATGCGCACCTGCTTGCTGAGGGAGAAGGCCGTGAATGGAGCCACGCTGCGCTCGCTCGTCCACGTCAGCGTCTGTCCGGCGAAGGCATAGCTCTGCCCGAAGATGGTGAGCGGCGCGGTGTAGCTGCTCACACCGTGGAAGGTGACGCCCTTGATGCGGCCTCCGCTGATGACGAACACTGAACCCTTGTACAGGCGCATCTCGCTGCCTACGGTTATGACGGGGTTGGCCGACTGGTGTGTGTAGTAGGCGAGTGTCATGCCGTTGGCGGTGGCCTTGAAGCCGGAGCCGTAGGTGGCATCGCTGGTGGGTGTCCACGTGAGTGCGGCCAGGTCTATGCTTCCCGAGGTGGCCTCCTCGCCTGGGTTGTCGGGAGTGTCGGGGTTGTCGGGATTGTCGGGTGTGACGGGTGAGCCGTGGTCGGCGTCGAGCGAGAAAGCCTCGGTCGTCTTGGCACCCCAGACGTAGTCCATGAGGTCGGGATAATCGACGTAGGGGTTGCGGTTGCCCTGGAGGGTCCACACGGCCTCGTTGCGCTCGCGCTCCACGTCATCGACGGGGTCCTGACGCGCCCATCGCATCATCATGTCGAGAGTCCACTTCTTGATGGCGGGGTATGCGGTGCCGTCGAACACGTCATCGCCGCCGGAGAGCGTCCACGTGCTGATGCGGTTCTCGTAGCATGTGGCCATGTAGAAGTATATGCGTGCTATGTCGCCCTTGATCTCGTCGTTGGGTTCGAAGCATTGTCCGGTGTAGCCGCTGACGGTGCATGCCCCCACCTTGCTGTAGGCGTTGGCGCTCATGTACTTCTCGCCGGCGTTCTCGCCGAAGGGCAGGTTGCCTCGCCGGTTGTTGACGTAGCCGTCGGTGGGTATGACGTGTACCAAGTCGCTGCGCATGGGCGTGCCTTTGTTGAACCACGACTGCGGCACGCTGTGTTCGCGGTTGTAGCAGTCGCCTTCCTTCTTGTAGGAGCCTGCCTTGTCGGTGACGGCGGTGTAGTTGGTGATGTTGGAATACCAGTCGCGCAGCTTGCCGTCGGGTCGGCGGTCGGAGGTCTTGTAAGCCTCGTGGAGGCCGTCGTAGCTGATGGTGGTGTGCTCTGATATGCAGTTGTAGAAGGCCGTCTTGAGCGCCGCGCCTTTCTTGCCGCTGGCACCGGCGTAGTAGCTCTTGAGCGTGGCGTCGTCGATGGCCATGGCGGCTGTGGCAACGCACGCGAGCGCCGCGGCGAGTAGCCGCCGCAGATGTGTGTGGATGTGTTTCATGTCGCAAAAATAGCGACTTTCCGCCAAGCGGCCAAGGAAAAAGCCCTTTATTTTGCACGAGGCCCACAAAAAAGCCCCTCGCCGCGAGGCGAAGGGCTTTGCAATGGGTGGGAAAGGGTGATGTTCCCGTGGGTGTCGGCGGTTGTTGGCGGTGTCACTTCACAGCCACCTTGCGGCCTCCGATGATGTAGAGGCCCGGACGGCTGGCGGCGCTGACGCGGCGTCCGTCGATGGTGTAGATGGCGGCGTCGGTGGTGGTGTCGGCGTTGATGCCACGGACGGCGTTGCCGCCAATGATCTCGTATGCCTTGACGCCCTTGAAGCCTGCCACGCCAAAGTACTTCTCGACGTCGCCGTAGAGTTCCACCTCAGCGTAGGCCAGTTCGGGATGGTCGCGCAGGTTGAGGCTGCTGCGCACGTCGCCTGCAGGCAGCTGCACGGGAATGCAGTTCTCCACGTTTGTCTCCTCAACGTTGACTGCGATGAGGAGATTGGTGTTGCTCACCTCGACGTCGGCGCGTGTGGCGGGAGCCTCATTGGCAGTGCGGAAGAACACGGCACCGGAGCTGAGCGACTGACCGTTGACGTAGCCCACGATGAAGCCACGCACCCACACGTTCTCCACCTTCTCGGCGTCGGCGCCACGGGCGATGATGTCGGCGGGCGAGTAGGGGTTGGTCTTGCTGCCCTGGCTGTTGTCGCTCACGATGATGTTCACCCAGTCGCTGCTGGAGCGGTAGGTGGCGGTGGCGGCGGTGGTGGCGGTGATGGTGGCTGTGCCCACGGCGTGTGTGGTGATGACGCCGTTGGCATCCACGGTGGCCACGCTCTCGTCGCTGCTGGTGTAGGTCACGGCGCCGTCGGAGTTGGTCGTGAACTGCACGTTGACGACCTCATCCGGGCCGCAGAACACGTTGTCGGAGCTCCACTCGGAGGTGGGTACCTGCAGGTCGGCCTCGCCGGTCTTGACGATGTCGTCGATGCTGCGCGGGTAGAGCTGCGGTGCGTCGTTGTAGAGGGCCACGATGGCTGTGACGTCGTAGTCGGCGCCGGGAGTGATGGTCTCTCCGGCGTAGGTGCTGTAGTTGTCGCGCACGACAATCTCGTTGTCGCTCTCGTCGTAGGCCGTAGTGTTCTGGGCGAAGGCCGTAGCGTCGCCGAAGTTCAGACCCTTGACGATGACGAGTCCGCTCTCATACTTGACGAAGTCGGTGACGATGTCGGCGATGGTGGCCTCAACGGGTGTGACGGGCTGCGAGGTGATGACGCTCATGCCGCTGTAATCCACGTCGCCCAGCTCGGCCACGCCGTTGTACATCTGCAGCTTGCCCTTGAGGGTGCCGCCGATGGTCTGTCCCACGGTGAGCGAGAGGGTGTTGTCGCCATAGAGGAGGAGACCGCCCTCGCCGGTGTAGTCAACGACATAGACGTTCCTATTCTTGACGCCGATGACGGTGAGGCCATTGGTGTTGAGTTCGCAGTCCTGCTTGGCCACGGTGAGCTGGCGTGCTGCGGCACGCATCTCGGGCAGGCTGGCGTAGCTGACGGTCTCGACGGGCGTAGGCTCTGTCTGTCCGTTGCGGCTTACGATCTTGCTGCTGACGAGTTCGAGCGTCGAGGCACCCTCGTTGTTGACGTAGTTCTTCATCTTGCCCAGGAGCAGAAGCTCGTCGCCCACGGCCAGGTCGTTCGCCGATGTGAAGTAGGCGCCGTCGATGCTCTTGCCGCGGTACACGTAGAGCTGCGTGGAGTTGCCGGCGGGCTGGTCGGCGATGTAGTATGTGGCGTTGCCGTACTGAGTGTTGATTTCCTCGATGCTGGTGACGTAGCCCTTCACGTAGATCTCGCTGCCCTCGGCGCTGGCGGCCAGACCCTCGGCCTTCTCGAGTGCTGTGGCCACGGTGAGGGGTGCGTCGGCCGAGCTTGTCCAGTCGATGTCGGTGGCGGGGTCGTCGCCCGGCGTGGTCTGTCCGTTGAGGCTGTAGAGCTTGCTGCCAGTCATCTCGATGGTGCTGGTGCCGTCGTTGTTCTGGTAGTTCTTCACGCGACCTACGACGATGACCTCGTCGCCCTGTGTGAGGCCACCCTCGGCGATGTCGGCACCCTGCAGGCCCTTACCATTATATATGTAGAGCTGTGTGGCGTTGCCGGCGGCCTGGTCGGCGATGTAGTACTTGGCGCTGCCGTTGGCAATGGCCTCCACGTTGGCCACGAAGCCTTTGACATAGACGTCCACGCCGCTGTCGGCCTTGGGTGCGAGCTGACCGCCCTTCTCCATGGCCTGTGCCACGGTGAGGGGTGCGTCGGCCGAGCTTGTCCAGTCGATGTCGGTGCCGGGGTCGGGACCGGGTTCGTCGGCGGGCAGGATGGTGGTGCCGTCGAGGCTGTACTTCTCAAGGTTCTTCACGCCGTTGACGCTGAAGTACATCGTTATGTCGCCATAGAGATAGACCGTCTGCGACAGCAAGGAGGGATTGTCGGCGAGGTTGAGAGCCGCACGGATGGCCTTGTCGGTATTGCTGCTGTTGGCCAGCGCCACAGGAGCGCAGTACTTGATGTCGGGGGCTGCGGTGACGCTGACATTGGCCTCGTCGATGATGACGATATTCGACTGAACCGCCTCGGACGTGCCGAACACGACCTTGTTAGCGCTGAACACACCGTTGGCAAAGCCGATAACCTGGGCCTTCACCCACACCTTAGCGTCGCCGTTGGCGTTGCCGTAGGTCTTCTTGCCGGCTTCGTCGGTGGTGTAGGGAATCTCCATGGAGTTGATGTCCTCGACTGTGTAGGGGTTCTGCAGAGTGCCGTCGCCCACGAGCTGATGGGGCTGAGGTTCGGGGTCGTCGCCGCCGCCCACCTTCACCACTTCGTCGGCGGTGCGGGGGAAGAGCTGCACGGTGCCGTCGTAGTAGGAGACGATGGCGGTGATGTCGTAGGTGGCGCTGGTGCTGAAGGGATAGTCGGCGAGCACGCCATAGTTGTCGCGCACGACAATCTCCGCGCCGGTGGCATCCTTGGCAGTGATGTTCTTGCTCGCCAGGGCCGACGCGGTGAAGCTTAGTCCGCAGACCGTGACGAGGCCGCTCTCGTAGTGGAGGCGGTTATCGCCGGTGAGTTCGGCGATGGTGGCAGCCGTGGGCTGCACGCTGACGCCCTGCTGGTTGCGGGTCATGCTGGAGAGGTCTATGCTGCCAAGCTCGACAGCACCTCTGTAGAGCTGCAGTTCGCCGCGGATGGTGCCTCCGATGACGTCGCCCACGGCCAAGTCGGTCGATGGCATGCCGTCGGCCAGGTTGCTGGTGCCATAGAGGAGGATGCCCTCGCCGGTGTAATCTACGACGTATAGGTTGCTGCCCTTGGCGCCGATGATGGTGAGGCCGTTGGTGTTCATCTCACACACCTGCTTGTCGGTGCCGAGGTTCTGTGCGGCGGCCTTCATGCGGGGCACGCTGGCATACTGTGCGGCCTCGGCGATGGTGATGACACTCTCGGCAACGTCGCTGAAGAAGGAGGCGGCGGGGGTGGCCTTCATGGCCACGGCCTTGACGGTGGTGGTCTGCGCCACGGTGAAGGGTTCGCTGTAGGCCTGCGCCGTCTGGCTGATGCCGCCGGTGGCATCTACGGGCGAGTAGCCGTCGGTGGTGTAGAAGATGGTGCAGTCGTCGCCGGCGGTGATGGTCACCGTCTGCGCCTCATAGTAGGTGCCGGTGGCGGGGCTGATGCGCGGTGCGGCGACGTAGTTGGGGTTGACGTCGCCCGTGGAATATGTCACCTCAATGGTCTTGATGCGCGCATGGCCGGATGTACCTCCACGGCTGAAGGTGACACTGGAGGCTTCGCCCGTCCACGTTCCTGTGGAACCTTCAAGGCTATACTCGCCGGTGGAGGCCGTTACCTCTGCGCTGTTCGAGCCATCGTATGTGAGCACCACATTCATGATGTTTGCGCCGGAGAGGGTCATGGTGTTGCCGCCATAGAGGCGCATGGCAGTACCAGTGTTGTAATATTTCGGGGTCGTTGAGCCGCTCCCCTTAGAGAACGCAGCACTGATGACGTTGTCGAGCTTCACGGTGACGCCGTCGAAGTCCTGGGCATTGTCATACCCCTGCTCCGATGCCGTCCACGTGAGCGTCACTTGAGCCGACGCCAGTCCGCACATGGCGAACAGCATCAACAATAAAGAGTAGAATTTTCTCATAGAATGTATGGTTAAAAGTGAATACTTGCTGCAAAGGTAGGCCATTTTGCCGTAACGACCAAAGAAAGTGGCACATTTTTTTGCAAAAGCCAGCGACAGGCCAGACCACGGACGAGGCCAGGCGCGTCCGCACATACGGCAGCTGCGCGCGGCACCCGCCCGCAACCACCCGCGCTGCGACGGCTGCCGCCACGGCCCCCCCGCCGCCTTGCGCGCGGCCCTCTGGCACAAAACGCGCGAAGAAAACAGCCGCCGCAAGGTTTTTTCACACTATTTGTGCTTGCGCAAAAGAAAAAAACACGTACCTTTGCGCCCGTGAGCCACCCCGCAAGAAAGCACTTCGCCGCCTGGCTGTTGCTGGCCGTGCTCGTGCCAGCATACATCATGGCGTCGCTGCATGTCCACAACGACATGCAGGGCGTGCGTGCGGCCCTGTGCAACGAGTGCGTGCAGCACCACTGCAACGGTCACCTCGTGGCGTTCGACGGCCCCACGCTCACGTGCGTGCTCTGCCAGTTTCTGAGCCTCACATTCGTGGCCGCGGCACTTGGCGTGGCCGCATTCAGCAACAAAGTGTTTCGTCTGACGGCCGACAGGCAGCAGCGCGCCACGCACGCCGATACCGACGGCCTGCCACCGCTGCGCGCACCGCCGGTGGCCTGAGAGTCCATACCCCTTCAGCACCGGGCGCACCACGTTGGGTCTGCGCCCGCCCACGGGAGGCGGCAACCCGCTCCCCCACCCCATCCACCCACGACTCTCTAACAGACAAGAAGTATGATTCACATGCTACTGGCCTCCATGCTCTGTGCGTGGACGCCGGCAGACACCACGACAACGCTACAGGAGGTCTCCGTCAGCGGCCAGCGCCGCCACGACACGCAGATGCGCATGTCGCAGACCAACGTCGCCGTGAGCCAGAAATACCTCCACGAGCACTTCGCCGGGAGCCTCATGCAGACGCTCGAGGACATCCCCGGCGTGAAGGCCATGGCCATAGGCAGCGGGCAGAGCAAGCCCGTCATACGCGGCCTGGGCTTCAACCGCCTCGTGGTGACGGAGGACGGCGTCAAGCACGAGGGACAGCAGTGGGGCGACGACCACGGCCTGGAGATCGACCAGTTTGCCATCGACAGGGCCGAGGTCGTGAAGGGTCCTGCTGCGCTGCTCTACGGCTCCGACGCCATCGGCGGCGTGCTCAACCTCTTCACGAACCACGTGCCCATGGAGGGCGTGGGCGGCTCGGTGCAGCTCTTTGGGCGCACCAACAACGAGCAGGCGGGCGTCTCGGCCAAGGTCGGCGGCCGCAAGGACAAGTTCTTCTACCGCGCCAACGTCACCCTCATCGACTATGCCGACTACCGCGTGCCGGCGGACAGCATACAGTACTACTCCTACTGGGTGCGCCTCAAGGACGGCCGCCTGCGCAACACGGCAGGCCGCGAGCACGACGGGAGCTTCATGCTGGGCTATGCCGGCTACAACTTCCACAGCGACCTTCGCGTGAGCGACAGCTACTCGCGCAGCGGCTTCTTTGCCGACGCCCACGGCCTGGAGGTGCGCCTGAGCGACATCGACTACGACGCCTCGCGGCGCGACATCGACCTGCCCTACCAGTGGGTGAACCACCTCAAGGTGCTCTCCCACACCAGCTGGCGCAACGACGTCGTCGCCACGGAGCTGAATCTCGCCTACCAGAACAACCTGCGCGAGGAGCACTCAGAACCCGTCAGCCACGGCTACATGCCCACACCCGACGGCACACGCGAGCGCCGCTTCAACAAGCACACCGCCACGGCCAACGCCATGGTGCGCTACGAGCGCGGGCGCAACACGCTGCAGGGCGGCCTCTGCGGCGAGTGGCAGCACAACCGCAGCGGCGGCTGGGGCTTCATCCTGCCGGACTTCGAGACGGGCAGCGCGGGCCTCTATGCCATGGACCGCTTCGAGGTGCGCCCGGGCCTCATCCTCAACGCGGGACTGCGCTACGACATGGCGCGCACACACATCCACGCCTACAGCGACTGGTACGCCACGCCCACCGCCAATGGGCCTCAGCACCTGCAGCGCAGCAGCGAGCAGCGGCGCACCTTCCACGCGCTGACGTGGTCGGCCGGCGTGAACTGGACGCGCGGCAACTGGCTCGTGAAGGCCAACGCCGGCAAGAGTTTCCGCATGCCCATCGCCAAGGAGCTGGGGGCCGACGGCGTGAACTACCACATCTTCCGCTACGAGCGCGGCAACAGCTCCCTCGACCCCGAGGAGGCTTACCAGCTCGACGCCACCGTGAGCTGGCACCATGGCCCGCTCACGGCCGAGCTGTCGCCATACGTGAGCTATTTCCCAAACTACATCTTCCTCAACCCCACGGCCGAATATGTCGAGGGGCTGCAGCTCTACCACTACACCCAGACGCGTGTGCTGCGATGGGGCGTGGAGGCGCAGCTCGCCTACCGCTTTGCGCGCCACTGGGAGGCCACGGCACAGGGCGAGTACCTCTACGCTAGCCAGCGCTCGGGCCAGAAGAGGGGCTACACGCTGCCCTTCTCGCCACCCTGGTCGGCCGACGCTGGCCTGCGCTACACCTACGACTGGCGCGGCGACGGCTTCGTGGCGCTCACGGCCCACATCGTGGGGCGCCAGGACCAGATCGTGCCGCCGGAGAAGCCCACCGACGGCCACTGGACGCTGAACCTCGCCGCCGGCAAGAAGTTCCCGCTGGGCAGCAAGATGCTCAACATCACGCTCCACGCCGACAACCTCCTCAACCGTCGCTACTACGACCACACCAGCTACTACCGCCTCATCGACGTGCCCGAACCGGGCATCAACGTCGCGGCAATGGTGGGGCTGGAGTTCTAAATCAATACATAACCAAAACCATCAACACATCGAACCAAAATGAAAAAGACAATATCCATCGCCGTGGTGCTCACGGCACTCCTGGCCTGCGGCTCCGACGACGAGACCAAGGACATGACCTACCCCGTCATCAGCGGCGAGGGCGTAACCGAGAACCCCGTCGATTGCCAGACCTACCGCCGCGGCGACGTGCTGCCCGTGTGCTTCGCCTTCACCGACGACACCGAGCTCGGCAACTACAACATCGAGGTACACTCCAACCACGACCACCACTCACACAGCACCTCGGCAACAGAATGCGAGGAGGACCACGACCACGAACACGCTGACGCCGTCAACCCCTGGGTGTTCAACCAGGACTATGCCATCCCCGCCGGACTAAGGGCCTACACCGCAACCCACGAGATAGCCATACCCTCCGACATCGACCCCGGCGACTACCACTTCATGGTGCGCCTCACCGACCGCGCCGGATGGCAGTCGCTAAAGGCCGTGGCCATCAGGATTGAGTAGCCACGCGCCGCGCGCCACATAGCGCGCGGCCAACAACGCGACGCCACAAACGACACAACGCCACGGAGCGCATGTACCTGCACTCCGTGGCGTTGGCTGTAGGGTGTGGGGACCGGAGGCTCAGAAACCGCCGCCAGGACCGCCAAAGCCGCCGTCGCCGCCAAAGCCGCCGCCGCGAGGGCCGCCGCCGAAGCCGCCGCCACCACGTCCGCCGCGGTTGCCACGGTCCGAGCGGTCGCGGCCGCCGGCCTGGCGGTTGTTGTCGCC
>JAFSVI010000075.1 GCA_017445145.1 Bacteroidaceae bacterium | reverse complement strand
GTATTGCCGGAGGCGGGTGGCGTCGCCGAGGATGTTGCGGCCGAGCGGCATGTTGGGGAAGAGTAGAGCCTCGAAGTCGTCGAAGATGAGTTCGGCGGGTGAGTCCTCGTAGCTCTCGATCTCGTCGCACACCACCTCCACCTCGCGCGCCAGCTCTTCGGGCGGGAAGGTGCTGTCGAAGACGATGTCGCGCAGCAGGTCTATGGCCCGCGGCAGGTGTTCGGCCAGGCATGTGGTGTAATACACTGTCTCCTCCTTGCCGGTGTAGGCGTTGAGCTCGCCGCCCACGCCCTCAATGCGGTTGATGATCTGCGTGGCTGTGCGGCGGCGTGTGCCTTTGAATGTCATGTGCTCGACGAGGTGTGCCATGCCGCTCTGGTCGTCGTCCTGGTGGCGCGTGCCGGCGCCGACGAGAATGCCGGCGTGTGCGGTTCGCGTCTGTGCGGGTATGATGAGCAGGCGGAGTCCGTCGGGCAGCGTCAGAAGTCGCGGAAGTTGTTGTTGGTGCATGGGCTGATGGCCACGCACTCCATCTCGATGAGCCATGTCGGGCGGCAGACGGGTGCGAGTGTGATGACGTAGGGTGTTGTGGGGAAGCGTTCGGCGAACATGCGGCTGACGATGTCGTAGTCGGCGACGTCGCGCAGATAGACAATGATTTGCGCTATGTCGGCAAACGTGGTGCCGGCCTCGGCCAGCAGTGTCTCCACGTTCTCCCACATGCGGCGTGTCTGGCTCACGATGTCGCCCACGTGCACGACCTCGCCGTGGTTGTTGATGCTGGCAGTGCCGGAGATATACACATGTCGGCGGTCGCCGTAGTCGATGCGTGTGCCGCGCTCGAAGGTGACGCCATACTCATACGTCGGGTTGAGGTGTGTGGGAGCGTAGAGGTAGCGCTGCTGCTCGGGCATGAAGCCAATGAGCGCGTAGGTGCCGAGCTGTATGAGCGCGCGTGTGTCGGCCGGGAGGCCCCCAATGCCGGTGGATGTGATGAAGTGTGTGTCCTTGGTGAGGCCCTGCTCGGCGAAGTTCTCGCGTCGCGCGCGCACCATGCCGGCGTACTGCGTATCGACGTCGCGCACGTAGAACCACGTGCGTATGCAGTTGTCGGCCAGCGTGGCGCCGTAGCGCTGCAGTGTCTCCTCGTAGTCGATGAGCAGCGACTCCGTTTGCCAGGCGGAGTCGCCCTTGTGGTGGTGCATGCCCATCTTCCATAGGTGTCGGTAGCCGTTGTGGGAGGCTATGACGAGTCCGTCGTGGTCCTCGACGTCCATGCCGTGGACGATGTATAGCCACGCTGCCACCTTGCTGCCGTTGAGCGGCGGCTGCTGTATGCACGAGACGGATGCAGCGCGTGTGGCGTCGTGTGTGCGCAGCATCTGGTCGAGCGTGGGTTTCTGGTTAGTGGCGTCGCTGAGGAAGTAGCGCTTGAAGATGGTCTGCGCCCCCTGGCACTGCGGCGTGGCGAGCAGCTCGCTCTCGGCGAGCAGCATGCGCTGCATCTGTGCGTCGAAGAGTTCGCCTCGCGGCTCGATGTGTATTATGGCGTGTTGCTCCGTGATGCCATTGTCTGTGGCGAATGTGGCGAGCTGTGCTGTAGCTCCGATGTGTGGTAGGTGTATCTGTTGGTGGTTCATTCGTTGGTGAGTGAGTTTATCCAGAGGTCGATGATGTTGAGGGGGTATGTAGCGCGGAACATGGCCTTGTGGTTCACGCCGAGGTCGCGGGCGTTGTCAATCGTCTCGTCGAGCATCTGGTGGAGCACGCTGGCCTGTGCGTCGCCGGGCACCACGCGCGATGCGCCGCCGAACTCAGCGCGGTGGGCGGGGTGGCCCACGAGGCTGGCGTAGGCGCGCTCGGGGTCGAGGAAGAGCTGTGCGGCCTGTCCCTCGCCGTGGCATCTCACGCAGCTCTGGTTGAAGATGGCGAGAGTGGTGGCCCATAGGCCCACGTCGATGTCGTTGGCGGCGAGGCGTATGGTGTCAGTGCCCTCGGGTATGTCGGTTGCGGCGAAGGTGACGATGCGCTCCCTGAGCGCCGACACCAGGCACACCTCGAGTGTGCGTGCGCTGGCGTCCTGCAGCTCCCAGATGATGGTGGTGTCGCGCCCGTCGCACTCGGGCATGATGCGGAACTGCGAGATGTCGTAGCCGTCGTTGTCGTCGCCGAAGAGTGCGAGCACGACGCTGTAGCCCTCGCCCCACTGGCCGATGCCGCTGAGGCGGCAGTCGAGGCGTATGGGCCGTCCGGCGGCCAGTGTGGGCTGCTTCTCGGGTATGTTGCCCTCGTCGCACGCTGCCACGAGGGTGGCACACAGTGCAGCGAGGAAGAGGCGTAGGTGTTTCATTGGCTGTAGGGTGTGGGCTTTGTGGTGACGGTGGCGCGTCGGCGTCAGAACGAGTATTGCAGCATGACGACGGCGCGGTGTGTGCTCACGCCGAGGTCGTCCATGTCGCGGTCCACCTGCGTGTCGTGGCCCCAGCGGCCCACAAACTCATACATGGCCGAGAGCTTGAGGTTGCACTTGGGTATGAAGTAGTTGAGGGCCACGGCGGGTGCGTTGAGGAAGCCCGGCGCGCCTGTGCGGCCCACGCCGTTGCGGTCGTAGAAGTCGTAGCGCAGGGCGGGTTGCAGGTATCGTGTGACGAAGTAGCCGGCCTGCACGTATCCGCCGAGGTAGTGGTACGTGTCGGTGATCTTCTGTCGCTTGGTGAAGGCCACGTTCATGTAGTAGAACTCGCCGGCGAGGTATAGGCGCTTCCACATGAAGGCCACCTCGGCGCCGAGGCGCAGGTCATTGGTGCTCTCGTTCTCGCTCTCGACGTTGTAGTTGGCCGCGATGCCCACGAGCAGCTTCTTCTCGTCCTGCAGGCGCGGGTTGCCCTGTGTGGTGGGCATCTTGCCCCACGGCTGGTAGGTGAGGCGCCCGGCGTAGAGCAGCGACGGTATGTGCAGGTCGTCGGAGATGGTCTTCGTGGCCATGTTGGTGTTGATGCCGGTGCCGTTGAAGATGCCCACATCGTAGCCCAGTCCGCACTTGGCCATGCCGTGGAACTGCACGCCGAGGTCGAAGCCGGTGGCAAAGGATGGCGTGACGGCGTTGAGCGAATAGGGCAGTATGACCTGCTGCGTGAGCGAGTTGGGCATGGCCGGCATGAGTGTCTCGCCCAGTGTGGTGAGGTAGGCGTGGGTGAAGGGTGTCTTGAACTTGCCCACGCGGAAGTGGGCTGCCGGCGAGATGCCGTAGTCGATCCACGCCTGTTGCAGTATGGCGTGGCCCGAGGCGGCGGCGTTGACGCTGACGTTGTAGTCTATGCGCCCGAAGGCTCGCCCCGTGAAGCCGATGATGGCGTTGGGTATGGCGAATCCGCTGTTGGCGACGTTGTCCTGGTTGTAGGCTTTGTCGAGGCCCTCGTCGTCGTACCAGTTGAAGTTGCCGCTGGTTTGCAGCATGAGGTAAGGCTTGAACACGAAGCGTCCGTCCTTGCTCTGGAGGGTGAAGCCGCGGTTGTCGGCAATGGGCACCACGCCGTTGTCCATGTTGAGGTTGGGGCGTGTGTCGTCGGTGGCGGTGCCCTCCTCGGGCAGCACGTCGAGAGTGGCAGCCGCCAGCGGCATGACAGTGGCCGTTGCGGCCAAGGCGGCTATGATCAGTTGTCTCATTGTTGGTGTGTGGTGGTGGTGTGTGTGGTGTGTGTGGTGGTGGCGGTCAGAGCGAGCCGAGGAAGTCGAGCAGCGCGGCGCGCTCGTCCCAGCTGAGGTTCTGGTAGCGGTTGCGGCTGGCCTGGCCCTCGCCTCCGTGCCACATGATGGCTTCCTGGAAGCCGCGTGCGCGGCCGTCGTGGAGGAAGTACTGGTGGCCGTTGACCTTCTGCTGCAGGCCGGCACCCCAGAGGGGTGTCGTGCGCCAGTCGTTGCCGCGCGCCAGGCCGCTGACGTAGTTGTCGTTGAGGCCCACGCCCATGACCTCGCTGCCCATGTCGTGGAGGAGGAAGTCGGAGTATGGGTGTATGGTCTGCCCTCCGAGCCAGGGGAGCTCGGTGCCGTTGAGCAGTGTGGCGCCGCGTGTGCGTGTGTGGAGCGTGGTGGCGTGGCAGAGGTGGCACCCCGACTGGTAGAACATGCGCTCGCCCAGCTCGTTCCACTCGCGCTCGGTGAGGGTGCGGCTCTCGCTGGCGTCCCATTTCTGGTGGGTGCGTGTGCGTGTGGTGGAGCCTAAGCGCCGCGCCGGCACGCCGAGGCCGTGGAGGTATAGATCGACGTCCTCCATGTCCTCGGTGCTGACGTCGAGCTGGTCGTAGAGCAGGCCCATCATGGAGCCTTCCTGCATCTGCAGCTGGCCCTCGCATATCTCCTCGGGGTAGCGGCTGTTGGTCACGCCCATGTCGCTCGAGAAGCCCAGCTCCACGGTGAGGTCGGCGTGCTGCGCCTTGTTGCCGCTGACGCCCAGCCGGCGCCGCCCGCGCTCGGTGATGTAGTTGCAGCGTCCGTTGATGCCCCACTCGGGGTAGTTGCTCTTGCGTGCCAGGGCCTCGATCTCGGCCTGGTCGAGGGCCATGATCTGGCCCATGCCCACGTGGCGCAGCGGCACGCGCACGGTGATGAAGAGGTCCTCGGGGCGTATGCTGTCGGCATACCAGTCGGTGATGCTGTACTCGGGGCGCCGCAGCTGGTAGGGTTCGCCGTCGGGCATGGTGAAGTCCTCCATCTGCCACACGACATGCAGCTTGCCCTCGGCACGCACGCCGCCAAAGGCCAGGTCGCGGCCCACGTTCTCCTCGTAGATGCCGTGGTCGTGGATGACGCGTCCGTAGTTGGGGAAGAAGGTGCCGTTCTTGCGCGTGATGTAGATGAGCATGGTGCTGTAGCCCGTGGCGGTGCTGCCGCCGCCCTCGTCGGCGGCAAAGGAGGGTGTGGTGCGTCCGGCGTTCTGGTGGCAGAAGCCGCAGCTGTAGCCGGCATAGACGGGTCCGAGGCCCGTGGCCGGCACGTAGCCGTTGTCGTAGAGGGCGTCGCCGCGCGTGAAGCGGCGGCTTAGTTCGGGACTCGATGCCACCCACTCGGCATCGGTGTCGTAGGCCACCGACGTCTGCAGGAACAGCGTCGAGGTGCCGGCGGAGAGGGCATAGCCGTCCTCGACGGTGAAGTCGTCGATGTCGATGCCCTCACTCTCGCATGCGGCGAGGGCGAGGGCGGCAGCGGCTGCCAGGGCTGTGGCTTTGCCCGTGAGTGATGTTCTCATTGGTCGGTGTCAGTCCTCAGAGGCCACATGAGCGGAGGAGGGGAGCCGTCGGCTCCCGTCCTCCACTCGCATGTGGTTCAGGCTGTGTGGCTTGTGGTGTATGCTTTAGTGATGGTGCTTACTCGCTGACGATGGTGCGTGCCTTGCCGTCCTTGAAGATGAGGTACTCGAGCGTGTGGAAGCCGCGCAGGTTCTGGGCAGCCTCGATGGCGTCGTCGTCGTCGCCGTCGCTCCAGTTGATGTTGTCGAAGTTGCCGGCCTTGATGTTGCGCTCGATGCCGTCCTGGTCCAGTGGCCACGAGTCCATGTTGGGGTCGAGGCTCAGGGCATCCACGGGTCCGAAGAGGAAAGCCTCGCTCGTCTCCCAGGGTCGGCGGCTGGCCATCCAGGCGTTGGCCAGGGTGGTGAAGCCGGCGTTGGTGGGGCTTGCGATGAAGGCATTTACGGCTTTCTGCAGCTCGGTGTTCTTATTGTAGAGGTCCTGGTATGTGGGCACGATGACGTTGTCCACGATGCCTGCCACGGCCTTGTCGGCGTCGGTCTCATAGTTTTCGGCAATGGTCTTCATGTCGCGCTTGAGGGTGTTCTTGATGACGTTCTGCAGGTCGGCACAGGCGTCGATGGCCGTGATGACCTGTGGTGCGGCGATGTAGTTGCGGAAGGGTGCCGGTATGCTCTGTATGGCATTCATGGCAGCGGTGATGGCGGCATCGACCTTCTGGTGGTCGAGGCTGTAGTACTTCTGCATGAGCGATGCCATGGAGCCGTTCTGTATGCGTGCGCTCTCGTTCTGGCCGAAGTATTTGCCGTAATAGACATTGCGCACGGAGCGGATGTTGTTGGTGTAGTCGTCGATGCTGTGCCAGCTGTACCACGACTCCACCTCGAGCACGGCCTGGCGCTTGTTGCCGGCTGTCCACAGGTCGTAGGGGCCGCCTATCTTGCTGCCGCCCACCTCGTTGGCAATCTCGGCCATCTTGTCGATGATCTCGTCCAGACATTCCTCCACGCTCTCATAGCCATTGCCGTCGTGGGTCTTGAAGATCTCGGCGAAGGTGTAGCCCGTGGCGTTGTAGGGGCGTGTCCAGCTGTCGTAGAGTTCCTCGGAGTCGTTGTACAGGAGTGTCGTCACCTGCTTCATGTAGTTGTTCCAGCTCTTCTGGTAGGTGCTGGTGTAGTCGAGGCTCTCGATCTCGATGACCTCGTAGTACTCCTTGTTGGCCGAGTTGTCGTCGTCCTTGCTGCAGGATGTGAGACCCATGGCCATGCTGCCCATGGCGATGGCAGCCAGTAGAATGTTCTTTTTCATAGTGGTGTGGGTGTTTATGGTGTGATGTCTATTTCTTCCAGAACCAGCCCGTGAAGGCCACGCCCACGGCGAACTCGTTCTCGCGGTGGTACTGGCCCTGGCCTATGCGGCGTGTGGTGTAGTCGGCCTTCACCACGAGGTATGGCAGGGGCTTGTAGTTGAGGCCTGCCGTCCACATGCCCACTTCGAGGCGCTTGTCGGCGGTGTAGCCGTCGGGCACGGTGTATTGGGGGTTGTAGTAGTCGTAGCGCACGAAGGGCACTATGTCGGGGAAGCGGAAGTTGAAGAACCGGCGCACGTTGAGGCCGGCCTCGGCGCCGAAGCTCACGGCCTTCTTGGCCACGGGCGTAAGCGAGCTGTAGGGTGAGCTGCCCAGGCGGTTGTTGCGCTGGCTGACCTTGTCGGCCTTGTCGAGGGTGCCCCACATGAGGTTGCCGCGGAAGGCGAAGTAGCGGTGGAGGTACTGCGCATCGACGGTGACGATGCGCACGGGAATGCGGCCGTACTGGGTGTACTGGTCGGGCTTGTCGGAGTTGGCGCCAACGTTGTTGCAGAAGTAGAACGTGCCGCCCAGGCGCAGGCCCGGCACGCCGACATATTCCACGCGCGCCGTGTAGGCCGGGCTGGTGAAGTTATCGACCTCAAACAGCCCCTGCTTGGCGCCGGCGGCCCAGTTGTTGCGGTCGAAGCCGTTGGCGTTGAGGCCGGCGGTGACGTAGGCCGCATAGTTGAAGCGAGCGTAGCCCGAACCCACCTGGCCGAAGATGCTCAGGCCCGTCTCGTGCCACGTCGAGGGGATGATGACGGTTTCGCCCTCCGGGCGGCTCGTGCCGTAGAAGAGTATGGGTTCGTGGTGGGCGTTCGTCAGGCCCACGGGCAGCACCATGTGGCCGGCGCGCACGTTGAAGCGGCGGTCGAGGGTGTAGGTGATGTGGAACTGCTCCAGGGCCACCTCGCCGCCCTTCTCCACCTCCGTCTCCCACTCGCCGTTCTCGGTGTTCTCGATCTCCCACGCCGTGCCGGTGCCGCCGGCCTCAAACTCAATCTCGGCGCCCACGTTCCAGTGGCGGTTGAAGCGGTAGTCGCCGGCGATGACAAAGCGCGGGATGGCGATTGTGTTGCGGTGCATGTAGGTGTTGCCGCTCGTGCTGCCGTTGAAGCGGTTGGTGCCGTAGCCCTTGAAGGAGGCCAGCATCTCGCCGTAGCCGCCCACGCGGAACTTCGAGTAGCTGTCGGGGTCGTCGCCCTGCGCCAGGGCCGGGGCGGCGGTGGCGGCAGCCATGAGGGCGGTGAGTAATGTCTTGGTGATGTGTCGCATTGCTGATGGTTTCGTGGGCATGTGATGTGGCGGCAATGAGCCGCCCATGCCTCTATTGCGCCGCAAAGATATGTTAAATATCACACACAGCCAACACTTTCTGTTAAAATACTTATTTATAGTGAGCCGCTACCTCACGGAAATGTCGTATCTTTGCACCCACAATCATTAAATGTAGTTATGAAGTTCACCGACAACGCACACATGAGCGACCTCATACGCGACGACTACCGTCTCTTGCAGGTCATAGCACGATTCGGCATAGGACTGGGCTTTGGCAACCAGACCGTGGAGGCCGCATGCCAGGCGGCCGGCGTACATGCGCCGACGTTCCTCGCCGTGGTCAACTGCATCACCGGGGCGGCCCACACCAGCTTGGCCTCGCTCGTGCAGCAGGTCAGCGTGGCAGAGCTTATGAGATACCTCCAGCGCTCGCACGCCTATTTCATCGACTTCCGCCTGCCGGCCATACGCCGCAAGCTCATCGAGGCCATCGACTGCTCGGCGCCCAACCAGATTGCGTTCCTCATCCTGAAGTTCTACGACGAGTATGCCGCCGAGGTGGCACGCCACATGGACTACGAGAACCGCCACATACACACCTATGTGCAGCGGCTGCTCGACGGGCAGCTGCCCACGGGCGACGACTCCTACGCCAAGCTCGAGCACCAGCACCACGACAACCACGCCAGCCTCACCAAGAGCAGCCACGAGCTCAAGAGCGTCATCATCAAGTACTACCCCTCGGACACCGACACACAGCGGCTGGCCGACACGCTCATGGACATTTACATCATGGAGGAGGACCTGCTCAGCCACTGCATGCTCGAGGACACGCTCTTCGCACAGGCCGTGCAACACCTCGAACAGGGCGTGCGCGAGAGCATCAGCCAGGGCGAAGCACCGGCGGCCACAGCCAACGACACCACCGCCACGGCGGCATCGCCCGACGGCCTCTCGGAGCGCGAGAAGGAGGTGATGCGCCTCGTCGTGAGCGGCCTTTCCAACAAGGAGATCGCCGACAAGATGTTCATCTCGGCCAACACCGTCATGACACACCGCCGCAACATAGCGCGCAAGACACAGATACGCTCGTCGGCAGCGCTCACCATCTACGCCATCGTCAACGGACTCATCAACCTCGACGAGGTGAAAATCTGACATCACCCACACATGCCCGCAGAACAATCGTCACTGCCGCTGCGCGAGGCGCAGACGGGAAAGAAGGCTGCCGCATCCGACCGCGACTTCGAACAGGCGCTGCGCCCGCTGAGCTTCGGCGACTTTGCCGGGCAGGCACAGCCCGTGGCCAACCTCAAGGTGTTTGTGGAGGCGGCAAAGTACCGCGGCGAACCTCTCGACCACACACTGCTCCACGGCCCGCCGGGCCTGGGCAAGACCACGCTGGCCAACATCATCGCCAACGAGCTGGGCGTGGGCTTCAAGCTCACCAGCGGACCCGTGCTCGACAAACCCGGAGACCTCGCCGGCATTCTCACCTCACTCGAAGCCCACGACGTGCTCTTCATCGACGAGATACACCGCCTCTCGCCCGTCGTCGAGGAGTATCTCTACTCGGCCATGGAGGACTACCGCATCGACATCATGATCGACCGCGGACCCAGCGCGCGCTCCATACAGATTGACCTCAACCCATTCACCCTCGTTGGCGCCACCACGCGCAGCGGACTGCTCACCGCACCACTGCGCGCACGCTTCGGCATCAACCTCCACTTCGAGTACTACGACATCGACACCCTGCGCGGCATAGTGCTGCGCTCGGCATCCATCCTCAACCAGCCCATCGACGAGGAGGCCGCCGTGGAGATTGCAGGGCGCTCGCGTGGCACGCCACGTATTGCCAACGCGCTGCTGCGCCGCGTGCGCGACTTCGCGCAGGTCAAGGGCAACGGGCGCATAGACACCGCCATAGCGCGCTATGCCCTCGAGGCGCTCAACATCGACCGCCACGGACTCGACCTCATCGACCGCAAGATCCTCCTCGCCATCATCGACAAGTTCAAGGGCGGACCCGTGGGCATCACCACCATTGCCACTGCCATAGGCGAGGACCCGGGCACCGTGGAGGAGGTGTATGAACCTTTCCTCATCAAGGAGGGGTTCATCAAGCGCACACCGCGAGGACGCGAGGTCACGGACCTGGCGTATTCACACCTCGGGCGCTCGCCACTGGTGCGCAACGACGGGCAGCCCACGCTCTTCGACTGACATTGCGCCTTTGCGGTCTGATTGTACGATAATATTGTTCACCTACTTCCTATGACAGAACACCGTTCCGACTTCCCCATACTCGGCCGCCAGGTATATGGACATCCGCTCGTATATCTCGACAACGCCGCCACCACGCAGAAACCGCGCCAGGTCATCGACGCCATGACCGACGAGTACCTCAACACCAACGCCAACGTGCACCGCGGCGTGCACTTCCTCTCACAGCAGGCCACGGACCTCATGGAGCAGGCACGCGAGACGGTGAGACGCTTCATCAACGCCCGCTCCACGGCCGAGGTCGTGTTCACACGAGGCACCACCGAGAGCATCAACCTCGTGGCCACGAGCTTCGGGCAGGCCTTCATGGCCGACGGCGACGAGGTCATACTCACACACATGGAGCACCACTCCAACATCGTGCCGTGGCAGCTCCTACAGGCGCGCGCGCATATAATAATAAAGGTGTGCCCCGTCACCGACGACGGCTCGCTCGACCTCGTGGAGCTACAACGCCTATTCTCGCCGCGCACACGTCTGCTGGCGCTAACGGCCGTCAGCAACGTGCTCGGCACCATAAACCCCGTCGCCGACATCATCGCCATGGCCCACGCACGCGACGTGCCGGTGCTCGTCGATGCCGCACAGGCAGCACCCCACATGCCCATCGACGTGCAAGCCCTCGACTGCGACTTCCTCGCCTTCAGCGGCCACAAGATGTACGGCCCCACCGGCATCGGAGTGCTCTACGGCAAAGAGGGGCTGCTCGAGCAGATGCCGCCATACATGGGCGGCGGCGAGATGATTGGACGCGTGAGCTTCGAGCACACCACCTTCAACACCCTGCCGTACAAGTTCGAGGCCGGAACGCCCGACTACATCGCCACCACGGGCCTCGCGCGAGCCATTGACTACATACAGGCCATTGGACTTGACAACATACGCGCCCACGAGGCCGAACTAACCACATACGCCATCGAACGCCTCGCTGACATACCCGGCATGCGCCTCTTCGGGCCGCAGGGATGGGAGCTGACGCACGACGACGCCAAGGCTCCCC
>JAFSVI010000074.1 GCA_017445145.1 Bacteroidaceae bacterium | reverse complement strand
ATTGCATTGTTTTTTTATGGTTTAGCTAATGATGATGGTGAACCTTTTACTTATCATAAAGGTAATATCGGTGGTGGTGCACAGTTTACAATACCAGGTCTTATCTGCTTTGCCGGTGGCGTCGCCACTACCACTGCCTGCCTCATCCGCGCCCACAACATAAAGAAGAACGCTGGCCTTGCCCTACAGTCCGCCCCCGTCTTCCAGCATGACTTCGCCTTCAGCAACGGCACAACACTCTCCACGAGCATCGATATGCTGAAAGACAGCCGCCTGAAGAGCCAGACCCTCGGCATCGGCCTCCGCTACAGCTTCTGATGAAAAAACTAATAGTTCATTATAACTTCCCCGTATATTCGCGTCAACCGCAACTTAGCAACATATTCAAAACCCCTATTTCCGCATGAACCAACATATCCTTATCGTCGCAGCTGCCATGGCAGCCGCCACACTCACAGCCTGCCGCACCAGCTACACCAGCGACGGCACCAGCGCTGCCGAGATTGTGGACTCCTACACCGGCAGCATCAACGACGTAAACCTGGAGATAGCCTCCGAACCCATCACCTACACCATCGACATCTCCACAGATGAGGGTCGCGCCAAACTCAACAAACTCAGCTACGACGAGGCAAAGAGCCTCTGTCTGCGCGAGGCCGTCATGTCGGCACGCTGCGCTAAGCTCGTCAACCCGCAATACACACGCCTGATGAAGGGGCGCCGCGTGCTGCGCATCACCGTCTATGGCTTCCCGGCCACGTACAAAAACAAATAACGTTTGTCGTCAATAGACGTCAATCGGTGGCCGGCGAGCAACGGTCAAAGATTGACGGACATTGACGGCCTATGCATAATAAATCGGCGTTTTCCTTGCGCATTTGCAGGGAAAACGCTATTTTTGCGGCCACATGGAAAGATACTACGACGTCATTGTGGTCGGAGCAGGCCACGCAGGATGTGAGGCGGCACACGCCGCCGCACGCCTCGGCGCGGACACGCTGCTCATCACGATGGACATGAACAAAATCGCACAGATGTCGTGCAACCCCGCCGTGGGAGGCATCGCCAAAGGGCAGATTGTGCGAGAGATTGACGCCCTCGGCGGAGCCATGGGACGCGTCACCGACGCCACCACCATACAATTCCGCATGCTCAACCGCTCCAAGGGACCGGCCATGTGGAGCCCGCGCGCGCAGTGCGACCGCGCTAAGTTCATCTGGGCGTGGCGCGCCGTGCTCGAGAACACACCTAACCTCCACATCTGGCAGGACCAGGTGCGGCGCATCATCGTTGACAGCGACGCCAACGGCGCAAAACACGTCACAGGCGTTGAGACATACCTCGGCATGACCTTCCGCGCACGTAGCGTGGTCGTCACCGCAGGAACCTTCCTCAACGGCCTCATGCACATAGGACGCGTGAAGCTGCCCGGAGGACGCTGTGCCGAACCACCCTCACTCGAACTATCCGAGAGCATTGCAAGCCATGGCATACGCCTCGCACGAATGAAAACGGGGACACCCGTGCGCATCGACATACGCTCCGTGGATCTCTCACTGATGACAGAGCAGCCCGGCGACACCGACCACCGCCACTTCTCATTCATGCCAGAACCACTGGCCACAACCTATCACGGGCAAAACAAAGGTATGTTGAGTATGCCGACGTACCACGTCGGCCAAACACAACCATCCCACACCCTGCCCCAGCTGCCATGCTACGTGACATATACCAACCCCGACGTACACGAACGATTGCGCCAGGGGCTGCCCGACTCACCCCTCTACAACGGACAAATACAAAGCATAGGCCCACGCTACTGCCCCAGCATAGAGACTAAGCTCGTCACATTCCCCGACCGCGAACAACACCAACTCTTCCTCGAACCCGAGGGCACCGACACATGCGAATACTACCTCAATGGCTTCTCATCGTCGCTGCCCATAGACGTGCAGATAGAAGCCTTGAAGCGCATTCCAGCCTTCCGCAACATCGAAATCTACCGACCCGGCTATGCCATAGAATACGACTTCTTCGACCCCACGCAGCTCCACCATAGCCTGGAATCGCGAGTCGTAGGCGGACTATACCTCGCCGGACAGGTCAACGGCACCACGGGCTATGAGGAGGCTGCTGGCCAAGGTCTCATGGCTGGCATCAATGCCGCACGAGCCGTCGCGGGCAAAACACCGCTCGTATTGCACCGCGACCAAGCATACATAGGCGTGCTCATCGATGACCTCGTGTGCAAGGGTGTCGATGAACCCTACCGCATGTTCACCTCAAGAGCCGAATACCGCATCCTACTCCGACAGGACAACGCCGACCTGCGCCTCACCACAATTGGCCACGACATTGGTCTCGTCGGGCAACAGCGCTACGACACCTTCTGCCGCAAGCAACAAGCCATAGAGCAAATAACACGCTTCGCACACAACCTCTCGGTGAAAGCAGCTGAAATCAACGACACATTGACGAGGTTGCAGTCGGCACCGCTCACACGAGGCTGCAAGCTAATTGACATACTCGAGCGCCCACAAACCACCGTCGCCGCAATGGCCGATGCCATACCAGCCTTCAAGGAAGCCATAGCCACCGCCACACGCGACCTGCCAACACAGAACATGGCCAGCGAAGCCGTAGAGCAGATGGAGATACAAATCAAATACGCTGGCTACATCGAGCGCGAGCAAGAACAAGCCGAAAAGATGCGTCGCCTCGAGGACATACACATCCAGGGACATTTCGATTACGCCACCCTACACACCATAAGCACCGAAGGCCGGCAAAAACTCCTCCGTCACGACCCTGAGACACTCGGACACGCATCGCGCATACCTGGCATCTCACCGTCGGACATCAACGTGCTGCTCGTGCTCCTACATCGATAGACCCACCGCCCTACACCACACCACCCCATCACTGGGCAGCAAAGCGTCAAGCAACGCCGCAGAAAGCGCCGTTCCACGTGAAACAAGCTAACAAACCACAAACCATAACTCACTAAAAATGAACAATGAAATTCTACTCAAGCATCTGAGAAATGTCCCCGACTTCCCAATCCCGGGCATACAGTTCAAGGACGTCAGCACACTCTACAAGAGCGCACGCTGTCTGCGCATCATGGTCAACGAACTCTACGACATCTACAAGGACAAAGGCATAACAAAGGTGGTAGGCATCGAGAGCCGCGGCTTCGTGGTCGGGGCAGCGCTGGCCTACAAGCTTGGAGCCGGATTCATCATGGCGCGCAAGCCGGGCAAGCTCCCTGCCGACACGCTCAAGGAGAGCTACATGAAGGAATATGGCAAAGACACAATCGAGATTCACAGCGACGCCATCACGGAGAAGGACATCGTGCTCATCCACGACGACCTCTTGGCCACCGGGGGCTCCATGCTGGCAGCATACAACCTCGTGCAGCAATTCAACCCCAAACAGACATATATCAACTTCATCATCGAACTCACCATAGAGGGCCTCAACGGCATGGCCAAATTCCCAGACAACGTCGAAATAACCACCCTTATCAAGATATAAGGGAAGCGGAAACACGACACCTTAAACCAGCAATGCAAGACAACAACGAGCGACCCGACGCAACACAAGAGCTGCCAACGACAGGGCAGACAGCCGCAACAGCCGCAAACGTGGCTGCCACCGCGAGGCGGCAGCCTCGGGCCTTGCGCTCACAGGGAGCTAACGCCGGGCAGCAAGCATCACGCATGGAGCATCTGCAGAGCATATTGCAGCGCCTACCCGAACAGCCTGGCAGCTACCAGTACTTCGACGAGAATGGCACCGTAATCTACGTAGGCAAGGCCAAGAACCTCAAACGACGCGTTGCTTCCTACTTCAACCGCGACCACGATTCGCGCAAGACGGCCATACTCGTTTCGAAGATATATGACATTCACTACACCGTCGTCAAGACAGAGGCCGAGGCACTGCTGCTCGAAAACCAACTCATCAAACAGTTTCAGCCGCGCTACAACGTGCTACTCAAGGACGGGAAGTCATACCCCAGCATTGCTGTCACCAAGGAATACCTGCCACGTATCTTCAAGACACACCACATCGACCGCCGTGGCGCCACATACTTCGGCCCATACAGCCACTTACCAACCATCAACGGTCTCCTCGAACTCTTCCAAAACCTCTACCCACTGCGACGTTGCCATCAGCCCATGACACGCGAGGGTGTGCAGCAAGGCAAGTACAAGCCGTGCCTCGAATACCACCTCCACAACTGTATGGGACCATGCACAGGGCAGCAGAGCCAGGAAGAATACATGGAATACATCAACGCCGCCGTGCGCATCCTCAGAGGCGACACAGCGGACCTGCGACGCGAGATGCTCTCACAGATGCAACAGCTCGCTGCCGAAATGCGTTTCGAGGAGGCACAGCTCGTCAAGCGGCGCTACGACCTAATCACCGCCCACCAGGAGAAAAGCCAGGTCATCACCTCCACAGGCCACAACATCGACGTGTTCAGCATCGACGACGACGAGCGCATAGCCTACATCAACTACCTGCATGTAGTGAAAGGGGCCATCAATCAAGCCTTCACCTTCGAGTACAAGAAAAAGCTCGACGAGACGCGCGAAGAGCTGCTCGTGCGTGGCATCATGGACATGCGCGACCGCTGGGGGTCGGAGGCCAAGGAAATCGTGCTGCCGTTCCCCGTGGAACTACCACTTAACGACGTGGAAATCACCATACCTATGCGTGGTGACAAAAGACAACTGCTCGCGCTATCGGAACTCAACGTCAAGCAATACAAAGTCGATAGGCTCAAACAGCAGGACAAGCTCAACCCCGAGCAGAAGGCCGTGAGACTGATGAAAGAAATTCAGAACCACCTCAAGCTACCCACACTGCCCTACCAGATCGAGTGCTTCGACAACAGCAACATCTCCGGCACCGATGCCGTGGCCGGATGCGTGGTGTTCAAGAAATGCAAGCCCAGCAAGGCCGACTACCGTAAGTACAACATTAAGACAGTGACTGGCCCCGACGACTATGCTTCCATGCAGGAGGTGGTGCGCCGCCGCTACAGCCGCATGATGAGCGAAGGCACTACCCTGCCCGACCTCATCATCACCGATGGCGGCGCCGGGCAAATGAGCGTGGTGAGGGCAGTCGTTGAGGACGAGCTGCATCTCAACATCCCTATAGCCGGACTTGCCAAAGACGACCGACACCGCACCCATGAGCTGCTCTATGGCAACCCACCGCTCACCATAGCACTCAAGCAGGACAGCGCACTATTCCGTCTGCTCACACAAATCCAGGACGAGGTCCACCGCTACACAATCACCTTCCATCGCGACAAGCGCTCAAAGAGCCAACTACGCTCCGAACTCGACACCATTCCGGGCATAGGACCAAAGACGAAACAGGCATTGCTCAAGGCCTTCAAGAGCGTGAAACGCATTCGCCAAGCCTCCGAGCAGCAGCTCGCTGAAGTAATAGGAGCAGCCAAGGCCAAAACACTAAAGTCCTATTTCAACGAATAGCACCACACCTAAAGCCACACAGCCCCCTCCCCCATACACGTTCCACACCCCTCCGTTTCGTACATTGCGTGCGGCTCCCTGCCGCACATACCTCTCCCCCATTCTCCCATTCCACACCCTTCCATTTCGTACATTGCGTGCGGCTGCCTGCCGCACATACCTCTCCCCCATTCCCCCATTCCACACCCTTCCATTTCGTCCATTGCGTGCGGCTGCCTGCCGCACATACCTCTCCCCCATTCCCCCAATCCACACCAATTATTTCGTCCATTGCGTGCGGCTGCCAACCGCACATCATATAAATCAACATGAGAATAGTCATCCAGCGCGCCAACACAGCAAGCGTAACCATCAACGGCAACATCACAGCCGCTTTCCACGGACTGGGATATGTAATCCTACTTGGCATTGAGGCCACCGACACACTCGACGATGTAGATTGGCTCGTGCGAAAGGTGGCGGCGCTGCGCGTGTTCGACGACGAGCACGGCATCATGAACCGAAGCATCATCGACATTCAAGGAGAGCACGAAGGGTGCGACGGCAACATCATCGTTGTCAGCCAGTTCACACTCTTTGCCTCATACAAGAAAGGCAACCGCCCATCGTGGCTCAGAGCTGCCTCCCACGACATCAGCATCCCTCTCTACGAGGCTTTCATACAGCGGCTTGCCACTGCCATTGGGCGGCCCGTGGGCCATGGCGAATTTGGCGCCGATATGAAGGTGGCCCTCGTCAACGATGGACCGGTCACCATTACCATGGACACCAAGAACAAGGAATAAACATTTACACGAACCACAACAACTTAACCAACAACATATTACGTCATGACAACAAGCAAGTATGAACAAGCCCTGGCACTCTACAACCTCAACATTAGCCAAGAGGAAGTGGAGGCGGCCGTCAAAAGCATCATCGAGGAGAAAGCGCCTCAAAATGACACCCTTGAGGTGAAGCGTTTCCTGCTCGGAAGCGTAGAACTTACCACCCTCAAGACCACTGACTCTGCAGAAAGTGTGCTCGCCTTCACCGAGCGTGTCAACGATTTCGAGGGCGCTTACCCTGATCTGCCGCACGTAGCAACTATCTGCGTCTATCCACGCTTCGCAGAGATTGTCAGCCAGAGCCTCGAGGTGGAAGGCGTGGAGGTGGCATGCGTCAGCGGAAGCTTCCCCAGCTCGCAAGCCGTGCTTGAGGTGAAAGTTGCTGAGACAGCACTCGCCATCAAGGACGGTGCCACGGAGATAGACATCGTGATGAGCGTTGGGGCATACCTCAGCGGCGACTACGAAACTGTGTGCGACGAGATTGCCGAACTCAAATGTGTGTGCGGCGACAAGAAGATGAAGGTAATCCTCGAGACGGGGCTGCTACCCTCCCCCACCGACATCAAACGCGCAAGCATACTCGCCATGTACGCCGGAGCCGACTACATCAAGACATCGACCGGCAAGGAGAAGCCAGCCGCAACACCGGAAGCCGCATACGTCATGTGCCAGGCCATAAAGGAATACTTCCAGCAAACGGGCATACAGATTGGCTTCAAACCAGCCGGAGGCCTCAACACCGTCCACGATGCCCTCGTCTATTACACCATCGTCAAGGAGGTGCTCGGCGAACAGTGGCTCACCAACCAGTGGCTCCGCCTCGGAACATCGCGGCTGGCCAATCTGCTGCTCTCCGAAGTGACGGGCGAGGAAACGAAGTTCTTCTGACCGTGACACACGGTTCAACACCGACAGAATGCCCTCGTGAGAGCGCATTCTGTCGGACAAATGGGCGGTCGGTAGACTTTTGAGCCAGTCTCAGAGGCCATAAAACGCGTCTCAAGTCCTCATGCACTGCGAGTTAACCCACAAAAATTCTGTACGCCTAAACATGCAAGATAGGAAAAAGGCATCAAAAATCGCAGAAAAGACGCAAACACAAGCCTCACCTAACCTCCAACACTCAATTTCGTCCACAACATGCCTCTGCCTAATCAGCTCGCAGATATTTAGTCCATTGAAAGCCTCTACCTAATCAGCTCGAACAAATTTCGTCCGTTGCTTGCGGCTATCTGCCGTACATCCCGCAGAACATTCACCACATAGCTCCTAAGGTACCCACCAACACCACAAGCGCCGACACCACCCATGCCACAACCGTAGTACCCACGGCCGATGCCATCGCCCATCGCCACGACCCCGTCTCATTTTTGATAGCAACGACAGTGGCCACACAAGGGAAGTAGAGGAGCACGAAGATTAGATAGGCATAAGCCGTGAGAGGTGTAATGCCGTCGGCCGCCATGAGCTGACCAAGGTGCGTGAAACGCGACGTCTCGTCGGTATCGACCTCATCGAGGCTGGCGAGTTCGCCAAAGCTCTCGTCGCCAGCATAGAGCACGCCCATGGTGGAAGCCACTATTTCCTTAGCTCCCACGCCGCTGATGATGCTCACGTCGAGCTTCCAGTTGAAGCCTTGTGGCGCAAAGATAGGCTCCACAGCTTTGCCAAAGCGGCCGAGGTACGACTGCTCCATGGGGGCGACCTCGGCGGTACCGTCGGGCCGTGGGAAATAGCTCAACGCCCACACAATAATGCTTGCCACGAGGATGATGCCGCCCATCTTCTTCAAGTATTCCTTGCCCTTCTCCCACGTGTGTCGCCACACGGCCTTGGCCGTTGGCCAGCGGTAAGGCGGTAGCTCCATGACAAATGGCGTGTCGTCGCCGCGCACCACGAAACGCGCCAGCACGTTGCTCACCACCACAGCCACTGCGATGCCCACCACGTAGAGCGACACCAGCACCAACGGCCTATATGCAGCCGCAAAGAAGGTGCCAACAACCATGATGTATATGGGCAGACGAGCCGAGCACGACATGAACGGCAACACCATCATCGTTATGAGTCGTGAACGGCGGCTCTCAATGGTGCGGGTGGCCATAATGGCCGGCACGTTGCAGCCGAATCCCATGATGAGCGGGATAAACGACTTGCCATGGAGGCCCATGCCGTGCATGAGGCGGTCCATGATGAATGCCGCCCGAGCCATGTAGCCCGAGTCCTCCATAAATGAGATAAACGTGTAGAGTATAAGTATTTGCGGCAGGAACACGATAACCGAACCCACACCGCCTATGACACCATCAACGAGCATAGAGCGCAGGGGTCCGTCGGCCATGGCCGACCCCACCCACTGCCCGAGCCATGCAACACCCGCCTCTATCCAGTCCATGGGGTACTGGCCCAACACGAAGGTGGCCTCGAACATAAGAAAGAGCACTACGAAGAAGATGGGGAACCCCAAGTATCGATGCGAGAGTAGGCTGTCGAGCAGGTGTGTGGTACGGTAGGTGTCGTTCGCGGTGCCCGTGCGGTGGTGCGCTTCTGTCAGCGCGCCGTGGATGAAACCGTACTTGGCATCCATGATGGCCGTCTCCGAGTCGGTGCCCGTCTCCTCCTGTACGCGGGCGCTCGCATAATCCCGAGCCGCCATGAGTCGGCGCCGGTCTTCGCTGCGGTGCTCACCCTCCACGTGCTCTTCCACGAAGCGCGTCACGTCAGCATCGTGCTCTAAGAGCTTGATAGCCAGGTAGCGCGTGGAGAAGCGCGACGACAAGTGCTCGTCGAGCTTCAGATAGCGCTGTATGTGGCTTATACCGTCCTCAATCTCATGGCCATAAGGTATATGAATGTGGCGTGAGCGGGCGCTGCGGTCGTCGGCCACTTCCACCACGGTGCGCAGCAACTCCCCTACCCCACGTCCGCTCTTGAACGACGTTGCCACCATTGGTACGCCGAAGAGCTGTTCCAGCACACCGATATCCACGCTGTCGCCTCGCCGCTCAAATTCGTCAAACATGTTCATCGCACACACCACGCGAAGGTCCATATCGACGAGCTGCGTGGTGAGATAGAGGTTGCGCTCGAGGTTCGAAGCGTCGATGACATTCACGATGACATCCGGCGAACGTTCCGCCAGATGTCGCCTAACGTAAAGCTCTTCAGGCGAATAACACGAAAGCGAATACGTGCCGGGCAAATCCGTTAGCAGGAGGGTGCGCCCATCGCAGAGCGCAGTGGCCTCCGTGGCATCCACGGTGACACCGCTGTAGTTACCTACTCTGGCATGCGCACCGCTCGCATAGTTGAACAGCGACGTCTTGCCGCAGTTGGGATTACCAATGAGAGCCACAGTAATGCTGCCACCACTGCCCTCGGCCACTGGCTGCGAACCCGTAGAGACCTCAGGGTGCGAACCAGCTACTCCCCCACCCCACTGCGTCATCACAGAGCCGCCTTCACTGGCACCTTCAGTCACCGCAGCCACCGACACGTCGCCAGCGCTGACCTGTACGCCAGGTGTGCGGTCCACCTCTATCAGCTCTGCCTCAGCGCGGCGAAGGCTCACCTCATAACCCATCACACGGTATTTCACTGGGTCCTGAAGCGGGGCGTTGAGCAGCACCTCCACCTTCTGGCCGCGCACGAAGCCCATCTCCACGATGCGCTTGCGGAAGCCCCCATGTCCATGCACCTTCACTATGTAGGCTACTTCACCCGTATTTAGTTCCGAAAGGTTCATAATCCTATGCTTTTCGACATTGATGTATGTCAATAGTTGTTGCGCCGCAAATGTAGCCATTTTGTCGGCATCACACAAGCTTCACGCAACAATTCATGACCCAAAAGGCCAAAAATCATCAATAATAGGTATGCAAAGAGCAGCCCATAGGCCACGCCACACACCCGAATGCCACGCCATGTGCAGACACCAGTGCCTCCCAACTCCGATGTCCACCGACGCATTTCGCGCTGAAAAAGGAATCACAATCTCCTGAACACAGGTATGTGTGCTTTGTCGATGGTGGTTGTGACGTAGCGTCCACCGTCGTAGCGTTGGCCCGTGAGTATGTCCTCCCATCCTCCATCGTTCTTGGGCAGGTAGGAAGTCCATTGGTTGACACCTGGCTTCGTGACCGGGCAGACAAGGTAGTCGGGACCGAACATATATTCACAACCTTGGCGCAAAGCCTCGGCGTCGTCGGCGAAGTCGAATACCAGCGGACGCATTATGGTATATCCCTCCTCAGCCACACGTTGCGCGCAGCGCTCTATATACGGTTTCAGCTGCTTACGTCGACGTATGCAGTCGGCGATAATACGCTGTGCCTCTGCGCCGTAGTTCCAGGGTTCGGTGTTGCTCATGTAGCCATGCACGCGCATGAGTGGCAGATAGACGCTCACCTCAATCCACCGCAACATGCGCTCAATGTAGGCCGTGTCTGTGTATTGATTGCCAGGACGGAAGAAGCCTCCAGCATCATACGTCCACCATGGCACTCCGGCAGCCTGCACGCCAAGACCCGCAACTATTTGCCTACGAAGCGTCTCCCAGTCATTGCCTACGTCACCGCTCCACAACGCTGACCCATAGCGCTGTATGCCGGGGAAACCGCAGCGTGTGAGAATCATTGGCTCACGTCCGGCCTCGACAAGACCCTCATATACGGTCTTGTTGACAAGAAGAGGATACACATTGCGCACCTGTTCGCCGCTCCACAGGCCATTGTTCACCCTCCGCCCGGCGAGGTCGTCGTTTTCGGGTTCAGTGGCATCCTGCCACCATGCATCGATGCCCGTAGGCAGCAAGCGCTCGCGGAAGTGGCTCCAGTATGCAGCCGCGGCATCGGGATTGAAGAAGTCTATCCAGTCAGTGCCAGGAATGTAGAAACCCTTATCGCTCATCATCCTACCCACTTCGGAGTTGACGTCAATCTTCGACCACACGCTGAGCATGAGGCGTATGCCCATGGCGTGGAGACTGTCGGTGAGAGCTTTGGGGTCTGGATAGAACTCCTCGTCGAAACGCATGGCGTTCCATCCGTGGCGGCCCCACCACTGCCAGTCCTGAACCAACATGTCAACAGGAATGTTCTCGGTGCGGAATCTGTTGGCCGTGGCCAGTATCTCGTCCTGAGAATGGAAGCGTTCGCGACAGTGTATATAGCCCAATGCCCATGAGGGCATGATTGGGCATGGCCCTGTCAGCTGGCGGTAGGCGGCAATGATTTCGTCGGGCGTGCCAACGAACACCGTGTAATCCACGGCATCGGCCACGGGCGAGCGGAAGGTGGTCGTGCTGGCAACCTTGCCATAGTGCACCACCGGCTTGTCGCCGCTTGTCAGTTCGGCGGCAAGGAGATGGCGACCTTTGTCGAGATGCACGATGGCGGATGCCGTTGGCGGTAGCCACAAGTTCTGCATTTCCAGCACATTGACGCCGTCGATGTCGAGGTTGTGGCGTCGAGCCATCTTCTGTCCCACATCGAGCATGATGGCATATTGGCCAGCCTCTGATATATCGATGCTGGCCTCGAAGCGGTGGCGCTGACGCACCTCCTTCTTCCCACCCTCTGTGGAGGTTACATCCACCTCCTCCGTTGCACCGGCATCGAGACATTTCTCCAGCCTGACGCTCTCCGCACAGGGGTTATATTCCGTCAAGCCATAGTTGTTCCACAGGATGCCGTAGCCCTTGCTGGAGATGAGCATGGGCATCGAGATCTGCGTGTTCACCTGGGTGAGACGACGCGGCAACCCGCGCACGTTGCTGTATCCGTCCTGGAACTGCCCCAGGCCGAAGAGACACTCATCCTCGTCCGAAGCGAATGTCAGCGATGCCTCGCCGCCATTCATGTCGTGGGTGGAGGCCACAAACACCGTGCGACCGGCGGCATCGGCCACGGTGAGCTTTACATGGCGAGCATCCACGCGCACTTTGATGCTGGCGTCGGCCACAGCGTCGTGCTTCACATATATCCAGTCGGGGAGGCCGCTGTCGGCAATGCCTTCGCTGTAGCGAATCCTCACGGCATTGCTGGCGAGCATGGATGTCGTGAGTCGGCCCTGTCCGAAACTCACATCATTCGTCTGAGCTGCGACGCTGAGACATACGCAGCAAACAAGCATGGAGAGCAGTGATGACTTCTTCATTTCGATAACTCACTTTCTGTTCGGTAATAACAATTCAAACCATAGAGGATGACAGCATACTGCCTCCACTTCGTCTCATTGAAGCATATATACAACTCCTCGAAGAGTTCCTTGCGACCATCGAAGTGGCAGCACGGCATATCTACCAGCATCGACTTGACGAAGCGCCGTGTGCGGAGCAGTAAGAAGCTGACGGCCTTGCGCTCAAGCAAGCGGTCTAACATCTGTACGCCAACGGCGTAGCCTCTCTCTTGCCTTTCCGTTTGTGCCATAATAGCCATTCACAGCAGTCCTCGGTGGCCGCTGCCGCCGCAAAGATACGACATTTCCCCGAGTCCCAATCACTTTTGCAAGGAAAATCCACCCCAAGCCGATTGTTTCATGTTGAAACAGCACGCCTTTTCGCACCCCAGGAAGCAAAAAGTCGGCGATTTCCTTGGCAGTGTCGCGGGAAGTCGCTACTTTTGCGAAGTGATACCGCAAAGTCCACATCTTCCATGACACGAAAGAAACGCACCTTCATCAGCTTCGACTGGGCGCTGAAGCACCTGCTGCGCGAGAAAGCCAACCACGATGTCCTCGAGGGCTTCGTCAGCGTGATTCTGGGCAAGACCATCACAATAAAGAGCCTTCTCGAAAGCGAGAGCAACAAGGATGACGAGGAGTCCAAGAGCAACCGCGTGGATCTGCTGGCGCAGGATGAGAACGGCGACCTGCTACTCATCGAGGTGCAGGGCGAGCCTGAGCAGGCTTATTTTCAGCGCATGCTCTTCGGGGCCTCCAAGCTCGTGACGGAGTACATCGAAAGTGGGGAGAATTATGAGCAGGTGAAGCGCGTGTATAGCATCAACATCGTATATTTCGACCTGGGTCAGGGCGAGGACTGCATGTATGAGGGCAAGACGGAGTTCCGCGGGCTGAACAAGGGCGATGTGCTGAGGCTCTCACCATTCCAGCAGCAGAAGTTCCAGGCCGACTCCGTGAGCGACCTCTACCCGCGCTACTTCATCCTGAAGGTCAACGACTTCAACCGCTGGAGCCGCGTGCCGCTGGACCAGTGGCTCTACTTCCTATCCACGTCCGACATTCCCGAGGATGCCGACGCCCCCGGCCTGAGGGAGGCTCGCGAGAAGCTGGACCTGATGCGCATGAGCCGCGACGAGCGCGTCATCTACGACCGCTACCTCATGGACCGCGCCATCCTGCGCAACACCGT
>JAFSVI010000073.1 GCA_017445145.1 Bacteroidaceae bacterium | reverse complement strand
ATGGGGAGGAACTCCTTGAGGTTGGAGATCTTCTTGTCGTAGATGAGGATGTAGGGGCTTTCCATCTCACACTCCATCTTCTCGGCGTTGGTGACGAAGTATGCGCTGAGGTAGCCGCGGTCAAACTGCATGCCCTCGACCACACCGATGGTGGTGTCGCGGCCCTTGGCCTCCTCGATGGTGATGACGCCGTCCTTCGACACCTTCTGCATGGCCTCGGCCAGCAGCTTGCCAATCTCGGGGTCGTTGTTGGCGCTCACGGTGGCCACCTGCTCTATCTTGCCGTAGTCGTCGCCCACCTGCTCGCTCTGAGCCTTGATGCAATCCACGACCTTGGCCACAGCCTTGTCGATGCCGCGCTTGAGGTCCATGGGGTTGGCACCGGCGGTGACGTTCTTCAGACCCTCGCGCACGATGGCCTGTGCCAGCACGGTGGCCGTGGTGGTGCCGTCGCCGGCGTCGTCGCCGGTCTTGCTGGCCACGCTCTTCACGAGCTGTGCGCCGGCGTTCTGGAAGGCATCTGCCAGCTCAATCTCCTTGGCCACGGTGACGCCGTCCTTGGTGATCTGGGGTGCTCCGAACTTCTTCTCGATGATTACGTTGCGGCCTTTGGGGCCAAGAGTGACCTTCACGGCATTTGCCAGCTGGTCCACGCCCTGCTTCATCTGCTCGCGGGCTTCGATATTGAATTTGATTTCTTTTGCCATGATTATAATAATGTATAATGTTTAACGTGAAATGTAGGTCTCTTCGCCGGCCGCTCAGGCCAGCACAGCGACGACGTCGCTCTGACGCATGATGAGGTACTTCTTGCCCTCGTGCTCCAGCTCCGTGCCGGCATACTTGCCATAGAGCACCTGGTCGCCTGCCTTGAGCACCATCTCTTCGTCCTTGGTGCCTGTGCCAACGGCAACGACGGTTCCCTGCAGTGGTTTTTCCTTTGCTGTGTCGGGGATGATGATGCCTCCGACGGTCTTTGTCTCGGCAGTGGCCGGCTCGATGAGCACGCGGTCTGCCAGTGGTTTGATAGTCATAGTAGTGAGTGTGTTATTAGTTGTTTTGATGTTGTTGGCTGTGGAGTTGCACCTGCGGTGCGCCTTGTAGGCAAGCGAAACATGTGCCAAGACGCGCACATGTCACCTTTTTCTGCCAACATGTCAGAAAACGTGCCACGTCCCCACCCTCTCCAACAAAGTGAACCCGCATGGAATCGCTTCCTTGCGGGTTCGGGTTATTAAAATGTTGAATAAACTCTTTGTTTGTGAACGCTGTCCGCTGTTTAGTCCAAACGTGTTGTGAATACGGATGCGTTACTGACGATTGCTGCAATTGCTACAATTGCGAATGCAATGGAATAAGTGAGTGTCATAATCCTTTTACCTTTCTTTCGTTAATTAATACTCGCTTTGATGATCTCTACTTTGTCTGACCGGTGCCCAGCGCGTGGGCGGTGGTGTTATCCTTATTGTTATCCTGGTTGGTTATACCTTATTATATATAAGCGGTATGTTATCCTTTGGGATTCGGTTCAGAGCGCTTGTCGTTTGCTTTTGACGATGCAAAGGTACGGCCATTTCGGGGAAAAGCAAGCAAATATATGTTGGAAAGCATGTTTTTGGCCGCTTTTGTTGATTGTGGTCAAAAAAGAGGGTCGTTCCTACACTTATTGACCAATTCGGGGGTGATGGCCATTTTGTCAGCGCTAATGACAGCCTGTCAGCACCGCCCCGGGCGGCATGTCACCGCCCACTGCCTGCAGGCGTGGAATAATATTCTGCCAGCGCCGCCAAGCAAAGGCTCGGTTAGAATATTGTTCCAGCAAACGACGTTCGGCAGACAAATCTTCCGATTATCGACAGATATTTGGAACGAAAGCCCAAATCGCCGTACCTTTGCAGCGCAATTCAGCCACAAACGGCCACAACACATCAACATATTAACACACCAACACACTATGAGTACACTCAAACTTCACTTCGAGACGCTCCAGCTCCACGTCGGACAGGAGCAGGCCGACCCGGCCACCGATGCCCGTGCGGTGCCTATCTACCAGACCACGAGCTATGTGTTCCACAACTCGCAGCACGCTGCCGACCGCTTCGGCCTGCGCGATGCCGGCAACATCTACGGCCGCCTGACCAACTCCACACAGGCCGTGTTCGAGGACCGCGTGGCGGCGCTCGAGGGCGGTGTGGCGGGCCTGGCCGTGGCCAGCGGCGCGGCAGCCATCACCTACGCCCTGCAGAACATCGCCCAGGCGGGCGACCACATCGTGGCAGCCGACAACCTCTACGGCGGCTCCTACAACCTCATCACCCACACACTTGCCACGCAGGGCATCGCCAACACCATCATCAGCATCAACGACCTGGCAGCCCTCGAGGCCGCCATACGCCCCAACACGAAGGCCGTATATGCCGAGACCTTCGGCAACCCCAACTCCGACGTGCTCGACATCGAGGGCGTGGCCGCCGTGGCCCACAGGCACGGCCTGCCGCTCATCGTCGATAACACCTTCGGCACGCCCTATCTCATACGCCCCATCGAGCACGGCGCCGACATCGTGGTCCACTCCGCCACCAAGTTCCTCGGCGGCCACGGCTCGTCGCTCGGCGGCGTCATCGTCGATGGCGGCACATTCCCCTGGAAGGACCACGCCGGGCGTTTCCCTACGCTGGCGCAGCCCGACCCCTCGTACCACGGTGCGGTCTTTGCCGACGTGGCGGGTGCTGCGGCATTTGTCACACGCATCCGTGCCGTGATACTGCGCGATACGGGTGCTGCCATTTCGCCCTTCAACGCCTTCATCCTCTTGCAGGGTGTGGAGACACTGAGCCTGCGCGTGGAGCGCCATGTGGAGAACGCACTGAAGGTGGTGGAATACCTCAACGCCCACCCCAAGGTGGCCAGGGTGAACCACCCCGCACTGCCCTCACACCCCGACCACCAGCTCTATGAGAAGTACTTCCCCGGCGGTGGCGGCAGCATCTTCACCTTCGAGATCCGTGGCGGACAGGAAGAGGCTTGGAAGTTCATCGACTCACTGCGCATCTTCTCCCTCCTGGCCAACGTGGCCGACGTCAAGAGCCTCGTCATACACCCCTACACCACCACCCACTCGCAGCTCTCGCCCGAGGAGCTGGCCGAGCAGCACATCACGCCCGCCACGGTGCGCCTGAGCATAGGCACGGAGCACATCGACGACATCCTCGCCGACCTCGGCCAGGCTTTCGACCAAATTTGATGCCCGCCGGCATAATAAACAGCGCGCCACAACGTTATTTCACAAACAGCAACAACACTAACACCCATCAACGATATGTCACAGATTGCAAAACAGCTGACAGAGCTCATCGGCAACACACCTCTTCTTGAGCTCAACAAATTCTCCAACGCACGAGGCCTCGCAACGCCCATCGTGGCCAAGGTGGAGTTCTTCAACCCCGGCGGCAGCGTCAAGGACCGCATAGCGCTGGCCATGATCGAGGACGCCGAGCAGCGAGGCATCCTCCAGCCCGGAGCAACCATCATCGAACCCACCAGCGGCAACACAGGCGTCGGACTGGCACTCGTGGCTGCCGTCAAGGGCTACCACCTCATACTCACCATGCCCGAGACCATGAGCGTCGAGCGCCGCAACCTCGTCAAGGCCTACGGCGCCGAGGTGCGCCTCACGCCCGGCAAGGACGGCATGCCCGGAGCCATACGTGCCGCCGAGGCTCTGCGCGACAGCACCCCCGGCGCCGTCATCCTGCAACAGTTCGAGAACGCCGCCAACCCCGCCCGCCACTATGCCACCACAGGCCCCGAGATATGGCGCGCCACCGACGGCAAGGTCGATATCTTCGTGGCCGGCGTGGGCACCGGAGGCACCATCAGCGGCACGGGGCGCTACCTCAAGGAGCAGCGCCCCGACGTGAAGGTCATTGCCGTGGAGCCCAAGTCAAGCCCCGTGCTCAACGGCGGCGCCAGCGGCCCCCACAAGATACAGGGCATCGGCGCCGGCTTCGTGCCCAAGACCTACGATGCCAGCGTGGTGGATGAGGTGGTCGATGTCGAGAACGACGACGCCATACGCACCGGCCGCGAGATAGCGCAGCAGGAAGGCCTGCTCGTGGGCATCTCGGCCGGAGCGGCACTCCATGCAGCCGCCGAGGTGGCACGCCGCCCCGAGAACGCCGGCAAGCGCATCGTCGTGCTCCTGCCCGACACCGGCGAGCGCTACCTCAGCACCGTGCTCTACGCCTTCGACGAGTACCCCCTCTGACCCCGCCCCACCCGCGCAACGACAACGGTTGCCGTGCTGT
>JAFSVI010000072.1 GCA_017445145.1 Bacteroidaceae bacterium | reverse complement strand
TGGCTGTTCATCGTGCCATAGTCACCAGAAGGCGTCCAGTTGCTGGGATCAATATCTACTGCATACTGATAGTTTGTGCTGACGAAGGTGTACTCAGCCACCATCAGGTTCTGTGTGCTGGTTAGAGCTGTAGCAGCAGTGCTCTCGCTGGTAGCGGCATAGCTATCAGCTGTAGCAGCAGCAATGCCCAGAGCCTTAGCCTTCACGATTTCAGTGGCAAGTGCCTCATAGTAAGGTGCTGCGGTGTTGAAAGCTGTTGTGGCGGAGGTAAGAGCTGAGGTCTTGGAGAGGTAGTCTGCCTTCTTAGAAGTGGAGGTAGGAGCATCATCGAGGGCATTGGTCAAGGCGGTGTACTCTGTTCCTACAGTCACATCGGAGTATGTGGTCGTGGCGGTATTGGCAGCTGTCACAGCATTGTCCCATGCTGTTTGATAGATGGTATAGTCGATGTCGGAACCATAGAATTTCAAGGTGAAGTTGCGGAAGATGGTCCACTTGTCGGTCTCGGTGTCGTTGTTGACGATACCAATCTTCAGCGTATTGCTCACATCCTCAAGGGCGAAGTTGAGGCTGACGGTGCCGTTACCGTTGTCGAAGTAGGTCTTAGCTCCCGCCATATTGTCCACAACGCTGCTTGACACACCTGGGATGAGCACCTGGTCATCATCACCGGCATAGAAGTAGGTACTGTGGTTTCCCTCACGGTGGAAACCCGTAACGCCAAACTCCCAAGTACCCTTAGGTAGAGTCAATGTTTGATAGAAGTCGAAGTTCTGTTGATAGAACTCACATTCGCCATAGTTGCAGACTCCCCAGCTATAATTGGTATTTGGCGTTCCATCTATCGTCCAGCCCGTAGTGTTCTCGCTCACGGTGGGGTTGGTGATGAGTACATTCGTCAAATCGAAATACTTGCCACTGTTGACTGTCACAGAAGTAACAAAAGTTATATATGCCGACTTCAAGGCAGACACACAAGTAGCCACATCATCAGAGGAGGAAGCCGACACGGCGGCTGCATCCTGTGTGCTGAGTACGCTGTTCAGTGCATCAGTGTAGGAACCGCCATCGGTGTAGATGCTGGTATCATCACGACCGGCAACGACTGCCGCGCGAAGAGTCAGATAATCTGCAATCAGCGTAAGCTGTGCATTGTATGTATCAATAGCACTCTGCAGATTGGACTGGCCTGTAGTAAAATCTTCCTCTGTAGTACCATTTTCCATCACGCCTTGAGCAGTTGAAATAGCACTGCTGAGGTCACTTGCAAGGGCTGCATAAGGAGCTGCACTCACAAGAGCTTGAGCGGTTGTAATGAGCACCTGAAGATCGGCGCCATAAGCCTGAGCAAAGGTGTAGTCACCATAGTAGTACAGGCGTGCTTGATCGATAACCGTCCAGTCTTCTGAGCTGTTGGTTTCGCGCTTCACACCAATAGTCAGTGTACCATCGGTAACTTGAACAAGACCTGTTACGTTACCACTGTAGCTATCAATATCATCTAAAACCCCCTGGAAATTTGCACCATTAGAAGAGGTGTGTTTGAACAGCTTACTTGTTGTTCCACTTGCTGTGGTAGCATATACATAAGTTGTTCCGTTTGTGGCCATACCATGGATTTCAAACTCATATATACCGTTAGGCAAGCTCGTCAAGTCCTGATGGATGTCGAAGGTGTTGTTCCAGAATTCGCATCCATAGTTCTTTTGGCTACTACCACTAGGACCAGCAACGGTGACATTGCCGCCCGAATATGTATATGGCCATGCAGATGATACCCGAGTATCGTTACGGCCAAAGTCGGGGGCGGAAATGAAGAACGTGGCTTGAGTGCGATTCACACCTGATGCAGTATTAGCCTGAAGGTTGGCGAGAATATCGCTGCTGCCGATGAGTTGCCATTGGTCACGCTCTGTGCCAGAGAGGGCTACATACTCAATATCTGTGCCAGCAGCATTGGCCACTATGTAACTGCTACCATTACTAATCGTGTATGCATTGATGTCCGTGCGATCAACCTTGGTAAATGTCCAAGGTGTAGCACCTTGGTCACACCACAAAGCCGTGTTCAGATAGTAGCTCGATCCGCCGTTGCTAATCCGAGAGTTCAGATAGTAATTTGTGCCATTGGCTTCAAAAATAAAGTCGAGGCCATACTCTGCGGTCAGATAGGCATTGGTACCCCAACCTGCAGACTTGTCACCCACATTGATAAACTTGCCAGCACCCACGTTGTACAGGAAGAATGTACCTTCAGCGGGGCCGCTGCCTGTCCACGTCTGAGCATTCACGCCCATCGTGACCATAGCCGCTACGGCGGCCAAGAAGAGTTTGATTTTTTTCATTTGTTAGTTAATGAGTTTGTTAGTTAATATATGAATTAGTCTTTTTGGTCTTGATGAGGGTGATATATGGTGGTGTATATAGTATATGTACGCGCACGCGAGAGGCGTGCGGCAAAAAGCGGTGCAAAATTACTAATAAATACTAAAACTACCCCCCCCCGAACGTTAAACTTGGTTAAATGTGCCAAAATATTGCTTTTATGGGCGTTGCGTCATGGTGGGAGCAAGTCGATGTATGGGGTATGCTCCGTATGTGCCATCTTGTTGGTGAGAGTTGTATTTTATTTCCTATAGAGGCAAAAGAAAAGGTTCCTCCGGCATCGTATCGCGATGCCGGAGGAACCCCGGTTGTCGGTTTGTGGCGTGCGCAGCAGGCTGTGCGCCACGGTGGGTGTTGGTTGATGGCCAGTCGGGTGTTGGTTGTTGGCCAGTCGGGAGTTGTGCTTAGAGGTTGTTGATCAGCGCCTTCACCTTCTGTGCTGTCTCTTCTGTTTTCTGCTCGTCGATTTTGGCGGTAACGATGCCGGTGTCCTCAGCCTTGAAGAAATTGCAGAGATACTTGTACTGGGCAATTGCGGCGTCATAGACGTCGGGCGAGTATGATGACGTGAGGAGTGCCATTTTCTTGACATTGGGCGGTGTCATCATGCTGTAGATGCGGTGTATGGGAGCTTGCATTTGCGAGTTGAAGGTGAAGTAGTAGATTGGTGTGGCCAGCACGAGTGCCTCGGCCTCTTTCAGCAGCGGATACAGTTCCTGCATGTCGTCCTTCTGCACGCATGCTCCCTCGCCCTTGCCGTGGCAGTACTCGCACGCCAGGCATCCGGCTATTTTCTTCTTTGCCACGTTGACGAGCGTGACTTGGTGTCCAGCTGCCTCGGCAGCGTTCTTGTACTCTTCGGCCATCCAGGCTGTGTTGCCTTTGGCGCGTGGCGATGACTGTAGGATCAGGATGTTCATTGTCGTTTGTTTTGGTTGTTGATGATGATGTATGTGTGGCATGTCCGTAGCTCAATACGTCAGTGTGAGCAAGCGGTCCATGTATGTGTTGATTTCGCGTGCTATGTCGGTGAGTTCGCCGATTGCGGTGCGTGTGGTGTCGGTGATGTTGTTGATGTGGGTGGCATTGACGCGTGTGGCAACGCGGTCGTCCCATATAGTGGCTGCGATGAGCAGTGCGTTGTCGAGTTCGGCAGCTATGGCGTTGATGTCGGCTATGCAGTTGTCTATGCACATGTTGGTCAGCGTGTGTATTCGTTGGCGATGATGTCGGCGGCGCGTCGCACTGTCTGTGCGGCGTCGTGCCCATGGCGTGCGATGTTGTTGGCGGCGTTGGCAGCAACGGCTATGGCCCGGCCAATGAGCTGCTGTATCTGTGCGAATCGGCTGTGGGCCTCTGAATAGCGTGATTCGGCGTCGGCATAGGCGGCACATGCTGCCTCATAGTCGGCTTCGAGCTGTGCGAGGATGTGGGCTGTGGTGTCGTTGCCGTCCTCGTCGCAGCATGGCTGGTAGCTGCGGAGGTTGTTGCGCGTCTGCCGCATGGTGCTTTCGGCGTGGTCGCGGCGCTGGCGTATCTGTTGCAGCCACTGCCGTGCCATGGCCTCGTCTGCGTCGGCCGTGGAGCGTATGCTCCCCGCTATGGCGTGGAAGTCGGCTGTGAAACGGTTGATGGCATTGGCGAGGGCGTAGAGTCCTTCCGTCTGCGTTACGTTGGCATCGTGGTGCATCAGCTATTGGTGTAGTCCTCGATTTGGTTGGCTTTGAAGTGGACGTATCTGCTGTGTTCAGCCATGAGGTCTGCGAGCTGCGCTATGGCGTCGAGGGCTTGGGTGAAGTCCTCTGTGAACTCCGCCTGCTTGCGGTCCTGCCAGCCTTGGTTGACGTTTTCGAGTTCGCTTATGGTGCGTCCCATGAGTTCTGAGAGGCGGCTTTCGGCCTCGCTGAGGTAGTTGGCAAAGTGGTGGAGCTCGTCGGCGCTCACCACTCCGGCGTCTTTTTCTGCCATTAGTGTTGTGTGTGGGTTAGTCGGTGGTGTATGGTATGAAGAGTTCGGCTGTGCCGCGCTCGTCGTTGTAGTAGTAGGCCCTGAGGCGGTCGTTGTCGGCTGGCAGACGCTCTAAAGATATGTCTGTTGGCAGCGGCAGCCGTGAGGCGGCGTCGCGGTCGGGCATCTGCAGCATCACTATATGGCAGAAGAGCTGTTGCAGCGCCTGGCGTGTGGCGTGCTCGTCGAGCATCACGGATGCCGGTCTGGCGGCCTGCATCACGGTGAAGATGCCGGCCTCGGGGCCATGTAGGAGTATGTCGCGCAGGGCGTCGTCCACGGTCTGCGTCGTGGTGTGGCGTGTGGTAGCGGGTTGCGGCATGTGTGGCTGCGTGTCGGCCGTTGCCGCTGTGCCCACGAGGCGGAATGGCATGTCGGAGGCGTCGGTCGCTGGCTTGGGTGCGAAGCGTGCGTAGCCGAAGCCCTTGGCGGGTGTCGGTGTCTGTGCGGTGGGGGTGGCGCCGATGCTCTCGGACAGTAGGCGTCGCATCCTCTCTTTGCCCAGTATGGCGAGCAGTTGGGTGTGGCCGGTGTCGCCGTGTCTCACTTCGTCTGCTATGCGCTCAATGGCCGTCTTGCGTGCTCGTCCGCTGACGATGTGCACGTCGTAGCGTGCCTCCAGCATGTCGAGGATGGGTGTCCGCTGGTTGTAGAGGTCATCGTCGTCGTCGAGGTTGTCGATGAGAGTGATGGTGAAGGGTTTGTTGCGGAGCATGCAACAGTCGTGGAACGACCTCACCACAGCCGTCAGCACCCGCTCGGCCTGCATCTGCTCGTTGATGCCAGTGATGAGAATGTTCTGCCCCAAGTCGCGCTTTAGGCGCACGGTGACGTCGGTCTGCGCCACGGCCACTCCCTTGCCAATCTGCACCGTGGCATGGCGCGACTGGCGCATGAGTTCTTCGTTGGGGGCGTAGGGATAGGTGAGTTTGCCGCTGAAGAAGAAGGTGTGTGCATCGGCCGGACGCTCGTTGTTGGCGCAGATGGCTTCGCGTGCTGCCTGGGCATAGGGGGCATAGTCGTAGATGCGTGCTACCTTGTCGGCCTGGCGGGAATAGACCATGCCCTGTGTGAGCGTCTGCACCTTCTGCGCTCCGTGGTCCACGAGGCGCTCTGCATCGATGTCGCTGCACTGCATGAGGAAGCGGTTGGAGATGTTGTTGATGACGTTTTGCGGGATCTGCGTGTTGGCCAGCGTCTGCGTGCCGAGCAGGAAGTGGACACCCTGTGAGCGCCCCTCGGCGGCGATGCGCTCCATGACGGCCGTGATGCGTTCTTGTAGCTGACGCTCCATGGCATCGGCCTGGAAGAGGTTGTGGCATTCGTCCACGACGAGGAGTATGCGGCGCATTGGGGCTTCGCCTGGCGCGAGCGAGGCATTGTAGTCGCGTATGCCGCGGCATCCGCGTTCGGCTATGAGCTTCCCGCGGCGGCTCATGCGCTCGTAAAGCCCCCTCAGCACCTCATATACCACCTTGCGGTCGGAGCCGTCGGCCATGAGGTGGCTCACGTGGGGGTAGTCGCGATAGCGGGCGAGTTCCGGTGCGCCGAGCTTGAAGTCCATGAGATACAGCTCGAGACAGCTCGCGGAGTAGCGCAGCATGGCGTTGAGCAGCAGTGTGTGCATGAAGTATGACTTGCCCGACCCTGTCTGTCCGATGAGTATTGCCTGTGGCGTGGCATCGTCGAACATGCATACGGCCTCCTGCTTCATGCCATATTCGCCATAGGGGATGGCGATGGCATCATCCACGGGCTGCGGCTTGGTGGCAAATGCCTGTCCGCTTTGCCATGTGGGTTGCAGCGTGGAGTGTGTGCGCGCCTTGTGCACGCCGGCGTTGATGTAGTCGATGTATGGCTGCGGGAAGGTGTGTGGCGCCAGGTCGGTGTATGGGCTGAAGAGTGGCGCGAGTTGTGTGTCGGTGCAGAGGTCGTCGAGCGCGATGAAGTGGATGCCATAGCGGTGTCCCACCTCCATGAGCTGCAGGAGCCGTGTGGCGATGTTGCGGTTGTCGAGCATCTGGCGCTGGCAACCGCAGATGACCACGAGCTGGTAGGGTGTGAGCAGCTCCTCATGGTGTGGGTTGTAGTGCAGCACGTTGCTGGTGATAGCTGCCGCGTAGGCCACTTGCTGCTCCAGGCGCTCTATGAGTTGCGTGAGTGCCGTCGGGTTGATGATGTTCTCGGCCAGCGAGGCATCGAAGCGGTTGAGCAGCAGCGAGAAGAAGCCCGTCATCTGCAGGTCGATGACAGCGATGTGCACCATGCCGATGGGGAAGGCCAGTACGGTGCGCAGCAGCAGGGCGTTGACGGAGGCGTTGCGCAGCTCGGTGCTCCATGCGCCGCTCTCGTCGGGTCCGGGGGCGTAGAGGTTGTTGCTGGCTGGCGTGTCGGCATCCTGCCATGTTGCGGTGTAGAGGCTGCCACTGCGCTCACATGTCAGCTCGCGCAGTATGTAGCGTCGTTCGGCTGCTTCCGCTATGTGTTCAATGATGGGTCCGTAGTCGTCGGCGTGTTCCGGCAGGCGGGTGATGGGGTCGGCCTGTGCCTCGCTGTCCATCCTGGCGGTGATGTCGTGGCGTATGGCGTCGAGCCGGTTGCTGAGTGTGGTCAGGCGGAACTGGCACAGCTCCAGCTTCGAGCGGCACTCGCCGATGTTCTCCTTGGCCAGGTCGGCACAGCGCCGTTCGTAGCCATCGAGGGTGGAGCGCAGCTCCTCCTTCATCTCGTCTGCTCTGATGCTGTAGGCCGGCATGAGTGGGCCATAGGCCATGAGGCCGCTGACGAGTCTTCGGCACGTCTCGCTGTATGTCCCCGCCACGCTGTCCACGTCTGGCGAGCCAAGCATGACGAACAGCTGGTCGCCAGCGTATGTGCTGCACGGCTCTGGCGTGGCTTTCGTCAGCGGTAGTCGCTTGAGGGCTTCCTTCGCTAAGGCATCGTCGTCGAGCTGTATGGCGAATGGGAAATTGTGCGGGTATTGTTGTTGGTCGTCTGGTTTCAGCCAGTCGCGCTCCATGGTCTCGGCAAATGTCGCGAGGTCGCTCTTGCCGAGTGCTTCGATGCGGCACAGCTTCTCCCGCTCACTGCCTGTGAGGGATGACATCTGCTCCACTAAGATGCTGAAGTCGAGGCCGTGGTAGCATTCGCTCCACGCCTCGAGGTGTGTGGCCACAAGAGCCTGCTCACATTGCGACAGCATGCCCCGCTGCCACTCCTCCAGCGTGCGGCGCGCCTGCCGGTGGAGAGATATGAGGCTCTCCCATGAGTCGATGTCGGATTGCAGGCCGGCTATCATCGTGTTGTCGGCCTGTATCTGCAGCTCGAGTTCTTGTGCCTCGGTCTGCATGTCGTGGAGCAACGTGTTGTCAGAGGTTAGCATAAGCGTCAGAGGGTTGTTTTGAGCTGCAAATATATTGAAAAGCTGACAGCGGTGAGCCAATGACGCGGTTAAATATTGTTAAGGAGACGGCATGAGCGCGCTTTTATGCTGTGCGCTCACAGCATGCATGTCCCCGCATGTTGCTTCTTAGGCTGTGTTTTGTCTGTGTTTTTGGCCACGGCGGCGAAATATTCGTCCGTTTTTCTTGGCCAAGTCGGCGGAAGTGCCTACTTTTGCGCCCCGTAAGGATGTGCTGCCGATGCCGATGCCGGCATCTGGGTTGTGTGGCGACTGTTGCGGTCTGCCACGCCCGGCAGCAGCCATGAGTTACTATGAGAGAGATGTTTTCCCGCCTACGTAGGCAGCCGGGCTTTGCCATGGCTGTGAACTTCGTGCTTCTTTTGGTCATATACATGCTCACGCGCTGGGCGTTTTTCTGGATGAATGCCGGCATGTTCCCCGAGGTCAACGCCGCAGACCTTGTGCGCATGTCGTTGGGCGGTGTGCGCTTCGACGTGAGCGCGCTGTGCTATCTCAACATGCTCTTCATCGTCATGCAGTTCCTGCCCGCGCGGTGGCGCGAGCGTGCTGCCTACCAGCGATGGGTGAAGGCGCTGTTCCTTGTGGTGAACATCGCTGGCGTGGCGGCCAATGTGGCCGACATTGTATATTTTGAGTTCGGTGGCCGCCGCACCACGGCGCTCATCTTTGCCGAGTATGGTGGCGAGGGCAACCTGCTCACCATCCTGTTCGGCAGCATACGTCTCTACTGGCAGGCGTGGCTCTTCGGGGCGGCGATGATAGCGGCCCTCGTCATGCTCTACTGTTCCCCCGTCCGTGGTTGCAGCCGCATCCTGTCGCCGCGAGCCTACTATGTGCTGCACACGGCGCTCTTCGTCGTGGCCGTGACGCTGGCCGTCGGCGGCGCCCGCGGTGGCTACGGCCTGAAGATGCACCCCATGCGCCAGCAGGATGCCAACGCCTACTGCCGTCGGCCCGTGGAGGCCGCCATAGTGCTCAACACGCCGTTTACGATCATCACCACTGCCCATCAGACGGGCTATCGCGACTACCATTTCTTCGATGCCGCGCAGCTCGACAGCGTGTTCTCGCCCATCCACAATGTGGCTGCGGCTGATAGCGGCGACATGCGTCGCATGAACGTGGTTGTGTTCCAGCTCGAGAGCTTTTCGATGGAATATACGGGCTTCTTCAACAGCGGTCGCGACGGCGGCACGTATGCGGGCTACACACCTTTCCTGGACTCGCTGCTCGCCGTGAGCCACAGCTTCCGCTGGGGCTTTGCCAACGGCATGCGCTCGGTGGATTGCATGCCCGCCACCTTCGCCGGCATACCGCGCTACTTAGAACCGTACAGTTACTACTTCTACTCCAACAACACGCTTCAGGGCCTGGCCGAGATGCTCGGCGCCGAGGGCTATGCCACGGCCTTCTTCCACGGCGCGCCCAACACCACGCTGAGCTTCCATCCCCTCGCCAACGCCATGGGCTTCGACCGCTACTATGGCATGGACGAGTATGCCCATCCGGAGGACTTCGACGGCACATGGGCCATCTTCGACGAACCCTATCTGCAGTACTTCGCCGGCAAATGCTGCGAGGCGGCATCGGCCGGCAAGCCCTTCCTACATGCCGTGTTCACCGCTTCGAGCCACGAGCCGTTCACCATCCCCGAGCAGCACCGTGCACGCTTCACGCGCGGCGACATCCCCATGCACCGCTCCATCAGCTATGCTGACTATGCCCTGCGCCGCTATTTCGATGTCGTCAGTGGCGAGCCGTGGTTGGCGAACACGCTCTTCGTGTTCACTGCCGACCATTGCGGCGTGAACTATCGCGACGACTACAACAACGAGATGGGCCGCATGCTCATACCCATTTTCTTCTACACCCCTGGCGGCCAGCTGCCCGCCGTGTGCGATTCCACGCGCCTCATCCAGCAGACCGACATCACGCCCACCGTGCTGGGTCTGCTCAACTATCGCAAACCCTATTTCTCGTTTGGCAAGGATGTGTTCGCCCCAGATTCCACGTTCGTCAACTACGTGTTCAACGACCGCAACGGCACGTCGATGTATTACCTCGACGACTTGATGATAGAGTATGCCGACGGCCGCCTCATTGGCATCTACGAGTACCAAAAAGACTTCTCCCTCCGCCACAACCTCATCAGCGAGCGCGACCGCTTCCCCCGACTGCCATTCATGCAGCGACAGATGGAAGCCACGCTTCAGCAATACGTCGAACGCATGAAACGCGACGACCTGCGCTATCCACCCCAACGGTAGCCGATGGTGGTGCCGCACATGCTCACGGACAATCTCTTTTGTTTTTTTACTTGACTTCCCCGGTGCGCTCCAGGTGGTGGCCGCGGAACTGCGCCACGACGAGGTGCAACTGTGTGGGGCCGCACAGCTGCGGCAGC
>JAFSVI010000071.1 GCA_017445145.1 Bacteroidaceae bacterium | reverse complement strand
CGCGTCTGTCCGCCGGCGGCATATGGCAGCACGGTGAAAGGTTTCTGGAAGATGGCAGCGAGCACGCATCCGTGGAAGGAGTTTGTCACGACGAGGCTCGCCCCGGCGATGCCCGTGAGCCACGTCTCCAAGGGAGGGCGTATGCATGCTTCTGTGGGGCGGCTGATGTCGTCGTCGGCGAGTATGGCGCTGACTGTGAGGTGGCGCTCGTCGGCCATGCGGCGGATGGTGGCCTGGGCCTCGGTGCTGGGGCCGAGCACGTATGCGAAGAGACTGTTGGTGCTGGGGGGCGTGGGGGTGTCGGGGGCGATGAGGCTGCGGTAGTCGTCGCAGCGCAGGAGCATGGTGGGGTCTGGCATGAGTTGTGCGGCGCGGTGCAGATGGCGCTCGGCGAGCACCTGTGCGGAATGCTCGCGCACGGAGACGAGGTCGAAGCGCGCCAGCAGCTCGGCACATCGCGCGGTGGTGCCGTCGTCGTAGCGCCAGGTGTCGAGGCCGAAGGATGCTGCGTATGCCACGCGCCTCAGGTTCCACCCTTCGGTGAAGGCGAGGAACGGCACGGTGATGTCGCGCCAGAAGTCGCGCCGCCACACCTGGTCGCTGCCCACGATGATGGCGTCGAAGGTGCCGGGTCGCAGACGGCGTGTGTCGCTCTCTGGTGCGAGGTGTATGTGTCGCGAGATGAAGGCGTTGGTGTTGCGGCAGATGGCGTTGTTGAACTCCTCGAAGCGTATGCGCTTGCTGCGGCCCAGCAGCCGCTGTTCGGCGAGGCGCTTGGCGTAGGCGACGGGTCGCAGCCAAGGCTGCAGGTGCCAGTGGGGTATGCTGTTGATGTGGCACGCGTGGTGGCCCATCTGTTCGAGGGCCGTCTGCAATGCCCACGCCTGGAGTATGCCCCCATAGTTGGCGTTGAAGGGCAGTGTGAGTATTCCTATTTCCATGGCTTGAGGCGAAAGAGGCGTTGCTTGAAGAGATAGATGTGCAGGTTGAGCTGGCGGTGCAGCGCCTGCAAGGGCGGCAGGTGCAGCATCTGGCGTATGAGGCGTGAGGCGTCGGGTGCTGTGGCGAGGCTCGCGAAGAACTCCTGGCGCCGTGGATGTGGCGGTGTGTGTGTCTCGGTGTAGGCGGGGTTGTGGCGTGTAGCCTCGGCAATGTCGGCGTCGAAGATACGGAGGCCGGTGCTGCGCAGCACGTCGGCTCCGCGCTGGGTGTTGGCCAGGATGAGGCTCACGCCGCCGTCGTCGTCCATGTCGGGGCGCAGGCGTGCCACGTCCCAGAAGTCGGCCATGGTGATGTCGCTGTGGCTTCGCCCTGCTCGTGCGGGGCAGTTGTGGCACGTCTGCCGCAGGGAGAGGTTCTCGTCGAAGGCCCGCTGGTAGGCGTTGTCGCGGCGTGGGATGACGATGTGGCGGCCGCTGCGCGTGGTGATGGCGGTGTGGTAGCGCCGCCACCCCCGGCTCTTGTCGCGGAAGGCGATGGCGGCGACGTCGCTACGGCCGACGCCGATGCGGCGCAGCATCTCGTCGAGACAGCGCTGCCACAGCGCCGGGCTGGGCACGCCATGGCAGAAGAAGTCGGCCGCGAGCAGCAGCGGCTCCTCGCGACCGAGGAAGCAGCGCAACGCTGCCACCTGGCATGGAGTGCCGACGAAGAGCACCTCACGGCCGGAACGCAGCGCGGCGCGCACACGGCGGAAGGCATCGCCCGTGTGGCTCTGCACGTACTTCGAGCCGCAGAGCGGCAGCAGGTCGGCGGGCTGGCCGACGGCACGGTGGCGCACGGCGAAGTCGCCGTCCATGGCGGCAGCAACGACGATGCCGCCTCGCGCGAGCACGCCGGAGGCCAGGGCGTGGAACGTGCCCCCGGAGGCGCTGCGGCGGCGCACACCGTCGTCGGTGTTGATGGCTCCCATGGCTGCCAGCGGCGGCGCTGGCGGCAGTGGGTGTAGCACGGGGCACACGGTGGCACAGCGTCGGCATCCGGTGCAACGGGCTTCATCGCACTGCGGCTGGTCGAAGCCCTCGGCATCGGGTGCCATGGTGATGGCGGCATGGGGGCAGGCCTGTGCGCATGCGCCGCATCCGCAGCATGTGTCGTGTGGTGGCAGCAGGTTCATGGAGATGGTGTGCAAAGTATGTTGAGCGGTGCCCGACCCTGGCGGGTGAGGATGTCGATGGGCTTGCCGCCAAGGGCCGCCGCGACCTGCGAGAAGGTGCTTGCCGCAGAGCCGTAGATGTGGGCAGTGCGGCTCAGGGCCACCATCTCGGCCAGGGCATGGCGCAGGCCGTCGGGGTTGTCGCGCGTGGCGGCGCTGTCGGAGCAGATGATGCGGCGGCCGTAGCGCTGGCGCAATGTGTGCTTGGTGGGTTCGTCGTCGGTGGCGAGGAAGATGTTGGTGGCGGGCTGGCGGGCTATGGCGGCGTCGATGGCGTCGGTGAAGAGGTTGAGCGGGCTGGCGTCGGTGGCCACCTGGTGGTCGGCACGGCGTATGTGCACGCCTATGGTGGCAGGCGTGAAGGCCTGTGTTAGGGCGCCGATGATGCCACAGGTCGCGGCGTTGGGGCGGAACAGCCGCTGCAGGTCGTCGGGCTGCCAGGGGCAGAAGTCGCGGTATGCGGCGAGCAGCCCCGGCGCGGCGCGCAGCCAAGCCTCGAAGTCGAAGCCCTGCTGCGCGAGGGGGATGACGCTGTCGGCGTCTATGCGGCGGCGGAAGCGCAGTCGCTGGGCGGCGGCGGGCAAATAGAGGTTGCGCAGTGTGGGGCGTGCGAAGCACAGTGGCTCGGCGCGGCGCGCATCGCGCAGCTCGAAGTTCGCGGCGGCGGGGTCGGGGCTGTCGAAGAGGTCGTCGTAGCGGCAGCGCATGCCCCACTGCTTGAGCCACAGCACACGCAGTGGCAGCTGCGTGCGCCGCGCCATGGCATGTGCGGCAGCGGCCACGCGCATGCGGTTGCCGAGGCCCCCTTCGAGGATTATGGTGGATTGTGGCTTCATGGCTGTGGGGAGGTGGGTTGTTGTGGCGCGGCATGGCTGTCGGCGGCGGGCGCTGCACGGTGGAAGATGTAGTCGATGCTCTGGCGCAGGATGCGGGCGCCGGCCACGTAGAGCAGACCCACGTAGAGCGCTGCGGCGAGGGCTACGCGCGCCGCCACGCGGAGCCACGACAGGGGCATGACGCGCGTGAGCCACCACGTTGCCACCATCACCGCGAGGGCAAAGAGGAAGAAGGGGACGGTGTCGGCCACGGCATGGCGCCAGCTGAGGCGTATGAGGCTGTGGGCGCATGCCTGCCACACGAGCAGCCAGGCAATGTTGAGCACGACGTAGTATGTCACCATAGCCCACAGGCCGCCGCCAGCGGCGTGGATGGCCACGATGCCGCCCCACACGAGGGCGCAGTTGACTACGCCTATGGCCATGTTGATGGTGGAGCGTTCGCAGGCGATGACGAGGTTGGAGAAGAGCGTGACCACGGGCGAGAAGGCGCCCCACACGCACAGCAGCGCGAGCAGCATGGCGCTCTCGTGCCACCGTTCGCCCACGAGCAGCACGATGAAGTCCTCGGCGATGAGCCCCAGCCCCAGCAACGCGGGAAACGACACAAAGCACGTGAAGCGCAACAGCTTGCGGAACACGGCGGCGGCATCGCCCCTCCCGGCGCCGAGGCTGCGCCTGAGCACGGGCTGCGCCACACCCTGCACCATGCCGCCCACGGTGGCAATGGCCATGTCGTCCCACTTGCGGGCGTTGCTATACACGCCCGCGACGTGGCCGCCCGGGTAGAAGCGGTTGAGCAGGAGCCCGAAGGCGTTGTTGTTGAGCTGGAAGGCCAGGCTGTTGACGAGTAGCTTAGACGAGAAGCCAAACATGCTCCAGGCCGGGCGCAGGTCGATGTGCAGCGTGGGTCGCCAGGGCGAGACGTGCCAGCGCAGCAGCGTGCCCACGGCGATGTAGGCCACGCTCTGCGCGGCCAGCCCCCAGAATGCCAAGCCGTGCATGACCATGGCAATGCCCAGGGCGTTGGAGACGATGAGTGCGGTGAGGTTGATGAGGCTGTTGTGCTTCACGCGCAGGTGGCTGAAGAGCCACGCCTGCTGGCAGATGCCGAGGCTGCTCACCCACAGCCCCACGAAGGCGAAGCGCGCCAGCGGCTGCAGCACGGGTTCGCGGTAGAAGCGCGCTATGGCCGGCGCGGCGGCAAAGAGCACGGCATAGATCACCGTGCCCACGATGACGTTGAACCAGAACACAGCGTTGTAGTCCTCGTGGGCGGCATCGCGGCGGTTGGCGAGGGCGGCGGTGAAGCCGCTCTCCTGAAGGCTGTTGCCTACGTTGATGAACACGACGAGTGCCGCCATCTTGCCGTAGTCGGCCGGCGTGAGGTAGCGCAGGAGTATGACACCGAACACCGCCCCGAGCAACTGCATCATGCCGTTGCTCAGGCCACCCCAGATGAGACCCTGGGCTGTGCGCTGCTTCAGGCTGTTGTTGGTCAACGGATGTTTGGTAGATAGCTGTTGGGAGGCAATGGTCACAAAGCCCCCGGTGGTGTGGGTGTGGCGTGGCGCCGTGGCTCACTCGTCGGCCTGGAAGAGGGGGTCCTCGGGCATGACGATGGTGGGTTTCTGGCTGGCCTCGCGCAGGAGGTTGTCGGGCACGTACTCCTTATCCACGACGAGGCGGAACATGTACTCGCGGAACCACTCGGCACTCATGACGAGGCATCCCTTCTGCCCCCAGTCGGCACCCCATGAGTTCTCCACCTTCCAAGCCACGGGCTTGCCCTGGGCATCGACATCCACGGCGGCGAGCGTCATGGCGTGTGGGGAGCCGCTGTCGAAGGTGGCAATGCGGTCGGCCTTGTTCATGGCGAAGGTGGTCTGGAAGAGGCTCTCGTAGTCGAAGTTGCCAAGGTCGCAGTACCCGCGCTTGCGGTCGAGCTGCTTGCCCACGTCGTAGCTGCTGTAGAGCTTGCGCCCGGCACGCAGCTGTGCTATGGCGAGCTGCTCTATGTCGGCCATGGGCAGGTTGAGGTAGCACCAGTTGTGGCCGTCGTAGCTGTGGCGGTCCCACTCGACCTCGTATGTGCGGTGGTACTCGCGCCGCGGGTCGTTCATCACCATGATGAAGGTGCCGTCGAGCTTGCGCCCCACAATCTCGTCGCAGAAGGTCTGCGGTGTGTAGTGGCGCGTGGCGGTGCGCACCTTGCCGTCGCGTCCGCAGAAGGCGTAGTCGAAGTCCGTGACGGGTTCGCCCAGCGTGAGTGCGAGGATGTGGTAGATGTCGGCGAGCATCTCCGTCTTGCGCTCGGCGATGGCGGCTGCCGTCTTGCGCTCAGCAACCAAGGCTCGCAGCTCCAGGCCATACTCGCGCAGCTTGGAGCCCACGAGGCGGCTCATGCGCGCGGTGTTCTCGCTGCTGTAGGTCTCCGGCACCACCTCGGCAGGCACGAGGCCGTACTTTGCGGCGAGGTCGGCCACTCCGCAGAAGGTGCCCCCGTCGCCGATGGGCGAGCGCATGAAGAAGCGCACGCGCTCGCTGTCGATGGGCTGGTCAGCGCAGTCGATGATGCCCTGCAGGAATAGGTTGGCCTTCTCGAGCTGGTCCCAGAAGAAGAGGTAGCCCTGCGAGAGTTCCACGGCGAGGCTGTCGGCATGGCGTCGGGCGAAATCGGCCCTCAGCACGTTGAAGCCCGAGAACATCCAGCAGCGTCCGCTCTGCTTCTGGTCGGTGATGGTCTGTGCCGGTGTCTCCACGCTGAAGCGCGATGGCACGGGTCCGGCGTTGCGGCGGCTGCGTGCGAGGTCATCGATGGCGTTGGCGGCGATGGCGTTGGTGAGGGCGCGTGTTACGGTGGCCTCGGGCTGCTGGGCGCGTATGCGTGCGAGCATGTCGGCGCTGATGCCGCCGCCGCGTGTGGCCTGTGCCTGTGCCGCGGCGTGGCAGCACAGCATGATGGTGAGTAGTAGGAGGTGTGGTTTGCGCATGGTGGTGGTCAGTTGTTGATTTGCAGGGTGTAGGGCGCGTAGGTGACGCGGTATCGGAAGAGGCTCTTGCCGGGGTCGCCCTGAGCTACTATGCCCTGGGTGTTGAGGTCGTAGGTGCGTGAGCAGGAGGCACATGCGGCGCGGCCTCCTTCCTTGAGGGTCATGCTCTTGGTGATGGCGTAGTTGTCGTAGCAGTTGGGGCATGAGAGGTCAAAGCACACCACCTGCTGCACGGCCTGTCCGGGCTCCGGTATGGATGGTGTGCCCACGATGAAGCCCGAGAGTCCGAAGTATGCGCTCTGGTAGTTGGCCATGGCGGTGCGGTTGACCTCGGTGAAGCCGACGAGGTTGGTGAAGCGGTAGCTCTGTGCACGCTGCTCGATGGTGCAGTACTCGCCGGGGTTGCCCAGCGCGGCGTTGAGCTGGGGGATGGTGTTGGTGTTGCTCACCACGAGGCGGGCGGGCAGACGCGAGAAGCTTGTCTCTGTCTGCGAGCATGCGAGAAGGAGCGTGGCAGCGACGAGCAGGAGCGCGGCGTGCGCAGCGAGGCACGGCGCGGCGTGCGCAGCGGCGTGGGTGAGCCTGCGGATGATGTGGTCAACGCGGTGTGGGGACATGGTGTGGATAGCGTGGGGGGTGAAGGTAGGGGGAGAGGTGCAACTGGCAAGGGGGGAGCTGCGGCGGCGGCCGTGGCGGCGCGTGGGCGCCGCCCTCAGCCCCCGGCCAGTTTCCTCTCGGCCTCCTCGGCGCGCTCGAAGCCGAAGGCGGCGAGTGTGGTGTCGAAGAGCTGGCGGATGCTGTCGGTGCATAGGTTGCCGATGCTGCCGGCGTGGGTGTGGTGCACCTCCTTGACGGGCTGGAAGCGTCCGGCCTCGATGTCGAGGCCCACCTTGCGGTAGGCGTCGCGGAAGGGCATGCCGTCGGCAGCGAGGCGGTTGACCTCCTCGACGGAGAACATGAGGTCGTAGCGCGGGTCGCTGAGGATGTCGCGGTTGACCTCTATGCGGCGTATGATGTACGTGGTCATGCGCAGGCAGTCCTTGAGTTCGTCGAAGGCGGGCAGGAACACCTCCTTGAGTATCTGCAGGTCGCGGAAGTAGCCCGTGGGGAGGTTGTTCATGATGAGGGTGACCTGCGTGGGCAGCGCCTGCAGCTTGTTGCATTTGGCACGCGTCAGCTCGAACACGTCGGGGTTCTTCTTGTGGGGCATGATGCTGGAGCCGGTGGTGCATTCGGCGGGCAGGTGCACGAAGCCGAAGTTCTGGGAGCTGAACATGCAGGCGTCGAAGGCGAGCTTGGCGATGGTGCCGGCGAGGCCTGCCAGCGCATAGGCCACGTTGCGCTCCATCTTGCCGCGCCCCATCTGCGCATAGACGACGTTGTAGTCCATGGTGTCGAAGCCCAGCAGGTCGGTGGTCATCTGGCGGTCGAGGGGGAAGCTGGAGCCGTAGCCGGCGGCCGAGCCCAGTGGGTTGCGGTTGACGAGGCGGTAGGCGGCCTGGAGGAAGAGGAGGTCGTCGGCAAGGCTCTCGGCGTATGCGCCAAACCACAGTCCGAAGCTCGATGGCATGGCCACCTGCAGGTGTGTGTAGCCGGGCATGAGCACGTCCTTGTATGCCTCGCTCTGGGTCTGCAGCTCGCCAAACAGCTCCTCGACGAGGTCCACGACCTGGCGCAGCTGGCGGCGCGTCCATAGCTTGAGGTCGAGCAGCACCTGGTCGTTGCGCGAGCGCCCGCTGTGGATCTTCTTGCCCACGTCGCCGAGACGGCGCGTGAGCAGCAGCTCCACCTCGGAGTGGACGTCCTCCACGCCGTCCTCGATCTCGAAGTGCCCGGCGCGTATGTCGGCCAGGATGGCGCGCATCTCGCGGTGGAGGGCGGTGAGCTCGTCGGCGGTGAGCAGGCCTATGGTCTGTAGCATGGCGGTGTGTGCCAAGGAGCCGAGCACGTCGCTCTCGGCCAGGAGCATGTCGAGTTCACGGTCGCGTCCCACGGTGAAGCGCTCTATCTCGGCTGTCATCGTGGTTAACTTCTGCCAGATGGGCGTGGCGGCCTGGCGGGGTATGTTGTCTTTCATTGCTGTGCGTGTGGGTTGTCAGTAGGGGATCATGGCGAGCATATCGGCGAGCTTCTCCACGCCTTCCTGCAGTGGCTTCTTGGCCATCTGCTTCATGAAGAAGTTGAGGTCGGCGCCGATGGTGCAGCGCATCTTGCAGTCGTAGGGGGAGGTGGGGAGGAGCTGCACCCACAGGTTGGCCTGGATGGGTGCGTTCTGCACCTCGAACTTGATGCACTTGGGGTCGTCGCGCTCCACGATGTGGAGGGCGATGGCGCCGAGTGGCGAGCCGTTGATGGTGATGGTGTCCTCGGAGAGTTCGAGCTGCGTGGCGAGCTGCTGGATTTGGCCTATCTTGTCCTCGGGCACCTGGCCGGAGGCGCGCAGCGCGTCGGTGAAGGCGGGGTCGCCGAGGCGCTCGCGGAAGGCTTCGAGGTTGCGCAGGTCGGCGAGCTTGTTATAGACGGCGGTCTGCGAGGAGGGTATGTGCTTGATGTTGCTTTCGTACTTTGTCATAATGATGAGGGAACGGGTGGCGGGGAAAGGGGAACGGGGAGGCGGGGAGCCGGAGGCCGGGAGGGGAGGCCGGGAGGGGAGGCCGGGAGGGTGGCAGCGAGCCAGAGGCCGGCGGCACCGCCGCCGGCAACCAAACACCCACCGCTGCAACGGCGGTCAAGGGCTGCCGGACGGAGAGGAGCAGGAGCCGGGGGCCAGGGCCGGGGAGCCGGGAGCCAGAGGCGGGAGGCGGGGAGGGGAGGAGGGGAGGCAGCGAGGGTGGCAGCGAGCCGGAGGCCGGCGGCACAGCCGCCGGCAACCAAACACCCACCGCTGCAACGACGGTCAAGGGCTGCCGGACGGAGAGGAGCAGGAGCCGGGGGCCAGGGCCGGGGAGCCGGGAGCCAGAGGCGGGAGGCGGGGCGGGGTTTATCCTTTCCAGGCTGCGGGGTCTCGGCGCCAGTCGTTGAGGAGGTCGATGTCGGTGTCGGTGATGTAGCCAATGCGCAGGGCCTCGGCCACGACGGCCTCGTAGTTGGTGAGGGTGACGAGTGTCACCTTGGCATCGCGGAAAGCCTTTGTGGCGACGTCGAAGCCGTAGGTGTAGGCGGCCACCATGCCAATGACCTCGCACCCGTTGCTGCGTATGGCGTCCACGGCCTTGAGGCTGCTGCCACCGGTGCTGATGAGGTCCTCGACGACGACGACCTTCATGCCGGGCTTGAGTTCGCCCTCGATGAGGTTCTCCAGGCCGTGGTCCTTGGGTTTGGAGCGCACATACACGAATGGGAGCGCCAGGACGTCGGCCACGAGTGCTCCCTGTGGTATGGCTCCCGTGGCCACGCCGGCTATGGCGTCGGCTTCGGGGAAGCGCTCCATGATGATGCGGCTGATCTCAGTCTTGACGAAGGTGCGCAGCGCGGGATAGGAGAGTGTCTTGCGGTTGTCGCAGTAGAAGGGGCTTTTCCATCCGCTGGCCCAGGTGAAGGGGTTGGTGGGTTGCAGCTTGATGGCTTTGACCTTGAGCAGCTTTGCTGCGAAGATTTTCTCTAATGTGTTCATTGCTGTGGGATGGGGATATTCGGGAGGGGGATGTGCGGCTGGCAGCCGCACGCAATAGACGAAATAGCGGGGAAGGGAGGACGCCGGAGCGGCGCAGGGGCGACGCGGGCTGCGGGGAGGCGGCGCGGGCTGCGGGGAGGCGGCGCGGGCTGCGGGGAGGCGG
>JAFSVI010000070.1 GCA_017445145.1 Bacteroidaceae bacterium | reverse complement strand
TGTGGCCCCGGAACGCCCTGGTGCTCTACAATGCCGGCGGTTGCACCGGCACGGAGGTCGTAGCCCTGGCCCGCGAAATACAACAGGATGTGAAACAGAAATTCGGCGTCGCACTCACGCCGGAAGCGATCATTATTTAAGTATAATATGGAGAAAGCAGAAGTTTTTTGGAAGTGGTTTGAGGACCACAATGAGCAGCTGGTGGCCATGGGCGACCTGGAGGAGAAGGAACGCATGGAGCTGGAGAATGCCTTGCAGTATCAGCTGACGAAATATTGCAACGGCTTGTCCTACGAGATTGGCGACGCCACGGCCAACGGACGCACGCTGACCTTCACCGCCGAGGGCGACACCGACCTGTTCCGCTATGTGGTGGAGCTGGTGGATGCGGCCCCGGACTTGGACTGGTGGGAGTTCGTGGCGTTCAAGCAGCCGATGGGTACGGAACTGAAGGTGAGGTTCGACCGCTGGGTGTTCGACACTCGCAAGATGTACTTCGAGCAGCTGGAATGCGAAGAGGAGCCCGACATGCTGGGCCTGAGGATTGCCGTCGAGGGTTCGCAGCCTGAGAACGAGGACTTCCAGGTGGGCGTGTATGTGACGCTGGAAGCCCTGATGGGCGAGTTCGATTGCGCCACGCTCGTTGGATACATGGAGACGGTTCCGGTGCCTGCCGAGCCCTTCAAGAGCGGATTCCAGAAGCTGGACGACCTGCCGAAGTTCGTCGAGTGGTTCAAGCGCAAGCGCGATGAATAGGCTGTGGTGCTGGCTGCTGCTGGCGTTGCTGACGGCGTCGGCCTGCAAGTCGGTCGCCGGTCCGTCGGCGTCGGGCGAGGCCCCGTTCATCGAATGCCGGCGGCTTTACGCTCCGGGCGACTACGGCTCGGCCAATTGGCGTATCCCCGCGCTGCTGTGTCTGGACGACGGCACACTGCTGGCAGTCAACGACAAACGCAAATACAACGAGACCGACCTGCCGGAGGACATCGACATTGTCTACCGGCGTTCGACGGACCTTGGCAAGACGTGGAGCGAGCCGCAGACGATGATAGCAGGGCAGGGGAGGGGTCGCGGCTATGGCGACCCGGCGTTGGTGCAGTGCGACAACGGCGATGTGCTCTGCCTCTTTGCCGGCCACAACGGATATTTCCAGTCCACTGTGGCCAAGCCTATCGGCGTCTACCTCATGCGCAGCACCGACCGTGGCAGGAGCTGGGGCGACACCGTTAATCTAACCTCCGTGTTGTGGGATGCGGTGTCGGACTATCACGGTGCCTTCGTGGCCTCGGGCAACGGTCTGCGGTTGAAGCGCGGACGGCATGCCGGAAGGATTCTTTTTGCCGCCTCGTTGCTGCGCAACGGGCAATATGTCAGTGATAATTACGTGCTCTACAGCGACGACGACGGCCACACATGGCGTCGGTCGCAGATGGCCTTCAGCGGTGGCGACGAGTCGAAGCTGATGGAACTCAGCGACGGCAGGGTCTTAATCAGCGTGCGCCGCAGCGGTGCG
>JAFSVI010000069.1 GCA_017445145.1 Bacteroidaceae bacterium | reverse complement strand
CCCGCGAGCTCATCACCTTCTCGTCGCAGCTGCAGACGCAGGCCTTCGACGCCACCCTCGACGTCGATGACCTCATGCAGGATGCCGAGGGCAAGCTCTTTGCCATCTCGCAGCAGAACCTGAAGAAAGACTACACGCAGATCGACCCCGTGGTGAGCGAGGCCTACGCCATGATCCAGCGTGCCGCAGCGCGCCAGAACGGCCTCTCGGGCCTGTCGAGCGGGTTTCCCCGCATCGACAAGCTCACCAACGGCTGGCAGAACTCCGACCTCATCATCATCGCCGCCCGCCCGGCCATGGGCAAGACGGCCTTCGTGCTGTCGATGGCCAAGCGCATCGCCGTGGATATGAAGGAACCCGTTGCCATGTTCTCGCTCGAGATGAGCAACGTGCAGCTCGTCACGCGTCTCATCGTCAACGTCTCGGAGCTGCCCGGCGAGAAGATCAAGAGCGGCCAGCTGGCGCCCTACGAGTGGGGACAGCTCGACAACCGCATCAAGCAGCTTGAGCACGCACCGTTCTACGTCGATGACACCCCGTCGCTATCTGTGTTTGAGCTGCGCACGAAGGCGCGACGCCTCGTGCGCGAGCACGGCGTGAAGCTCATCCGCATCGACGACCTCCAGCTGATGAACGCCTCGGGCATGAGCTTCGGCTCGCGCCAGGAGGAGGTGTCGAACATCAGCCGCTCGCTCAAGGGTCTGGCCAAGGAGCTCAACATCCCCATCATAGCCCTCTCGCAGTTGAACCGCAGCGTGGAGAAGCGCGACCAGCAGGGCGACGATGGCAAGCGGCCGCAGCTGTCCGACCTGCGCGAATCGGGCGCCATCGAGCAGGACGCCGACATGGTGTGCTTCATCCACCGACCCGAGTACTACAAGATATACACCGACAGCAAGGGCCAGGACCTGCGAGGCATGGCCGAGTTCATCATCGCCAAGCACCGCAACGGTGCCGTCGATACCGTGCTTCTGCGCTTCCGCAACGAGCTGGCGCGTTTCCAGGACCCCGACGACGATGCCTACGTGCCGGCGCCGGGCGAGTCGATGACCTTCGGCTCGTCAATCAACGACGACGCCAAGGCGCCGGCCACGGCGCCGGCACCGTCGGCCTCCGATGCCTACATGCCGCCGCCCAGCAACGACGACTCGCCCTTTGGCGCTCCGCTCTCCACCCAGGACATGCCCTTCTGAGCGGCGGCCGCCCGGCAGCCCTGCCGCCGCGCATTGCACAACGACAGCCCGCGTGCGTTCTGTGTTCGCACGCGGGCTGTCGTTGCGTTATATTGGTGCCTCGGTGGCCGTGGCCTTTGGGCAGCAGTGATTTGTCAGATGATATGCTCCAGCTGTGCGAGGTTCTTCTCCACGAGTTCGTCGGTGACCTCGTAGTTCTGCAGGTTGCCGGAGAGGTACTGGTCGTATGCCGTCATGTCGATGAGGCCGTGGCCGCTGAGGTTGAAAAGCAGCACCTTCTTCTCGCCAGCCTCCTTGCAGAGCTGCGCCTCGCGGATGGTGGCGGCGATGGCGTGGCAGCTCTCGGGGGCGGGTATGATGCCCTCGGAGCGTGCGAAGAGCAGTCCGGCCTCGAAGGTCTCGAGCTGAGGTATATCCACGGCCTTCATGTAGCCGTCCTTGAGGAGCTGGCTCACGATGACGCCCGCCCCGTGGTAGCGCAGTCCGCCGGCATGGATGTTGGCGGGCATGAAGTTGTGGCCCAGGGTGAACATGGGCAGCAGCGGCGTGTAGCCGGCCTCGTCGCCGAAGTCATACTGGAACTTGCCTCGCGTGAGCTTGGGACACGATGCCGGCTCGGCAGCGATGAACTCGGTCTTGCGGCCCTCGAGGATGTTGTGGCGCATGAAGGGGAATGCTATGCCGCCGAAGTTGGAGCCGCCGCCGAAGCAGGCAATGACCTTGTCGGGGTACTCGCCAGCCATGGCCATCTGCTTCTCGGCCTCGAGGCCAATCACCGTCTGGTGCAGTGCCACGTGGTTGAGCACCGAGCCGAGGGTATATTTGCAGTTGGGGGTGTTCATGGCCAGCTCTATGGCCTCGCTGATGGCAGTGCCGAGCGAACCCTGGTTCATGGGGTCGCGGGTGATGATGTCCTTGCCGGCACGCGTTGACATGGACGGCGATGCCTCCACGGTGGCGCCGAAGGTCTGCATGATGCTGCGGCGGTAGGGTTTCTGGTTGTAGGAGATTTTCACCTGATAGACGGCGCACTCCAGGCCAAACACCTTGGCAGCGTATGACAGGGCGGCGCCCCACTGTCCGGCACCCGTCTCGGTGGTGACGTTGGTCACCCCCTGCACCTTATTATAATATGCCTGCGGCAGTGCGGAGTTGAGCTTGTGGCTGCCCACAGGCGATACGCTCTCGTTCTTGAAGTAGATGTGGGCGGGTGTGTCGAGGGCTTTCTCGAGGCCGTAGGCCCGCACGAGCGGTGTCGAGCGGTAGTAGGTGTACATGTCGCGCACGGGTTCGGGTATGTCGATCCACGTGTCGGTCTGGTTGAGTTCCTGGCGTGCCAGCTCCTCGGCGAAGATGGGATAGAGGTCTTCGGCCTTGAGTGGCTGCTTGGTTTGCGGGTTGAGTGGCGGCAGGGGTTTGTTGACCATGTCGGCCTGGATGTTGTACCACTGTGTTGGGATTTCGTTCTCCGGCAGGAAGAAACGTTTCTGCTTGTCGTTCATGACGCTGATGTGTTGATGTGTTAATGTTGTGGTTTGGGTTGTGTATGTGATATGTTTTGCGCTCGGTAAAGGTAGAGGCCCGTCGTGAGAACGACGGGCCTCTTCTTATCTGTGTGCTGACTTGCATGTACGCGGCTCTCTTCTCACGATTGTTATAACCTTGAGTTCTGCCACCACCAAAAGTTAGCCTTTGCTGTCATTGAGTGTGAATGTAGGGGGTTGATGTGTGAATCCGCTTGCAAAGTAACGTGTTTTGGCCGACACCACCAAACATTTTGCACGTTTTTTTCAAAAAACATGCATTTTTAGCCCTCTACCAACACTTCGGCCAGCGTGGGGTGTATGTGGACCATGTCGCGCAACTGCGCCAGCGTGGTGTCGCGGCAGATGAGGGCTGCCACCTCCTGCACGATGTCGGCAGCGTGTGGCCCGAGCACATGACATGCGAGCAGGCGGTCGTCGGGCGTGGTGATGAGCTTCACGATGCCCTCTGTCTGGCCCATGGTGAGCGCCTTGCCGTTGGCCCGGAAGAACGCCTTGTGGCACACATAGTCCGTGGCGGCGGTTTTGAGCTGCTCCTCGGTGGGTCCCACGCCGGCGGCCTCGGGCAGGGTGAACACGGCGGCGGGCATGACGTCGAGGCGTATGCCGTCGGTCAGGCCCAGGATGTCATTGACGGCCCTGTAGCCCTGGAAGGTGGCTGCGTGGGCCAGCATCTGGCGGCCGTTGACATCGCCAATGGCCCAGATGTCGTGGCCCGCCACGCGCATGGTGGCGCCATCCACGGCTATGCCGCGGCTGTCGGCCGTGATGCCCACGTTCTCCAGGCCAAGCCCCTCGACGTTGGCGGCGCGGCCCGTGGCCACGAGCACCACGTCGGCCTCCACGGTGACGGGGCGGCCCTTGCGCTCGTAGGCCACGCTGAGGGTGTCGCCGCTGCGCCCTATGGCCTTCACGGCGGCCTGCAGCTGGAAGTCGATGCCCTCGTGCTCGAGCTGCTTGCGCAGACGCTTGGCCACGTCGCCATCGAGGGTGGGCAGACACTCGCGCATGTATTCGAGCACGGTGACGCGGGCGCCGAGGGCAGCAAACACGCTTGCAAACTCCATGCCTATGACACCGGCACCGATGATGGCCAGGCGGCGCGGCACGCTGTCCAAGGCCAAAAGGCCGGTGCTCGTGACCACTCCCGGCAGGTCCATGCCGTCGATGGGTGGCATCTTGGCGCGCGACCCAGTGGCAATGATGATGGCGTCGGCCGTGTATTCGCGTCCGTCGGCCACCACGGTGTGCTCATCTTTTATATACGCACGCGCATGCACGAGGGTGATGCCAGGTTGCGCCAGCAGCTGCTCCACACCCTGCCGCAGCTGCTCCACGATGGCGTTCTTGCGCTGGCAGGCGGCGTCGAAATCGACGTGGAGGCCGGCGCGCGCCAGCCCGGCGTCGTGGCACAGGGCCTTCGTGGGTATGCACCCGCAGTTGAGGCATGTTCCCCCGGCCTTGTCGGCCTCGAAGATGGTCACGGTGGCGCCGTGGCGCGCAGCGTGGGCGGCTGCTTTGTAGCCGCCGGGTCCGCTGCCTATGATGATTATGGATTTCATGCTGTGTGAGGTGGTGTGGTCAGGTGGTGGGTTGTCAGTCGCCGAGGATGTCGGTCATCTCCTTCTCCTTGGCCTTGTCGCCGAGGATGTAGTAGATGGTGCGCAGGCGCGATGCCCACATGTCGCTCTTCTCGGGCTGCAGCTCGCGGAACTTGAGGAAGTAGGGTTCGGCCTTGGCGTACTCGGCCTTGACCTTCTCTATCTCCACCTTGTTCTGTGCGGGCGTCATCTTCTTGCCGTTGAGGGCCTCGTTGATGTCGTAGCCGATGTTGGAGTAGCACACACCGGCGTTGAAATAGGCGTCGGCGTAGGTGGGGTCAATCTCGGCCGCCTTGTCGAAGAAGGTAATGGCGTTCTGGTAGTCCTTGTTGTTCATCAGCACGAGGCCCTTGGAGTAGTTGCCAATACGGCTGTCGGCGTCCTTGGCAAGAATCTCCTCGGCAAAGGCCTGAGCCGTGGCAAATTCGCCCTTGCCGAAGTAGTAGGCGAGCACGTTCTGCGCTATGGGTTCGTTGTCGTTGGGGTCGTCCATGACGATTTCCTTGCACGCATTGATCCAGGCTACGGTGTCGCCCTGCTCGATGAAGGCGGTGATGTAAAGCTGGTTCACGTTGGCCTTCTCCTGTTCGTAGGCGCGGGCCTGGGGTATGTACTCCATCAGGGTCTTGTAGTCCTTGGCGAAGTAGCTCGAGAGGCATGTGAAGTATGCTATCTGGGGCGTGTTCTCGTCGTTGGTCACGGTGGCGTCGTCGGCCACGATGGTGTAGTCCTTCGCATAGTTCATCCATTTGACAAAGGCCTGCTTGGCCATGTCGTACTGCTGGTTCTGGAAGAACATCTGCCCGCAGAAAGCGATGTACTGGCGGAAGCGGCTCACGTCGAGGGCGTTGATTTTGCTATATACGGGTTCCTTGTCGCCGGCGCTCTCCACCTTGTAGCACTCCTGCATGGCGTCGAGAGCTGCCACAATCTCGTTGTAGAGCTTGAGCGTGTCGGTGGGTTCTTTCTTGATGACGTTGTCGAGCAGCGGCGAGAAGGTGTATTTGTGGAGCTGTGCCTTCACGTCCCAGGCGTTGGCGAGTTCCTTCTTCGTCTCGGGGCTGGTGAGCGTGGGCACAATCATCTCCATGGCCTGCTGGAGCTTGGTGTCGAGTTCAGCCTGCTGCTTCTCGTTGCGCTCGGGTGTGGCGATGAGGTTCTGCACGTCCTCCTTGAGCGAGCGTGCTTTTCTAACGACTTTGTCCTGTGCGGGCAGCGATGTGGCTGCCACGACGAGTGCTAATGCACAAAAGATTTTCTTCATAATGGTTATGGTGTTAAGGGTATTGTTTGTCGGTGGGTTCAGGCTTCACCGTTGTCGCCGTCGAGCGTCATGGTCTGCCCGTCGGAGAGCTGTGTGGGGTCGGGCATTGGCGTTGAACGCTCCTCCTCGGGGAGGTCGTCCTCGTCCTCCTTGGGCACGACACACACGTTGGCGATGGTGTCGCCGCGCTTCTGCAGCTCGATGAGCTTCACGCCCTGTGTGGCACGTCCCTGCACCTTCACGCGGTCGAGGTGTAGGCGCAGGGCCACGCCGCTCTTGTTGATGATCATGAGGTCGTCGTCGTCGGTCACGCTCTTGATGGCCATGAGCAGACCAGTCTTGTCGGTGATCTCGAGGGTCTTCACGCCCTTGCCGCCACGGTTGGTGATGCGGTAGTCCTCGACGTCGGAGCGCTTGCCGTAGCCATTCTCGGAGACGACGAGTATACTCTCCTGCTCGGGCTTATCAACGACGACCATGCCAACGACCTCGTTGTCGGCATCGTCGTCGAGGTTGATGCCGCGCACGCCGATGCTGTTGCGGCCCACGGCGCGCACGGCGCTTTCGTTGAAGCGCACGGCTCGGCCGTGGCGGCTGGCGATGAGCACCTCGTTCTCGCCATTGGTGAGTGCGACGTCGATGACGCGGTCGCCCTCGCTGATGTTGATGGCTATGATGCCGTTCTGGCGCGGGCGGCTGTAGTTGGCCAGGCTGGTTTTCTTGATGATGCCTTCGCGCGTGCAGAAGAGCACGTAGTGGCTCTCGTTGAATTCCTTGTCGCTGAGCTTGCGTATGTAGAGGCAGGCGTTGATGCTGTCGTCGGCCTCGATGTTGAGCATGTTCTGTATGGCGCGGCCCTTCGATGCCTTGTTGCCCTCGGGGATCTCATACACCTTGAGCCAGTAGCAGCGCCCCTTCTGCGTGAAGAAGAGCATGGTGTTGTGCATGGTGGCGCGGTAGATGTGCTCGATGAAGTCGGCATCGCGCGTGCTGCTGCCCTTCGACCCCTGGCCACCGCGCCCCTGGGCGCGGAACTCGGCCAGCGGCGTGCGCTTGATGTAGCCCATGTGGCTGATGGTGATGACCACCTCGTCGTCGGCATAGAAGTCCTCGGGGTTGAACTCCTCGCTCGAATACACTATCTCCGAACGGCGAGGGTCGCCGAAGCGCTGCTTCACGTCGATGAGCTCGTCCTTGATGACCTTCCAGCACAGGGCGTCGTCGGTGAGGATCTGGTTGTAGTACTCAATCTTGCGCATCAGCTCGTCGAACTCCTCGTGCAGCTTGTCCTGCTGCAGGCCGGTGAGTTGTGCCAGGCGCATATCGACGATGGCCTTCGACTGCACCTCGTCGAAGCCGAAACGCTCCTGCAGGCGCTGGCGTGCCTCCTCGGGTGTGCGGCTGGCACGTATGATGTGCACAACCTCGTCGATGTTGTCGGAGGCCACGATGAGTGCCTCGAGTATGTGGGCACGCTCCTCGGCCTTGCGCTTGTCGTACTCCGTGCGGCGTATGACGACGTCGTGGCGGTGGTTGACGAAACATTGTATCATGTCGCGCAGGGTGAGCAGCTTGGGGCGCCCATCCACGAGGGCTATGCTGTTGACGGAGAAGCTCGTCTGCAGCTGCGTGAGCTTGTAGAGTTTGTTGAGCACCACGTTGGCGTTGAAGTCGCGCTTGACGTCGATGACGATGCGCATGCCCTCGCGGTCGCTCTCGTCGTTGGCATTGCTGATGCCCTCAATCTTGTGCTCGCTGACGAGGTCGGCGATGGCCTTGATGAGTTCGGCCTTGTTGACGCCGTAGGGAATCTCCGACACGATGATCTTGTCGTGCTGCTCGCCAGGCTCGATGTCGGCGCGCGCACGCATGACGATGCGCCCGCGACCCGTCTCGTAGGCGTCGCGCACGCCCTGCATGCCGAAGATGAAGGCTCCCGTGGGGAAGTCGGGGGCGGGGATGTAGTGCATGAGGCCCTCGACGTCGATGTCGGGGTTGTCGATGAAGGCCACGCAGCCGTCGATGCACTCACCCAGGTTGTGGGTGGGTATGCTCGTGGCCATGCCCACGGCGATGCCCGTGGCACCGTTGACGAGCAGGTTAGGGAAGAGCGACGGCAGCACGGTGGGTTCCTTCTCCTTGCCGTCGAAGTTGTCCTGCATATCCACCGTCTCCTTCTCCAGGTCCTGCATCATAGCCTCGCCCATGGCCGAGAGGCGCGCCTCGGTGTAACGCATGGCGGCCGGCGAGTCGCCGTCCACCGAGCCGAAGTTGCCCTGACCATCCACGAGCGTGTAGCGCATGTTCCAGTCCTGGGCCAGGCGCACCATGGCGAAATACACTGAGCTGTCGCCGTGTGGGTGGTAGTGACCGAGCACGTTGCCCACGGTGCGGGCGCATTTGCGGTAGTCGCGGTCGTGGGTGTTGCCATCGACACGCATGCCGTAGAGGATGCGGCGGTGTACGGGCTTGAAGCCGTCGCGGGCATCGGGCAGCGCACGCGCCACGATGACCGACATGGAGTAGTCGAGAAATGACGAGCGCATCTCACGCTCAATGTCAACCTTGATGATTCTGTCTTCTGAGTCTTGCATTTATATGTTTTTAGATGTGATTCAACACTTGTGTCGCCGTTTTTCGCAACCGCCCAAGCGCGAAAGTGCGCAAAAGGGCGCGAAAGGGGCCGTTTTGGGAATTCGCCGCAGAGCGACCTCCAAAAAGCGCACAAAATTACACCATTCCGCCGACGTGACCAAATATATACGGTAAAAAGAAGTTAAAATGCCTCACCGGAGGCCACATACAGGCGCGACGCAAGCGGCAGCAACGCGCAGCGATGAGGGCGCATTGCCGCGGCACAAGGGCAGCTGTGCCGCGGCGAGTAACGTAACTTGCCACGGCGAGTAACAAAACATGCCGCGGCAAGTTACGTTACTCGCCGCGGCAAATACAATAACATGCCGATGAAATTACAATAACATGCCGATGAAAATACAAATGATTATCCGCAATCATACCACCAAGACGCTGAAAGCGTCTCCTCTCAATAACCGGGGGTGCGCAGTACCCCCGGATAGGGACAATAGAGGGAACATCGACCCTAAAGGGGTCGCCCATTACGCTGTTCGGGCACTCTTTCAGAGTGCTTACCTCTATAGCGCTTGTTATCCGGGGGTGCTCGCTACGCTCGTACCCTCGGTTATTGAGCGAAGACCGCGTTGCGGTCTCTTTGGTGGTACGATTGCGGATAATCATAAATACAATAACATGCCGCGGCAAATACAATAACATGCCGATGTAGCTCGCCCCGAGCCGCTTGGCACCTACAAGGCGAAAGCGTTGTAACGGTTTTCGAAGGCGATGGAGGTGACGGGGCCGTGGCCGGGCATAACGGTGGTGTCGGGCGGCAGGGTGGCAAGTAGGCGCCGCACGGAGGCTATGAGTGTGGCGTAGTTGCCGCCGGGTAGGTCCGTGCGTCCCATGCTCATGCGGAAGAGCGTGTCGCCCGAGAAGAGGACGCCCTCGTGAGCATCGTAGTAGCACACGCCGCCCGGCGTGTGGCCCGGTGTGGCGATGACGGTGATGGTGCGGGCGCCACAGGCCACGGTGGTAGCCTCATCGACGTGCTCCCCTGGCTCGGGGAGCCGCAGTTGGACACGCTGTCCGAACATGGCGGTGGTCATCTGCTCGGCGGCGGCATAGACGGCGGCGTCGGCAGCGGCGAAGCGAGGCTTCAGGCCGTATGTGTCGAACACGAAGCGCGCGCCGAAGATGTGGTCGAAGTGGGCATGTGTGAGCAAGTGGGCCACGGGTGTCAGGCCCTCGGCGGCGATGTATGATGTCAGAGCCTGTGTCTCGACGGGGTAGAGTGCCCCGCAGTCGATGATCACCGCCTCGCAGCTCTCGTCGCTCAGGACGTAGCATCGCTCCTGTATGGGGTTGAATTCAAATATCTTGACCATGGTGCGTTCAACAATGGATATAAACAACTTTCTTTGTCGTGAAATACTCTTCACTGAAGAAGGCGGACACGGGCGTGACGAGCTTCTCGGCGCGCACAGCGCCGGCCTCGCGCTCCAGCTCGCCGCCCTTGAGGGCTATGAGGCCGTTGGGCAGGGCGTTGCGCTGCTCCTGGCGTATGTGTGGGCGGGCTATCTTGAGCAGGTCGGCCAGCGGCATGACGGCGCGCGACACCACAAAGTCGAAGCGCGCCGGCTGCACGGCGGGATCCACAGCGGCAGCGGCCTCGGCGGCGGCGGCGCTCGGCTTGCCGGTGTGTGAGCGCAGCTTCTTGGGGTTGATGGCATAGCGCACCTCCTCGGCGCGCGCATGCTGCGTGGTGACGTTGGCGAGGCCCACGGCTGCTATGACCTCGTTGCACACACGTATCTTCTTGCCTATGCTATCCACGAGGTGGAACTGCGCCTCGGGGAAGAGTATGGCGAGCGGTATGCCGGGGAAGCCGCCACCGGTGCCGAGGTCCATGACGCGTGTGCCAGGGCGGAAGCTGACCACCTTGGCTATGGCCAGCGAGTGGAGCACGTGGTGCTCGTAGAGATTGTCGATGTCCTTGCGGCTGATGACGTTGATGCGGGCGTTCCATTCGTGATAGACGGCGTCGAGAGCCTCGAACTGCCGCCGCTGCTCCGCCGTGAGGTCGGGGAAATAGCGTGTGATTACTTGCATGTGGTGGGTGAGGGTTGGCGCTGCAGGAATATGGCCACCAAGGCCGCTATGCCCATGCAGAACGGGTAAAACAGATAAGGTATGATTTCAACAGGGCTGATGGCCGCCAGGCCGGCAGCCATGAGCAGCTGTGCGCCGTAGGGGATCACGGACTGTGCCAGGCACGAGAAGGTGTCGAGGAGGCTGGCGCTGCGGCGCGGGTCTATGCCATAGCGCCCGGCAATCTGCCGCGCTATGGGGCCCACGGTGAGTATGGCCACCGTGTTGTTGGCCGTGCACACGTCGGTCAGTGCCACCAGGCCGCCGATGGTGAGCTCCGCCATGCGCGGCCCGCGGATGTGGCGTGTGAGGCGCCCGGTGAGCCATGCTATGCCGCCGCCGTGGCTGATAAGCTCCATGATGCCCCCGGCAAGCATGGTGACGATGATGAGTTCCCCCATGCCCAGGATGCCGCCGCTCATGGCCTGCGCCCACCCCAGGGGGCCGTAGGCCGACGTGGCCATGCCGATGATGCCGCTGAGCACGATGCCCACCACGAGCACCACCATGACATCCACGCCCGCCAGCGCCGTGGCGAGCACCACGACGTAGGGCAACACCTTCACCACATCCACCGGCGGCAGCTGCTGCGGCGCATGTAGCTTGGAGCCTATGAACACGTAGATGAGCACCACGACGGCCGCCGCCGGCACCACGATGCGGGCGTTGACGCGGAACTTGTCGCTCATGCGGCAGCCCTGTGTGCGGGTGGCCATGATGGTGGTGTCGGAGATGAAGCTGAGGTTGTCGCCGAAGAAGGCGCCGCCAACCACGGCGCCCACGACGAGCGCCACGGAGGCCCCGGTGGCGGTGGCGATGCCGGTGGCGATGGGGGTGAGCGCCACCACGGTGCCCACGCTGGTGCCTATGGACAGCGAGATGAAGCACGCAGCAGCAAACAGCCCCGCCAACAGCAAGTTATCGGGCAGGAATTGAAGCGTGAGGTTAACGGTGGCGTCGATGGCACCCATGGCCTTGGCCGACGCCGAGAACGCCCCGGCAAGGATGAAGATCCACAGCATGAGCATCATGTTGGGCTGGCCAGCGCCGCGCGAGAACACGGCGAGGCGCTGCTCCAGGCTCATGCCGCGCGCCGTGGCCACGGCATAGATGGCCGTGACAACGAAGGCCACGCTGATGGGTATGGCGTAGAAATCGCCCGCCGCGAGGCCGCCGACGAGGTATATGGCCAGGAAAACGAGTATGGGGCTCAGTGAACGCATGGGGTGTGACGGTGGTGGTGGCGGCGATGGCGCCGCGTGGGTGTATGTTGATATGTGTGGCCTCGGGCCTGCAAACACGGGTGCGAAGGTACGCTTTTTTGCGCACATAGCCGCCACAGAGCTTCATTTTCTGACCAAAATTAGGTATTTTTACACTATTTAGCTCCCACGAGGCACGCCGTTTGCCACATTATGCGTAAATTTGCGCCGCGTTACACAAGCGTCACTACCATCAACAACAAACCCATACTAATCCACATGTCAAAGATTGTCACCCTGGGCGAACTCATGCTTCGCCTCTCACCAGCGGGCAACGACCGCTTCATCCAGGCCGAGAGCTTCCGCATCATCCCCGGCGGCGGCGAGGCCAACGTGGCCATCTCGCTGGCCAACTACGGCCACGAGGCCACCTTCGTCACCAAGCTGCCCACACACGAGATAGGGCAGATTGCCGTCAACGCCATGCGCCGCTATGGCGTAGATACGCGCTTCATCGCGCGCGGCGGCGAACGCGTGGGCCTCTACTACGCCGAGACGGGGGCCTCCATGCGCCCGTCGAAGGTCATCTACGACCGCGCACACTCCGCCATCGCCGAGGCCGAACCATCGGACTTCGACTTCGACGCCATCATGGAGGGTGCCGACTGGTTCCACTGGAGCGGCATCACGCCTGCCATCTCCGACAAGGCTGCCGAGCTGACGCGCCTGGCATGCGAGGCCGCCAAGCGCCACGGCGTCACGGTGAGCGTGGACCTTAACTTCCGCAAGAAGCTGTGGACCAGCGAAAAGGCCATCAGCATCATGCGCCCGCTCATGAAATATGTCGATGTGTGCATAGGCAACGAGGAGGACGCCGAGCTGTGTCTGGGCTTCAAGCCTGATGCCGACGTCGAGGGCGGCAAGACCGACGCCGCCGGCTACGAGGGCATCTTCCGCCAGATGCGCGAGGAGTTTGGCTTCAAGTATGTGGTCTCCACGCTGCGCGAGAGCTTCTCGGCCACCCACAACGGCTGGAAAGCCCTCATCTTCGACGGCAAGGAGTTCTACCAAAGCCGACGCTACGACATAGACCCCATCATTGACCGCGTGGGCGGGGGCGACAGCTTCTCGGGCGGCCTCATCCACGGACTGCTCACCAAGGCCACACAGGGCGAGGCGCTGGAATTTGCCGTGGCCGCCAGCGCCCTCAAGCACACCATCAACGGCGACTTCAACCTCGTCAGCATTGCCGAGGTGGAGGCCCTCGCCGGCGGCAGCGCCAACGGGCGCGTGCAGCGATAAGCATAAACGTAAATCAAACTTATATGGCAAGATTCGACAAGATGGCCGTCATGGCCAAAATCAAGGAGGCACCCATGGTGCCCGTGTTCTACCACAAGGATGCCGCCGTGGCCAAGCAGGTCATCAAGGCATGCTACGAGGGCGGCGTGCGCGCCTTCGAGTTCACCAACCGCGGCGACTTCGCGCAGGAGGTCTTTGCCGAGTGCGTCAAGTATGCCGCCGTGGAATGCCCCGAGCTGGCGCTGGGCATAGGCAGCGTCGTCGATGCCCCCACCGCCGCCATGTACATACAGCTCGGCGCATGCTTCGTCGTGGGGCCGCTGTTCAACCCCGAGGTGGCCCCGGTGTGCAACCGTCGCCTCGTGCCCTACTGCCCCGGCTGCGGCACGGTGAGCGAGATCGGCAAGGCCCAGGAGCTGGGCTGCGACCTGACGAAGCTGTTCCCGGGCGACGTCTATGGCCCCAACATGGTGAAGGGGCTGATGGCCCCCATGCCGTGGTCGAAGATCATGGTCACGGGCGGCGTGTCGCCCGACGAGGAGAACCTGCGCTCGTGGTTCAAGGCGGGTGTGTTCTGCGTCGGCATGGGCTCGAAGCTCTTCCCCAAGGACAAGGTGGCGGCACAGGACTGGCAGTATGTCACCGACAAGTGCCGCGAGGCACTGGGCTATATCGCCGCCGCGCGTGCATAACCCCCAACACCCCTGCACATGAACAAGACGACACTTTTCTGCGGCGCCGCCACAACGGTGGTGGCAGCCGCCATGTCGCTCGGCGCATGCCGCCCGGCGTCCGGCTCACAGGATGCCGACAGCATCGCCTTCGCCATCACCGTGTATGAGGACAGCGCCATGAGCGACAGCTGCGAGATCTCGCAGCGACTGCTGGTGGAATACCCCGTGGCTGCCGACCACAGCGTGGCCGCCGACAGCATACGCCTGTGGCTGCGCCAGCTGCTGGCCGACTGCGCCTACCCGCAGCTCTACGACGATGCGCCCAAGCCCACGCCCTTCGGCGGCTCGCCAACCGACGTGGAAGCCATGACGCGCTACTATGGCGACGCGGGCATGCACCAGATGCTCGAGGCCGTGAAGCCCGACCCCGACGACGAATTCCAGTGGGTGCCCATGGGCTACAGCAACGGCCTCGAAGCCACCGTGCAGGTGCAGACGCCGCGCTACGTCACCTACACCACGGGCTACTCCATATACACCGGCGGCGCCCATGGGGCCTACATCATCGACGAGGAGACGTTCCGCAAGAGCGACGGCCACCACATGGGCTGGGACATCATCGACACCATCAGCGCACGCCCCACGCTCAACGCGCTCATCATCGAGGGCCTGAAGGAGTATTTCTCCACCCCCGACGACCCCAACGGCGACCTGCTCAACGAAGAGCTGCAGTTTATGGAGCTGATAGAAAACCCCGATGCCGACCTCATGTCCATCATCCCGCTGCCCAGCTCAGCCCCGGCGCTGACGGCCGAGGGCGTCAGCTTCGTGTATCAGCAGTATGAGATTGCCAGCTACGCCGCCGGGCTGCCATCGTTCGTCATCCCCTACGACAAGGCTGCCGACATACTCACCCCGGCCGCCAAGGAGCTGGCAGGGATGTAGCACCACTTCAAGCCATGCACGCCAAAGCCCTGCTCATCAGCCTCTTTGCGATGCTGCCGCTCCACGCCAAGCCACAAGTGCGCATCACCCACGACGGCGCACTTGTGGCTCATGGCGTAGAGGTCGGCAACGTCGTGCCGCCACTGCTGCGCACTCGCCTCGCCGCCAACGCCACCGTGGCCCACGACGGGCCACTGCCCCGCCCCACCGACGACGCCACGCCCACCACACGGCGCCACATAGCGCCGCCCGCTGCCGACATCGGCCCCCTGCTGCGCTCCGTGCGCGACCAGAAGGAACCCTTCAACTGGATGTGCCCGCGATGGACCAACGACGACGGCCGCGAAAGCGAAGAGCGATGCCTCACCGGCTGTGTGGCAACATGCATAGAGCAGCTCATGGCCTACCACCGCCACCCACAGACGCTGGCAGACACGCTCCACGGCTGGCAGACAGACCACTACACCATTCCCGACATGCTACCCGGCACACGCTTCGACTGGGACAACTACCTCGACGACTACCGCCACACCTACTCTCAGGCCGAGGGCGAGGCCGTGGCTCTCGTGTCGCTGGCGGCTGGCATGGCAGTAAATATGTCCTACGGGCTGGAAGCATCGGGAGCAAGCCTGTGGCGCGCACCCGAGGCGCTGCGCAAGGCGCTGGCCTACGGCATGGTGCGCGTGTACGACCGCGTGCTCTATTCCCCCGAGCGATGGCACGCCCTGCTGCGCCACGAGCTGGAGCAGGGGCGCCCCGTGGCCTACGCCGCCCACACCATGGCCCTCAGCGGCCACGCCTTCAACATCGACGGCGTGAACCGCCAGGGCTTCTACCACGTCAACTGGGGCTACGACGGCAGCTACGACGGCTGGTATGACCTCGAATGGCTCGACCCGTGGGAGCGTCACGACCACCCCGCCGACGGCATCGCCATGGGCTTCTTCACCAACCACTCCATGCTCGTCATGCACCCCTCGGCCGACGCACGCCCGCTCGAGGCCGACACCTTCCGCCTCGACAGCCTCGGCGTGAGCCTCAACGCCATACGCCTGGCGCGACCGGCCGTCACCGGCGGCTACGTGGCCGCCGACTTCGACTTCGCCAACACGAGCCGCGACACCGTGACCTACACCTACGAGGTCATGTCGTTCCTGCCCACCGACACCGCCGTGTTCCTGCAGGCTGACTACGTGGGGCTGTCAACCATCACCCTCCGGCCCGGGGAACAGCGCACACAGCGCGCCTACCTGCAGTTCACGACACCCGGCGAGCGCCTGCTTGGCATATCCCACGACGATGTCACCATACCCTACACGCAGCCGGTGAGCGTGGCCCAAGCCACAGCGCCACAGCGCCTCGAATGGGGCAAGGCCACGATGACCGTGGCCGCAACGGAGGCCACCGTGGCCGTCACCGTGGCCAACAGCGCCGCAGCGGGCGTGGCGGGCGACCTCGTCACCCACTGTCTGCGCCCCGACGGCGCCGACGAGGACATGCGCCACTACTCCGTGCTGGCCCTCGACGCCGGGGCCGACACCACACTCACGGTGGCCTTCACACACCTGCTGCCCGACACACGCTACACCTACCGTCTGCGCTGTCCATGGGCCGTGCAGGCCGAAATCTCCTTCACCACGCTCCCACCCGACGGCATACGAGCCATACTCCCCGGCGGCAACACAGCCGCCACCACCGCACCACGCACCAGCGATGCCGACACACCCCGCGACCTCACGGGCCGCAAGGCCACAGCGGCGTCGCGCATAGTCGTTGCCAACGGCCGCAAACACCTCAACCACCACTGACACAAACACCATCGTGACACCCGAAACACTCATCGACAAGTACTACGCCGACAACCCACAGCTCCGACACATACTGCTGCGCCACAGCACCGACGTGGCCAACATGGCCGACGACGTGGCGCGACGCCACCCCGAACTGCATGCCGACACGGCCTTCATGCGCGAAGCTGCCATGCTCCACGACATAGGATGCTACCTCACCGACGCTCCTGGCATCAGCTGCCACGGCACGGAACCATACATACGCCACGGACTGCTCGGTGGCGAGCTGCTGCGACGCGAGGGCATGCCGCGCCATGCACGCGTGGCAGAACGCCACACCGGCACGGGGCTCACCGCCGCCACCATCGCCGCGCAGCAACTGCCGCTGCCCGCGGCCGACTTCGTGCCGGAGACCATCGAGGAGCAGATTATCTGCTATGCCGACAAATTCTTCTCCAAGTCGCACCTCGACCGCGTGCGCACACCCGAGCAGGTCTTGCGCTCGCTCGAGCGCTTCGGCCCGGAGGGGCTGGAGCGCATGCGCCAGTGGATAGCGCTCTTCGGCGTGTGAGGCGAAGCGTTTCGGCGTGTGAAATAAGCGGATAAAACCTAAATAAAACTGAATATTCTTGCCAGTTCGACCAAGAAGCACTACTTTTGCGGCTGTTTTCGGCCAGCCACACACAAGGCGCCACAGACAGTGAACAGACGTAAAGCCCACATAACCGCACTCCTCGGCATGGTAGCTATGCTGATTCTCTCTTGTGCCACACCACGCGGCAACAAGGCTGAGAAACCATCGGCCATGGCTACACCCACCACCACGCTGCCGCCACGCCTCGAGCAGACGGCAGCCGCGCTGCGCGACACGCTGCAAGCCATAGCGGCACACCTGCCCACCGACACCATAAGCCTCGACAGCACGGCACGCGCCGTGGCGGCTGCTGTGGGGGCCGTTGTAGATAGCGCACGCGCCGCCGGCAGCCTGCCACCCGCCGACAGCATACGCGCCGACAGCGCCACGGCGGCAACACTCGCGCGTGTGGCGGCACGCGACACGGGCGCCATCCACGCCATCGACAGCATCGCAGCCGGCGACGCACCCGCCCGCTCCGACACCGCCCGCTACATCGTCGTGGGCACAGACACCGTTTATCTCAACCGCGGCGGCTACACCGGACGCGACACGACAGCCGTCGATACCACACGGCGCAGCAGCCAGGCTCTCGACGCACCCGTGGCATACACTGCCAAGGACTCCATCACCTTCGACTATGCTGCCAACCGCGCCAACCTCTATGGCGATGCCAACGTGAAATACACCAACCTCGAGCTGCAGGCCAACCTAATCACCATGGCCATGGACAGCAGCGTGGTACACGCCCTCGGCACTCGCGACAGCACAGGTAAGATGGTGTCGCCACCCGTGTTCAAGCAGGGCGAGGACGAATACGAACCCGACGAGATAGCCTACAACTTCAAGTCGCGCAAGGCATTCATCAACAACGTGTTCACCGAACAGGGCGAAGGCTATCTCACCAGCACCGAGAGCAAGCGCGACAGCTCCGGCGTGATGTATATCAAAGGAGGCAAATACACCACCTGCGACGCGCGGCACCCGCATTTCTACCTCGCTCTCACACGAGCCAAGGTGCGACCAGGCAAGGACGTGGTGTTCGGGCCGGCATACCTCGTCATTGAGGATGTGCCAGTGCCACTGGCCATTCCCTACGGCTTCTTCCCCTTCAGCGAGAGCTACAGCTCCGGCATCATCATGCCCACATACGGCGACGAGACCACACGTGGCTTCTACCTGCGCGACGGCGGCTACTACTTTGCCATCAGCGACCTCATCGACCTCAAGCTCATCGGCGAAATCTACACCAAGGGCTCGTGGGGCCTCTCCGCACAGAGCACCTACAAGAAGCGCTACAAGTTCAGCGGCTCATTCAACTTCTCATACCAGAACACCGTCGAGGGCGAGAAGAACATGCCCGACTACTCGCGCACAACAAGCTACAAGATACAGTGGAGCCACCGGCAGGACAGCAAGGCCAACCCCTCGCAGAGCTTCTCGGCAAGCGTGAACTTCGCATCCACAAGCTACGAGCGCAACAACCTCACCTCGATGTACAACCCTCAGGCTTACACACAGAGCACACGCACATCGAGCGTTTCATACAGCAAGTCGTTCTCCAAAATTGGCCTCACGCTGTCGGCCACCATGAACCTGTCGCAGAACATGCGCGACAGCAGCATATCGCTCACACTGCCATCGCTCAACATATCCCTCGCACGATTCAACCCCTTCAAGCGCAAGAAGATGGTGGGCGCCGAGCGATGGTACGAGAAGATTGCCATGTCATACACCGGCACCTTCTCCAACAGCATCAGCACCAAGGAGGACAAGCTCTTCCGCTCCAACTTCATCAAGGACTGGCGCAACGGCATGAAGCACAACATACCCATCAGCGCATCATTCACCGTGGCCAACTACATCAACATCACGCCGTCGTTCAACTTCACCGACCGCATGTACATGTACAAGGTCAAGCAGGGATGGGACACAGAGAATCAAACCGTTGTGAGAGACACCACGATGGGATTCTACAACGTGTTCGACTACAACATGAGCCTGCAGGCCTCGACAAAACTCTACGGCACGTACCGACCCCTCATAGGCAAGAAGAAGGTGCAGGCCATACGCCACGTGCTCACACCAAGCATCAGCTTCAGCTACGCTCCCGACTTCGGCGCATCGCGCTACGGCTACTGGGACACCTACACCAAGACCGACGCCAGCGGCAACGTCAGCACCGTGACCTATTCGCCCTACACAGGGGCGCTCTACGGCGTACCCAGCCAGGGGCAGACGGGAAGCATCACCGTGGACATCGGCAACAACGTCGAGATGAAGATACGCACCGACAAGGACAGCACGGGATTCAAGAAGATCTCGCTCATCGACGAGATCGGGGCATCTATGAGCTACAACCTCGCCGCAAAGACACGACCCCTCTCGGACCTCAACACACGTCTGCGACTGAAGCTCACCAAGAGCTACACCTTCTCGCTCAACGCCGTATTCGCAACCTATGCCTACGAGATTGACGAGAACGGCAACGTGCGCGTGGGCGACAAGACGGAGTACAGCCAAGGGCGCTTCGGGCGCTTCCAGGGTCTCTCGCAGAACATCTCCTACACGTTCAACAACCAGACCTTCCGCAAGCTCTTCGGCAAGGACAAGAAGAAGGACGAGCACGAGGGCGAGAAGTCGGACGCCGACATCGAGGACGAGGCCGACATGAACAACACCAACATGGACCCCGCACTCAACCAGGGCAAGCGGGGCGCACAGCGGCAAACCACCGAGGGCGAGACCGACGACGACGGCTACCTGCGCTTCCAGATACCGTGGTCGCTATCCTTCTCCTACGGCATCTCGCTGCGCGAGAACACCTCCGGCACGTTCAACACCAAGCGCATGCGCTACCCCTACGGGCTGACCCACACGCTGAACTTCTCCGGCAACATACAGATTGCGTCGGGGTGGAACATAACGTGGTCGTCGGGCTACGACTTCAACAACAAGAAACTGTCCATGACAACGGCATCCGTCTCGCGCGACCTCCACTGCTTCAACATGTCGTGCAGCGTCGTGCTCGCACCATACACCAGCTTCAACTTCACCTTCCAGGCCAACGCATCGACACTCGCCGACGCCCTCAAGTGGAAGAAGCAGTCGTCCTACTCCAACAACATACAATGGTATTGATGTAAAATGCCAACTGGCAAATCGCAATAATCGCCAAATCGCAAAATATACAATGAGACACCACCTACTACCCATCACCATGCTCGCGGCAGCAACCCTCACCGCTGCCTGCAACAAAGAGAGCGAGTACCACCAGACGTATATCTCACATCCTGAGGAAGGCGCCATCCTCGTGAGCGGCGAGGGAGGCTTGGACTCGCTATGCTTCCTCACCACAGAGTCGTTCACCCTGAGCACCAGCGTCAACTCCCCCAGCGACAACTTCGCATGGTACACCTACCCCGAAGCATATTCCGACTTCACCAACAAAGCCGCCAACACGCTCTATAGCTTCGCCGTGCCAATCACCTTCGAGCGAAACACCAGCGACCACCAGCGCTCGGTGGTGTTCCACATCCACGCCGGCGACTACAGCGTGGAATGCATCTTCGTGCAGGACACCATCCACACCGCCACACCACCATCACAGGACACAGACATCAACGAGAACCCATAAACAGAATAACGACATGAACAAGAACGAGAAATTTGTCATCACAATCAACCGCGAACTGGGCAGCGGCGGACGCACCGTGGGACGCCTGCTGGCCGAGAAGCTGCGCGTGGAGTACTTTGACAAGGCCGTCATCAAGGGTCTGCAGGACAAGTACGGCCTCAGCGTGAAGGAGATAGAGCGCGCCAAGGGCAGCGACCAAGGCTGGTGGGCACAGTTCAAGCGCATGGTGAACTTCGGCGGCTACGAGAGCACGGCCGAGTTCTACGACCCCAAGCTGGGCTACCACGAGATGCTCGACCCCAAGACCGTCATCAAGGATGAGAAGGAAATCCTCCTCGCCATAGCCGACGAGGCGTCGTGCGTCGTGGCCGGGCGCAGCGGCTTCTACGTGTTCCGCCAACACCCCAACCACCTGAGCATACTCATCCAGGCATCCATGGACTACCGCGTGGAGCGCGTCATGCGCAAACAGGGCATGAGCGAGGACGAGGCCCGCAAGACCATCGACATGATCGACAAGATGCGCGAGAACTACGTCAAGGCCACTGCCGGCACATCGCGCTACGACACCCGCAACTACCACCTCGTCATCAGCGCCGACGGCAAGACAGAGGAGCAAATCGCGGACCTCATCATGCAGTACATCGATTGAGGGACGAACACCAACAACTGCTCAAGCGCCTCAGCGCGCGCTTCGGCAAGGCGTGTGCCACCTACGGCCTCCTCGCCGACGGCGACCGCGTCCTGATAGGCCTCTCCGGGGGCAAAGACTCGCTGCTGCTCACCGAACTCATGGGGCGAAGAGCGCACATTCACCGTCCGCGTTTCAGCGTCGAGGCGGTGCATGTGCGCATGGACAACGTCAGCTATGAGACCTCCACAGCCTATCTCCAGCAATTCTGCGACGACCTGCACATACCCCTCCACGTGGTCACGACCCGCTTCCAGGAGTCAGCGAGCAAGCCGCCGTGTTTCCCATGCTCTTGGCAGCGCCGCAAACAGCTGTTCAACCTCGCGCAAGAGCTGGGATGCAACAAGATAGCACTGGGCCACCACCGCGACGACATCCTGCACACCACACTGATGAACCTCATCTTCCAAGGACGTTTCGGCACCATGCCGGCACGTCTGCGGCTGCACAAGATGCCGCTCGAGATAATACGCCCGCTGTGCCTCATCGACGAGGCCGACATCTGCCGCCACGCCACCCTCGCCGCCTACCAACCCGTGAGCAAGGCTTGCCCCTACGAGCACGACACCTCGCGCAGCGACGTCGCAAGCCTGTGGCGCCAGATGGAGCACATGAACCCCGAGGCACGCTTCTCGCTCTGGCGGGCACTGGAGCATGCCGGCAAGCTCGTGGAAGAATAATAGCAAACATCATAATGTATAGTACCGCAACCTGCTGGCAAGCTCCGCAGAGTAAGGGCCTGAGCTCAGCACTCAGCAGCTGTACCCGTCGCTTTTCCGACGGGTTCCGCGCTTTTCCGACGGGTTCGGCGCTTTTCCGACGGGTTCGGCGCTTTTCCGCTGTGTGCGGCATCTACGTCCATGGCGGGCAGAAGGTGACCGTCGCCCCACGCCCCTGATGTAGGTCCGGGGCATGGGGTGACCTTACGGCTATATGAGTCCAGTCTCACTGATTGAAGGCAATATTCAAGAACAAATAGTGCTCACCTACTTGCCATTGCCCGCTTGCTCAGTGGAATCCGTTGCGAGATAAAAGTCACGGAGAGAGGTGGATTCCGTGTGTCGGTGGGCGAAGTGGCGTGCGGCAACGGAGCGGCGTATAAGCTGCTGTATGAGCAGCATGGCCCATAGCATGGCGAAGAAGCACACGCTCGTGACGGTGTTCTCTATGCCCAGCGGGGCGAATGGCACCGTGGCGAGGGCAAAGAAGAGGCTGTAGGCTATGAGGCGTTGCCGGTGGAGCATGTGCAGGAGAGCGTTGCGCCCCCACGGTGTCGTGGTGAACCAGAGGGTGAGGGCCATGGCGAGCACGAATGCCTTGGTATCCCAGAGGAGCGCCAAGGTGCGTGTGGTGTGCCATGTGAGCAGCTGCAGGTCGGGTTGCAGGTCGGGCATGTGTCTGCGCGCCACAAACTGAAGCACGGTCCCCACGACCCATCCGCACACCATGGGCCAGATGGCGAGGCGGAAGAACTCGCTGCGTCGTTTCCACGCGAGCATGAGGAATGCGAGGCACAGCGGTATGGTGATGGCGTCGTGCGTGAAGCTACAGAAGATGCCCATGAGCAGCATGAGCGTGTAGCCTCGGCTGAAGCTCTTGTGGCCCAGGCGGCGGTATTGCGTGAGGAAGAAGGGCACGATGCACTGCGACGACAGCTCGATGAGCGCCTCCTCGTCGCACGAGACGAAGAGCGAAGCACTGGGGTTGAAGAGCGCAATGAAGAGCGCCGTCACGGCCACCTCGATGGCCGTGCGGTCGGTGCCTATGAATCGCGCCACGAGCCACACGAGCAATGTGAACATGGCCACGGTGAGAGGAATGATGACTTGCGGGTCCCAGACGAGTCCGCCCACCTTGGGCACTATGGCGAGCAGCAGACAGCCAGTGAGGAAGATGATGAGATATGTCAGTGTGCGCATGTGATTGTGGCCTTTTCGCCAACGAGTGAGCGCTTATGCCGCACAAAGTAAGCGTTTTTCATCCGTATGTGCAAGCTTTTTCGCCATTTTCTGCACTCCGCCCACCATGATGGGCCGTGGGTGTGGCATGTTCAGCGCCCGCCAAAGACGTTGAACCGATAGGTGGCACTGAGCATGATGTAGGAGAGGACGCGCTCGGAGTCGGAGTCGGTGCGCGCCGTTGCAGTGACGCTGCGGCTGACCATGTCGCGCTGTCCGAGAATGTCCTGCCAGCGCAGGGCGAGCGTGAGCTGCCGGCGCTTGAGCAGCGTCTGCGCCACCTGTGCGTTCCACAGCCATTGGTTGGTGTTCATGGCAGCGTCGGCATATCCCCGGCGACTGTGCTGGCCGATGTCGGTCGATACGTTGAGGCCGAAGTCGAAGTTCAGCACCAGCGATGCCCCATAGCTGTAGCCCCAGTTGTCGAGGTTGGAAGCCGCCGTGGCCGATGCACGTGCGCGGTTGTAGTAGGCAGCACCGTTGATGGCCACATCGAGCCAGTCGTTGCGGAAAGAAGCCCTCACGCTTTGGTTCATGTTGGTGGAGCGTGTGGTGTTCTTCACGGTGGCCTGCTGGTCGGCCTGATAGACGTAGCCCACGGCGTTGGTGTGGCCCAGGCGTGTGTTGGTGTTGATGCGGAAGCGCTGGTCGGCGTTGAAAGCGGTGTTGAAGTTGAAGTTGGCGCTGGCGTTCCAGTTGCCGTTGATGTTGACGGGCATGGTGGTGCGGCCACCGGTGATGTCGTTGTACTCCGTGCGGCTGGCAACGGCGTTCTGCGTGGCGCGGAAGTCGGCATTGAGATGGAAGGAACGTTGCATGTCGGCGATGCTCTTTCGGTACTCAAAGCGCAGGCTGTGGGTGAAGCTTGGGTCGAGTGCCGGGTTGCCGAGGCGTATGTTCAGGGGGTTGGCGTTGCTTAGTGTGTCGGGGATGAGGTCGGTGATGCTGGGCTGGCCCGTCTGTCCGCCATAGCGCACCTGCAGCTGTTCCTGCTTGGAGAAACGATAGCGGAAATTGAGCGTAGGTGCCCAGTTGAACACCGTGCGCGCCACGTCGTAGTGTCGCCAGCCCTTGGTGTAATCGACGACGTTGTGCTGTGGCCGCAGGTTGATGCCCACAGTGAAGCGCACCTTTGTGCCCACGTGTCGCAGCTGTAGGCGTATGTCGTGGTTGGAGTAGCGGTTCTGCGTGTGGTTGCACTGCGCCTTGTCGGGCGTCGCCAGGGGCATGTTGCCCTCGTAGTTGTCGGCGGTGAGGCCGTAGGTGCCCACCATGGGGTCGAAGATGCTTGCCACGTTGCGGTCGCGGCTCTGGTATCGCATGCTGTACTGGTATGACGCCTGCAGGAAATAGCCCTGTGCGATGGGTTCGGTGTAGCTCACCCTTGCCGAGATGTTGCGCCCGCGGTTGCTGTTGTCGTCATACTGTATCTTGTGGTATATGCTGTCTTGCCCGCCGATGGCGAGGAGTTGGTAGTAGTTGATTTGCGAATAGTTGCTGCTGTTGCCGTCACTGCTGTTGATTTCCCCGCTCGCGTTGAGGGTTATGTTGCGCCCGGGTTTGCTGAGGCGGCGGTTGACCTGCACGGAGAGGCTCCCGCTGATGTTGTCGGATGCGGAGCGGTTGGCCGTGTGGTTGCTGTTGACGGCGATGCGGCGCAAGTCGGCGACCTGCGATGCAGTGTCGCTGGCGAGTGTGGCGAGCGGGTCGGTGGTTATGGCGTATGGGTCGTCGTTGAATGTTGCGCTCTTGGTGGCAGAGTGTGAGTTGGCAGCACCGAGGCTGAACTGCGGCCGCAGTAGAATGTTGGTCATCGTGTCGGGCTTCCACTCTATGCGCCAGTTGGTGGCAAAGGAGCTGTTGCGCCCGCCGTTGTCGGCAAAGCGGTTGGAGTAGGCCGCATTGCGGTTCTCGAAGTTCTGCGCGTTGCTCCACGAGGTACCGCTGCGCTGGTTGAATCGCCCTGTGACACCCCCGTTGAGTTCCAGCTTGTCCCATTCGAGGTTGAGCGTGGCGGCAGCATCCTGGTTGTCGGTCATGCCGTTGCCACGCGTGTTGTTGGCGTTGCCCACGACGCTTGCCTTCTGCTTGTCGAGGAAGCGGTTCACCATGACGCGCGCGTTGTAGCGGTTGTGTGTGCCGTAGGCCCCATCCACGTTGCCAAACCACCCGCGGCGCTTGTCCTTCTTCACCTCGAGGTCGAGCACCGTCTGCTCCTCGCCGTCGTCGATGCCTGTGATGCGCGCCAGGTCCGACTTGCGGTCGTAGGCTTTCACCTTCTCCACGATGTCGGCTGGCAGGTTCTTGAGGATGAGTTCCTGGTTGTTGTTGAAAAACTCCTTGCCATCGACGAGAATCTGCTTCACCTCCTTGCCGTTGTGGGTAATCTTGCCATTGTCGTCGATGACGATGCCCGGCAGCTTCTTGAGCAGCTCCTCAACCATGGCGCCGGCGGGAAGCGAGAAGGCGGCGGCGTTATATACCACGGTGTCCTCAACGACGGTCATCTCCGGCAGCTGACCTGTGACGACAGCCTCCTGCATGAGCGTGGCATCCTCGCGCAGGAGGATGTCCTGCACCTTCTTGTTGCCGCCACGCCCTTTGAGGTCAAGAGCAAACGACTGCGACTTGTAGCCCACGAAGCTCACCTTCAGCGTGTAACGCCCGGCGGCCACACCCGGCAGCATGAACTGCCCGTTGGCCGCTGTCTGCCGACCCGCCACAAGACGGCCCGTGGAGTCGTTGAGCTGCACGGAGGCTCCCGGCAGGCGGTCGAGCGACTGAGAGTCATAGACCGTGCCGCGCACGTTGTACCACGCCATCTGCGCGCGGGCTGGCGTGGGCAGTGCCAACATGAGCAGTGCCAGCAGCAGCGGCATTATGGTCGCTGCGGCCCGGGACGTGGTGAGTGTGACGTGTGCGTGCATGGCGGGAAACTGCTGGTTGTATATTTTGACCGCCATGCGCCAGATAGGTTTAACGACATGGTGAAAATAATAATGATTATCCGCAATCGTACCACCAAAGAGACCGCAACGCAGTCTTTGCTCTGGTAACCGAGGGTACGAGCGGTGCGAGCACACCCGGATACCAGAGCAGTCGTAGAACATGCACTCTGTAAGAGTGCCTTGCATCATCCTTAACCGGCCGCCTCGGCAATGATGGTGCGGTGGCCTTTGATCTTCTGACCGCTGACGCGGCGCAGGACGTCGCTGAGGCGATGGCGGGCAACAGCGGCATAAGCCCAATGGTCGCCAACATCGACACGGCCGAGCTCATCGCGACCGAGGGCACCCACCTTGGAGAGGAACCCGACGACATCGACACGGTTGACCTTGTCCTTGCGCCCACGCCCTATGTAGATCATAGCCCAGTGTGGTTGCGGGATGGTGGCGGGGGCGGCTTCCGAGGATAGTGTCTGTGCGGCGGCTGCGGCGAGATATGTCATCGTGGCGGCATCCTCGTCGGGCGCGAGCAGCACCCACGCCTGTCCGTTGCGGTCGAAGCGCGTGGCTCGGCCATTACGGTGTGTGAAGGCTTCGCGGCTGATGGGCAGGTGGTAGTGGACGACATGCTCCACGGCAGGTATGTCCAACCCTCGTGCAGCGAGGTCCGTGCACACCAGCGTCAGGGCAGCGCCGCCCACGAAACGATAGAGCTGGCGCTCGCGGTCGCGCTGTTCCATGCCGCCATGGTAGGCCGCCACGCTGAAGCCCTCGCGCCGGAGGTAGGCGGCCACGCGCTCCACGCTCTCGCGGTGGTTGACAAATACTATGCTCTGGCTTCTGCCCAGGAGGCGCAGGAGGCTGTCGAGAGAGGTGAGTTTGTCTTTCTCGGGAGAACGCACGACAAAGAGCTGCAAGCGGTCGTCGGCAGCACATAGGAAGTCCAAGCGCCGGAAGCCGCTGCCAGCGAAGCGGGGAATGTCCTCGCTGTCGGTGGCAGAAAGCAGCACGCGCTTGTCGATGCATGGCAGCAGCTGTAGCACCTGACTCATCTCCTCGCGGAAGCCCAGCTCAAGACATTTGTCGAACTCGTCGATGACGAGCGTCTGAAAGTCCTCGCCACGAAGGTTGCCTTTGCGCAAATGGTCGGCAGCGCGCCCCGGCGTGGCCACGACGATGAGGGGCTGCAGCTCGCGCAGCACGCGATGCTCGTCCATGGCAGGACGACCGCCATAGCATGCCACGGCCACGACGCCGGCACGCATCTGGCGGACAACGGCGGCAACCTGAGCCGCCAGCTCGCGCGAGGGTACGAGGACGAGGGCCTTGCGGCCGTCCTCGACGAGCGGCAACGTATAGGCCAACGTCTTACCGCTGCCCGTGGGCGCCAGCAGCACGATGTCGCTATTGCGGCGAAAAGCTTCTATTGCCTCTTGCTGCATGGCATTGAGCACACTCATGCCGAGATTGTCAAGTATGTCTGTTTGTGTCATGGTGTGGGTTGCAGAAGTTGATGTTCATACAACGAATTATACGGACTACACGAACAGGCGGCACGGGGGCGCAATTCGTATAGTCCGTATATATTCGTTTGGAGTATGGTTATAGACGAGAGAGCAAGCAGAAGCTTACTTCTTGCCTCCGGCCTTCCAGAAGTCCTCCTCAGCCTTAATCTCGGCCTGCTGGCGGTCGTACTCAGCCTTCTGGCGTGCGTACTCGGCGTTGTGGGCCTCGACGGTGATGATGTTCTGCTTCAGACGCTGAGCCTGACCGGCGAGGGTGATGTCGGCAGCGGCAGCCTGGTCGCAGTAGCGCTTGGCTGCGGCATAGTCCTTGGCCTTGGTGGCGATGTTGGCGCGCTGCATGAAGCACTTGCCGACGAGGTCGGGGTTAAACTCCTGTGCCTTGTCGAGATAGGCGTAGGCGCTCTTGGTGTCGCCACTCTTGCGCATAGCGGCCGCGATGCGCAGGGCGATGTTGCCCTTCTGCGTGTCGCTCTGGCAGAGTTCGATGGCCTCGTTGTAGTATTTCACGCTCTCGGCATTCTGGCCTTCCTTGTAGTACTTCTGAGCGAGGGCGATGGCAGACTCGAAGGTAGGTTCAATCTTGAAGGCATACTCAGCGGCCTTGTAATAGACGGGCGCGTCGTCGCAATCGTTGGCAGCCATCAGCGTGAGGGCGCTCTTGAGATAGGCGAGGTTGTCCTTGTTGGCCTCAATCTTGGGCTCGAAGATGGCTATGATCTGTTCGCGGTCGGCAGCGCGGCTCTCGGCAAAGAGGGCCTCGATGGTGTTGAGCGGTGCGTCGTACTTGTCAACAATCTTGCGTGCCTTGGCCGTATCGGTCTCCTCCTTGGCCAGCTGCAACATCTTGTCACACACGTCCTTGCTGGAGAGATAGTCCTGAAGGAACTGCTCGCGGAAACCATTGTTGTCCTTCTGGTACATGGCGTAGCTGGTGCGGAAGAAGGCATCGAGCACGAAGCCCTCGACCTCACGGCCGCCGTGCTCATTGATGCGGCGTATGCCGTCGGAGAAGAGGTCGTAGCTCTTGTCGAGCGTGAAGGAGGGGTCGGCCGTGGGACCAAGGAAGGCATAGTCGTAAGCCTTGCGTGCGATGACGTCGCCGGCGGTGGCGCGGCGATGCTCGGCGGTGAAGGAGTTGAGGCCGTCGAGGCGCTCGAGACGGTCATCATAGACCTTCATAAGTTCCTGGAAATAGGCCTGCTTCTTGGCAGCATCCGGCTCATTCTGGATGAGCATGAAGAGCATATATGCGCCATTGGTGTAGAGGCCCATCTGCGCGTAAGGGGCTTTGGCATAGACAATCTTCCAGGCATCGTAGGCCTCGGTGAAGGCGTTGCTGTTGATGGCCGTCTGGAAGAGGCTGAGGTTCTGGCGTGCCTCGAGGCTGTCCTGTCCGTGGCCGAGGCGGTCGTCGAGCGTTGTTCCTTCGTATTGTGCCATGGCGGGTGCGCTGAGTGTTGCAACAGCCATAGTAGCAATCAGTTTGTTGAGTTTCATGTGTTTGACAATGTATTTTTAATGGTTTGACAATCGGATTATGTCCCAGCAAGCATGTCAGCAGACAGAATGTACAGGCGCTAAGGGATGTGCCTTCATTATATCAGACCAAGACGTCCTGCAGTGGTTTAATGCCGAGATACTCAAAAGTGAAGTTTTTGCCCTTGGGCGTAGGGTACTGACACCGGGGGTCCATGTCGGGGCGCGACTGCAGGTGCTCTACGATGCGCTCATAGCAGTCTTGGCCGCTCATGGCCTTGACGCGAGCCGTGAAGGTGTTATCGACATAGTCGTACTTGCCTGTGGCAGGTACGAGCATCACACGCTTGAACTTGACCGTGCCCTCATACCAGCCAGGATTCTCCTCGTGGAGCTTCATCAGTATCTGGTCCTTGGGGCGCAGCGGGCGCTGTGAGGCATTGTCATTGGCACCTTCAGCACCCTCGGCAGCGGCAACGGCGTGCTTGCCGTTGGCCTTGAACTCCTCAATGGTTGTGGCAACGGTCTTTATTACTATAAAATATACGCGTGCGCGTACTTTATATCTTTTGGGATATGGGGTGTTGCCAAGTGCGTATTCGCGGAATTCCTTCTCAAATTGAGGTGTGTAAGTGAATTCTTCTATACCACGGATAAAGTCGAGGGCATCGTCCACGCTGGTAACGACGACTTCGTTGTCAAAATACCTTATGTACAAGTTCATTCTCTCGTGCAATATAATTCTTTTGTGAAGTGGCCGCAAAATTACTCATTTTCCGTGAAACAATGGCATTTTGACGGTTTTTTATTGTCTTTTTAGAGATTTTTGTCACTTTTTTGCCTTTTGTGTCCTTGCAAACGCCCCTTCATCGCGTCCACACATACGGCTACGCCATGCAGCGCCATGACGGGCGGAGCACGGCGGCGATGGCCTCCACAGCGGCTGAAACGGCGAAAGACGGCGAAAGAAAGATGCCCGAAGGCTAAAAAAACAGCTCTCATTTTGGTGGGTTGCGGCAAAAGCATTAACTTTGCGCCCGCATTTCGATAGCATAAACGTTAGCACCAACAACATACAATGAACAACGACTGGTTTGAATGCAAGGTCCGCTACGACAAGACAACGGAGACGGGCCTACAGAAGAAAGTGACAGAGACATACCTTGTGGAAGCGTTGAGTTTCACCGAGGCAGAAAGGCGCTTCATCGAGGAAATCACGCCATTTATGACTAGCGAATACACTGTTACCGACATACGCCGTGCCAAGCTGGCAGAAGTCATGGAGAGCAACGACGCCAACGCCGACCGGTGGTTCAAGGCCAAGATAGCCTTCATCACCCTCGACGAGAAAAGCGGTGCCGAGAAGCGCGCACGTCAGCTGGTGCTGGTTCAGGCCACCGACTTCCGCGATGCCCAACGTGAGCTCGACGAGCACATGAAAGGCACGCTCGGCGACTGGGTTATTGAGTCGATTGCGGAAACGGGTGTCATCGATGTGTTCCACTACGTCAAGGCCGAACACACCGCCCCACAGGCGCAGGAGCAGTAGCAACACATCACATGTCACACATCATGTCCGCAATACAAGAGACCATTCACCGCCTCCACGACGAGCTGCCAGAAGGAGTGAGCCTCGTGGCGGTGTCGAAATTCCATCCCGCCGAAGCCATCGCCGACGCCTACGGTGCCGGGCAGCGCCTCTTCGGCGAGAGCCATGTGCAGGAGCTTTGTGCCAAGTGCCCAGTGCTCCCGCCCGACATAGAGTGGCACTTCATTGGCCACCTTCAGACCAACAAGGTCAAGCAGCTCGTGCCACATGTGGGCCTCATCCACTCCATCGACAGCGAGCACCTGCTGCGCGAAGTCAACAAGCAGGCATTGCGCATCGGGCGACGCATCGACTGCCTCATACAGCTCCATGTGGCACAGGAGGAAACCAAATACGGCTTCACGCCCGACGAGGCTTTGCGCTTCATCGGTGATGGCACCTGGCGCGAGATGGATGGCGTGAGGCTCGTCGGCATCATGACCATGGCCTCGAATGTCGATGACAAGGCCCAGATACGCCGCGAGTTCCGCACTGCCGCCGACACGTTCCGCCGCATATCTGCCGACATCGACAGCTTCCGGCACCTCTCCATGGGCATGAGCCACGACTGGCGCATCGCGGTGGATGAAGGTGCCACGCTCGTGCGCATAGGCACCACCATCTTCGGCCAACGACAGTACTCTTCATTATAACTTTTCACTCTCTATGGCTTCCGTCAACAAAGCAATCATCATGGGCAATCTGGGCGAGGACCCGGACGTGAGATATATCGACAAGGGCGTGGCAGTGGCACAGCTCTCGGTGGCAACAAGCGAACCCGCTTACACCCTCGAGAGCGGCACACAGGTGCCTGAGCGCACCGACTGGCACAACGTGGTGCTGTGGCGCAAGGATGCCGAGTTCGCCGAGAAATACGTCCACAAAGGCGACCTCGTCTATGTTGAGGGACGCATCAAGACACGCTCCTACGAGGACAAGAAGGGCATCACACGCTACATAACAGAAATCTGGGGCGACACCTTCAAGCTCGTAGGGTCAAAGACGCCTGCCCCGCCTCAAGCCCCACAATCATGATCCTACAGGACTTTGTTACATTCTACACGCCTACAACGGCGGCTTGGATAGCCCTGGCGCTGGCGTTGCTGCTGCTGTTCTGCTCGGCCTTCGTCAGCGGGAGCGAGATAGCATTCTTCTCGCTCACGCCAACAGACCGTGCCGAGATTGAGGAACAGCGCCACTCGGCCGACAAGCGCCTGCTGGAGCTGCTATCTGACAGCGAGCGCCTGCTGGCAACCATTCTTTGCTCCAACAACTTCGTCAACGTTGCCATCATCCTGCTGCTCAACTATTTCTTCATGCAGACCATGGACTTCGGCACCAACACGCTGGCCGAATTCTTTTTTCTCACGGTGCTGCTCACATTCCTGCTGCTGCTCTTCGGGGAAATCATGCCCAAGATAGCCACCGCACAACACCCGTTGCGCACGGCACGGCGCGCCACGCCCGTCTATGGCGTGCTGGTGCCGATGTGGAAGCCGCTGACAAGCCTGCTGCTGCTCTCGCGCACCATTGCCGACCACATCGACTCCACGCCGCAACAGCTGTCGGTCGATGACCTGGAGCAGGCGCTGGAGCTCACCGACAAGACCGAGATTGCCGAGGAGAGCAAGATGCTCGAAGGCATCATACGCTTCGGAGGCGAGATGGCACGCGAGGTGATGACGCCGCGCGTCGATTTCGTGGACCTGGACGTGAGGACCCCGTTTCCCGACGTCATCAAGTGCATTGTGGAGAACAACTACTCACGCATACCCGTATATGCCGGCAACGAGGACCATATCATAGGCATACTATACATCAAAGACCTGCTGCCACACCTGTCCAAGCCCGCCAATTTCCGCTGGCAGACGCTGGTGAGGCCCGCCACCTTCGTGCCCGAGACGAAGATGATCGACGACCTCCTGCGCGACTTCCAAGCCCAGAAGGTACACATCGCCATCGTTGTCGATGAGTTTGGAGGCACAAGCGGCCTCGTCACCATGGAGGACATCATTGAGGAGATTGTGGGTGAAATCCACGACGAGTACGACGACGAGGACAGGCCCTACACGCGCCTGAACCAATTCACATACGTGTTCGAGGCAAAGACACTGCTCACCGACTTCTGCCGCATACTGGCCATCGACGACGAGACCTTCGACGCCGTAGAAGGCGATGCCGATACGCTGGCAGGCCTGCTCCTCGAACTCAAGGGCGAGTTCCCTCAGCTCCACGAGAAGCTGCGCTACGACAGGTTCACCTTCGAGGTCATGGAGATGGACGAACGCCGCATAGTGACCATAAAGGTCATCGTGGGCAAGGAGCAGGAGAAGGAAGGCTAAATCCCTCCCCCACCCCACGCTCGGCAACGGCCTATAGCCCCGGCACATAGCTTCCGCCCGGCAAAAATGGGCGTTTTACCCACGCAAACAACACAAAAAATGCTAACGAAAGCATTTTTTTTGAAAAAAAAGCCACTTTTATTTCCGTAACTGATTGAAAGTTGCTACATTTGCACCCCGAAACAACAAATCAGCACCCATTAAACCCCCAAAATACTAATACAGAGTAATGACTAAGCAAGAAATCGTTGTCAGCATCTCACGCAAGACTGGCATTGACAGACAGACGGTGATGACCACCGTGGAGGCATTTATGGAGTCTATCAAAGAGGCTCTTGCCGAACAGGAAGAGAATGTGTATCTCCGCGGATTCGGAAGCTTTATTCTGAAAAAGCGCGCCACAAAAACAGCCCGCAATATCACCAAGAACACAACAATGATTATCCCCGAGCACAACATCCCGGCATTCAAGCCCGCAAAGGTGTTCTTCGAGGCTGTCAAGGGTGAGGAGTAATTCAACACCATTCATATCACAACAACTTAATACAACACCACTATGCCAAGCGGAAAAAAGAAGAAAAGACACAAGATGTCCACTCACAAGCGCAAAAAGAGACTGAGAAAGAACAGACATAAGAGCAAATAGAGAATATGCTCTGTTTGGCTCCCGGCCTCACACAAGGACTAAGTGAGTCACAACGAGGAACAAATCTCTCCCCTGCTCTGGGACGGTTTGTTCCTTGTTTAATTAACACAGCGCGCCAGTGGGCGCACCCATCACGCAACAGCCGCCATGCCGCCACTGCGGTCTGCGGCAACCAACAAACGATAACAGAATAATCAAATCACATTCATGACTTGTGAAGTAATCGTAGATGTTCAGCCAAAGAAGATTGCCATAGCCCTGACAGAGGACAAACGCCTCGTGGAATACCAGGAGGAACAGCAGCAGGCCAGCTTCAACGTGGGGAACATCTATTTCGCCAAGGTGCATAAGCTCATGCCGGGCTTGAATGCATGCTTCGTCAACGTGGGTCATGAACGCGACGCCTTCCTACACTATCTCGACCTCGGACCCAACTACAACTCCCTGGCAAAATACACCAAGCAGCTCCTCAGCGACAAGAAACACGTATTCCCCATCAGCAAGGCAACCATGCAGCCCGAACTGCCAAAGGAGGGAAGCGTGCAGAACGTATTGCAGCTCGGACAGGAGATGTTGGTGCAAATCGTCAAAGAACCCATCTCCACCAAAGGCCCGAGGCTCACATGTGAAATCACCCTTCCAGGACGATTCCTCGTTCTCGTGCCATTCACCGACAAGGTGAATGTGTCGTCGAAAATCAAGTCCAGCGCCGAGCGCGCACGCCTCAAGCAGCTCATACAGAGCATCAAGCCCAAGAACTTCGGTGTCATTGTGCGCACCGTGGCCGAGGGTAAGCGTGTGGCCGAGCTCGACGCCGAACTCATGACACTCATCCACCGCTGGGAAGAGGCCATAGAGCGCGCCCACGCTGCCAAGCAGCTGCCGGCACTGTGCTATGAGGAGACAAGCCGCACTGTGGCCCTGCTTCGCGACCTGCTCACACCGACCTACGAGAACATCTTCATCAACGACCCTCGCATCTTCCAGGAGGTGCATGACTACGTTCAGCTCATAGCCCCCGAGATGACGGGCATCGTTAAGCTCTACAAAGGCAAACTGCCGATATTCGACAACTTCGACGTCACACGCCAGATCAAGACCTCCTTCGGAAAGACCGTGAGCTACAAGCACGGCGCTTACCTCATCATCGAGCACACCGAAGCGCTGCATGTGGTTGATGTCAACAGTGGCAACCGCGCCAAGAACCCCGACGGCCAGGAAGCCAATGCCCTGGAAGTGAACCTCGGGGCTGCCGACGAGCTGGCGCGCCAGCTGCGACTGCGCGACATGGGCGGCATCATCGTGGTCGATTTCATCGACATGGCACTGGCAGAGGACCGCCAGAAGCTCTACGAACGCATGTGCGAGAACATGAAACGCGACAGAGCGCGCCACAACATCCTCCCCTTGTCGAAATTCGGCCTCATGCAAATCACGCGCCAGCGCGTGCGCCCTGTCATGGAAGTGCATGTCGATGAGACCTGCCCCACGTGCATGGGCAAGGGCACCATCAAGTCGAGCTTCCTCTTCACCGACGTCCTCGAGAAGAAGATAGACCAGCTTGTCAACCAGTTAGGCATACGCTCGTTTGTCATGCACGTACATCCCTACGTGGCAGCCTACATCAACCAGGGGCTGCTCTCCCTGAAACTGCGATGGCAGATGAAATACGGATTCGGCGTCCGCATCGTACCCAGCCAGAAACTCGCTTTCCTGCAATACGAGTTCTTCACCACCGATGGTGAGGAAATCGACATGAAGAGCGAGAATGACATGTAACGCTATTATGAAACCCAAACCAACACTGACGCTGATGGCACTCCTGAGCGCCATCAGCGTCTTTGCTCAATACGATGAGGCGGCCTACAAACGCTTCGTCACAACATACCTCCCACTGCCCGACCGCCTCACACTCGACACGGCATACATTGGGCAGCAGGTGCGGACGGCCATGCATGCACGTGCCGTCGTGGCGTGGGGCGCCGACGTTCCGGAGGCGTTGTTCCGCCACTTCGTTGTGCCGCCGCGTGTGGAAGGCGAGACGCTCGACGCTTCGCGCCAAAGCCTCGCCGACGAGCTGTTGCCACTCGTTGGGCACGCGGACATGGCCACAGCGGCCCAAGAGGTGAACCACTGGTGTCGCGCCCATGCCGACATACGCCCCACCGACGGGCGCACACTTGCCCCATCGGCCACCATCGCCACAGGCTATGGCAACAGCACCGAGGTGGCTGTGGTGCTTGTAGCTGCGCTCAGGGCAGTGTGCATACCCTCGCGTCTGGTGGTGGGCAAACTGATGGGCGATGGCGGCACAGATGCCACCTGGGTGGAAGCGTGGTGCAACGGGGAGTGGCGCTGCTTGGAGCCGTGCCACCCTGCACCACACAACATCCCTGCCGCCATCCTAAAGGGCGTGTTCAAGGCAAAGGGCATAAGCGCTTGTGCTTTTGGACAATACGACGGCGAGGAGAAGCATATCGTCAAAGGGGCGCTGCTGACGACCATTGACCGCACAGACGCCTATCGCAAGGCGGCGGCAGCGATGCCGCCAGGCAACGGCGATACCTCCGTGCGCACCGACCACGCCCGGCGCCTGGCCAGCGACGACGCGCAGCGGCAGGCACGCGATGCGCGCTTGCATGAGCCATGGCGCGGCAATGCGGCAACCATCGAGGCATTTCTTGCCGGACCATGGGACCGGCGCATGGCCCACACGCTGCTCGGTCTGCTCACGGAAAAGGACTTGCATGATGTCACTCTCGACGTGCTCCACGACAATATCTACACCCAGTCAGCCGCGGAATCGCTCAACGACATACAGATGAGCTACGTGGTCAACCCGCGCATAGAGCAGGAAAGCCTCACGCCATACAAATGGCTTCTGCGCAAGTCCTTGAGCCACATCGACTCCATACCGCAGCTCGTGAGGTGGTGCCGCGACAGCATATTGCTCGTCAGCGGACAGAACCCGCACAACCTCCGCCAGACGCCCGCGGCGACATACCGCCACCGCCAGGCCGACGCCATGGGCAAAAAACTGTTCTTCGTCGCCGCCGCGAGAAGCCTCGGGTGGCCGGCACGCATCAACGACGACGGGCAAGTGGAGTGGCACGACGACGAGCAGTGGCGACCCGTGCCGCCATTGTCATACATAGACATGGTCGAGCATGAGCCACACCGCAAAGGCAAGAAGCGCTGATGCCGGCAGTGGCACAGGAGCCCTCACTTCATCACGTATGTCCAAGCTCCGGTGATGGGCGGACACTGCGTGTAGAGCGAGGGGCTGTTGTTGACGAGGAAAAAGGCTTCGGGCGAACTCCTTATGACCTGCACCTGACGTTTAGGGGTGCTGTAGTTGTTGTTGACGACATACACATGGCACAGCTGCCCACCGCCCGAGAAAGCCGATGCCTCCTGCACCTGGCGGGTGGCATCCCAACAGACGGTGATGGTGTAGGGTTCGGAGGGGGTGTAGCGGTTGGCCGTCGTGGCTCCCTTGAGAAACGATGCCACGAGATATGGCTGCACGTAGAGGTCGTCGGCCGCCGCATGGCCACTGCTGCCATAGCGCTGGGAGATGACAGAGAGAACCGACTGCACGTTGTTCCGGTGGTTGACAAGCCGCACAGCCTCTTCGCCAGCCACGCGGTTGTGGCGGTAAATCTCAAAAGCCATGAGCTGCAGGGCCACCGCACCGCCCAGGGTGTTGCCTATCTGCCGCTGTGCTTCGCGCAGCTCATCGACAGTAGTGGGGAAATGCTGCCAGCTCACCGTTTCCTGCTGCGAGCGCAAGTCGGGAGCATCAATGTCCAGATGCCCCTCCACGGTGTATGTGTGCGAACGCACGTCATCGCCACCGACGCCCGACATGCAGCCGGCAGCATCAGCGGGTGACGACAGTGACAAGGCTGCAACGCAAAGGAGCGGCATAATCAAAGATACGTTTCTCATAACAACGTACGCAAGATAAACCTATATTATTTTTTATGAACGCGCGCGCGTGGCGACCGGCCGCCACGCGCGCTTTGATTGGGGTCGCGCCTTGTCACTTCTTGGCGAGCAGGTCGCGAATCTCTGTGAGGAGCTTCTCCTCGGCCGATGGTTCGGGAGCCGGAGCGGGT
>JAFSVI010000068.1 GCA_017445145.1 Bacteroidaceae bacterium | reverse complement strand
CTTATCTTGAATCCCCCTCCCCCACCACCGCCACCCACCTCGGCATCACCCTGTGCACGCGCCGCGACGACGTCGATTACCTCAACGACACCCGCCTGGCAGCACTCAGCGGCGAAGCCATACACCTCCGGGGCACCATCAGCGGCGACTTCCCCGCCACCATGCTGCCCACGCTCATCGACCTCGAGATCAAGCCCGGCGCACAGGTCATCTTCGTCAAGAACGACCAAGAGCGGCGCTGGGTCAACGGCACCCTCGGCATCGTCACCGGCATGTCCGACTCGCCCTACGCCCTCGAGGTACACACCGACACGGGCACCGACGTGCTCGTGGAGCAGGCGCAGTGGGCCAACATACGCTACTCCTACAACGAGCAGGAGCACAAGATCGAGGAAGAGGAGCTGGGCACCTTCACACAGTTCCCCATACGCCTGGCATGGGCCATCACCATCCACAAGAGCCAGGGGCTCACCTTCGACCGCGCCACCATAGACTTCGGCAGCGGCGCCTTTGCCGCCGGACAGGCTTACGTCGCACTCAGCCGCTGCCGCACCCTACAGGGCATGACCCTCAAGCGGCCCCTCGCGCGCTCCGACATCTTCGTGCGGCCCGAGGTGATGCGATTCGCCACGCTATTCAACGACCGCAGCGCACAGGAGCGAGCCCTCCAGGCCGCACAAGCCGACATAGAGTACGACGCCGCCGCACGCGCCTTCGACGAGCAGCGGTGGGACGACCTCCTGCGCCACTTCTTCACCGCCATCCACGCACGCTACGACATCGAGAAGCCCGCAGCACAGCGCCTGCTGCGCCGGAAGCTCAACACCATCACACGCCTCCACCGCCACATCGCCGAACTGAAACAGCAGCTTGCCGACAAGGACGAGCAGCTCGCCAACCGCTCGCGAACGCTGCAGAAATACGCCAAGGAATACTACCTCCTCGGCAACGAGTCGCTGCGCGACTTCAACAGCAACAGCGCCGCCATGCGCAACTACGAGAAAGCCGTGGCTCTGTGGCCCGACTTCGAAGCAGCCCACAAGCGCCTCGGCGACTGCCTCGACCGCGAAGGCCGACACGACGAGGCGCGCCGCCACTGGGACATCGCCGCAAAGCTGCAACGACGCGCCGCACGCAAGCGCAAGCGCAAATAACCCACCCGCCACCACCCCGCCATCAGGCCCGAAGCCTCCAGCCATCAGGCACCGAAGCCTCCAGCCACCGAGGCGGCACCGCCCCCTCCCCGCCACCAGGCCCGAAGCCTCCTGCCCCCGAGGCGGCAGTGTCGGGTGTAGCGCGTATTCGCGCGCCCCAACCGTTAAACAACCTTAATTCTTAGCCCCCCTGCGGAGCCAGCCCGAATTTTCTCTTTACCTTTGCCCAAACATAGCAAACTAACTAAAACCCCACAGACATGAAGAAACTCATCCTCACACTCACCCTCGCCGCTGCCACGGCAGCCACCATGGCAGCCAAGAAGACGACGGCCTATCTCTTCACCTACTTCACCGGCAACGCACCCGAGCAAGAGCAGATATGCTATGCCATCTCATACGACGGATGGAGCTACACGCCGCTCAACAACGGCAAGCCCGTGATAGCATCCAAGAACATCGCCCTCACAGGCTGCGTGCGCGACCCCCACATCCTGCGCGGCAAGAAAGGTTGGTTCTACCAAGTGGTGACCGACATGAAGTCGAGCCTCGGATGGAGCAGCAACCGAGGCATGGTGCTCATGCGCTCCAAGGACCTCATCAACTGGGAACACCACACCATACACTTCCCCGAGCGCTTCAAGGGCACCATGTTCGAGCACGTCACCCGCGTGTGGGCGCCGCAGACCATCTACGACGAGAAGACGGGCAAGTACATAGTGTATTTCTCCATCCTCACCGACGACGGCTCCTGCCCCTACGACCGCGTCTATTGGGCATACGCCAACAAGGACTTCAGCGACTTCGAAGGCGAACCCAAGGTGCTCTTCGACGTGAACAATGCCAGCATCGACACCGACATCGTGCAGGACGACGAGGGCTTGTACCACATCTTCTTCAAGACCGAGGGCAGCAAGGAAAAGGGCATCAAGCAATTCATCGCCACCGACCTGCTCGACAACAGCACATGGCAGCTGCAGGACGGGTGGTGTCAGGACACGAACAAGGCCGTAGAGGGCTCGGGAGTGTTCCGTCTGCACGACGGCACATGGGTGCTCATGTACGACTGCTACACCAGCGGCCACTACCAGTTCTGCAAGAGCACCGACCTGAAGACCTTCAAGCGCGTGCAGGACACCGAGACCAAGGGAGCCTTCACGCCCCGCCACGGCACCGTCATCGCCATCACCGCCAAGGAGCTGAAGCGACTGCTCAAAGCCTTCCCCAATGACTGACAACAGGGCTTGACATGAACTGGAAGGGGAAACAGCTGTTTCTCGCCCTATGTCTGGCCATCGCCAGCCACGGCCACGGCGCCATCGATGCCGACAAGTTCACGTACTCGCATCTTGGGCAGGAGGAAGGGGTGTGCTGCCAACGCGTCTATTCCGTCTGCCAGGATGCCGACGGGGCGTTGTGGTGGTCCACGAAGAAAGACGTGGAGCGCTACAACGGCCTCACGTTGCGCCACTACGCGTTGACGAGCGACAAAGCCTACAGCGACTTTGCCGGGCGCACCATAAAGCTGCACCTCGGGCGCAGCGACTCGGTGCTCTACGCCTTCGACAACCACGGCCACATCTTCGCCTACGACGCCGTGCGCGACACCTTCCGCCTGCATGCCGACGTGGGCGCTACGTTGCAGACGGTGGTGCTGGCCAACGACATCCTCGCCACACACGAGGGCCTGTGGTTGGCTCTGCGCGAGGGCGTCTATATCCTGCGCCACGACACGCTCGCACCCGTCGTGCCTGGGGTGTTCGCCACCACCATCGTCGCGACGAGCCACAGCCGGCTCCTCTGCACCAAGGACGGCGTGATGGAATATCGCCCCACCGACGGCAGCCCACAGCGCGAGCAGCCACTGCCAACGGTCCTGGCAGACAATGTGGAGAGCGGGTTCTACGACGCCGACAACGATGTCGTGTGGCTCGGCACCTTCAGCCACGGCGTGCAGCTGCTGAAGCCCGGAGCCGACGGCAGCCTCGCACGCTCAACGCCCGTCCCCCTCACGACCACCCCACCCCACGGCGACCACTGCAACCCCGTGCGCAGCATCTGCCCCTATGATGAGGCCACGATGCTTGTGGGCATCGACGGCCATGGCGTGTACCGCGCCACACGGCAGCCCACGGCCGACGGCCGCCACGACTGTGTGCTGCTCTTCGACGCCAACGAGGGCGACGAGGGCGTGCTCCACGGCAACGGTGTCTATGCCGTCGTGCGCGACACCTGGGACAACATCATCGTGGGGTCATACTCCGGCGGCATCGACATAGCGCGCCCCGTGTGCAGCACACTGGCCGTGTTGAAGCATGTGCGCGGCAACCGCCAGTCGCTGCTCAACGACCGCGTGAACAGCGTGGCGCAGTTTCCCGGCGGGGCCCTCGTCATGGCCACCGACAACGGCGTCAGCATCCACGACTACGCCCGCCGCAGTTGGACCCACTGCTGCGAGGGAGCTGTGGTGCTCAGCCTCTGTGCCACACCACGGGGCACCATGCTGGCCTCCACCTTCGGCATGGGTGTCTATGAGATTGGCGACGACGGCTCGGCGCGCCAGCTCTACAGCAAGCGCGGCGGTGTGCTGCGCGACGACCATGTGTACAAGGTGTTCTACGACCGCGAGGGAAGCCTGTGGATGGGTTGCCTGGACGGCGACCTCGTGCAGCAGACGCCCTCGGGCTGGTGCTACTACCCCATACGCAACGTGCAGGACATCGTGCAGCTGCCCGACGGCCTCATCGCCGTGGCCACGGCCGACGGCATCAAACTCATCTCCACGACCGACGGCCTGCGTGGCGAGCTGGACTACTCCAGCGTCTCGGACAACGTCAACCGCTATGTGCTGGCACTCTACGTCGATGACGGGCGCCAGCTATGGATAGGCACCGACGGCGGCGGGGCATACGTCTATGACCTACGCCAGCGCAGCTGCATACAGCTCACCACGGCCGACGGCCTCCCGTCCAACGTCGTCTGCAGCTTCACCAAGGACGACATGGGCCGCATACACATCGCCACGGAGCAGGGACTCGCCTTCGTCAGTCCCACCGCGACGGCGGCCCACGGGGCACCCGCCGCGCGGCCGCAGGTCGTGTGCATGAACTATGGCTACGGCATCGAGCGCGAGTACTCGGCCCGCGCCGCTGCCATACTGCTCCACGGCCACCTCTTCTTCGGCACCACCACGGGGGCGCTCATCCTGGACCCCGCCAACATGCAGGCACTCAACTACGAGGCCCGGCTGCGGCTCGTGGGTGTGGACTGCACAGCGGGCGACGACGGCTTCGCGCTACGTGCCCACGAGATGTTGGCGCGGCGCGAGCTGTGCCTGGACTACTCACAGCGCACCTTCGACCTGCACATCGAAAGCATCAACCTCCGCAACCATTTCGACATCATGTACCAATACAAGATGTCGGACGGACAGTGGAGCCAACCCTCCGACCAACAGACCATACGCTTCACCAACATCGCCTCCGGCACCCACGAGCTGCTGCTGCGATGTGTGAGCCGCACCTGCGGCACCGTGCTCGACGAGCTGCCGCTGACCATCGTCGTGGCGCAGCCGTGGTGGAACACGTGGTGGATGTGGGTGGTGTATGTGGGGCTGGTGGTGATGGCTTTCTACGGCGCTTGGCGCGTATATCAGCTGCACGACAAATACATGCGCCTCGTGGTCAGGGACCTGAATGCCGACACGGCGCCCGCCAACAGGCTCCCCGCCGCCATGGCAGCACCCACAGACACCGACATCCCGGAAGCCACCACGGCGACCACCACGGCAACCACCACGGCAACCACCAATGCTACCACCACGGCAGCCGCAGAGGCCGGCGCAGAGGCCGACGCCTCCGCCCAGACGGCCACCGACGGCGAAGCGCCCCCCCACGGCCCATTGGGCGCCGAGGGTTCGGAGTTCATAGCGCGCGTGACGAAGCTCGTGGCCGACAACCTCACGGACACGGAGTTCAACATCGACCGCCTATGCCGCGAGATGGCCATGAGCCGCACCCTCTTCTACCTCAAGCTGAAGACCTACACGGGCAAGTCGCCGCAGGACTTCATACGCATCATACGCCTCGAGCGCGCCGCGTCGCTCCTGCGCGGCGGGCGCTCCGTGGCCGACACCGCCATGATGGCCGGGTTCGACAACCCCAAGTACTTCAGCACCGTGTTCAAGAAGTACTTCGGCATGTCGCCATCGAAGTTCTGTCAATGATGACCCGCAATCGTACCACCAAGACGGTGGGACCGCCTTGCGGTAGTGCTGGCAGAGAGCGTATGAGCACAATCAGCTCTCCGAAGTTTCGGAGCGGCCAAGGGTCGGGCATGCATTTCGGACACAAAGACACAGGGACACAGAGGATATACGCCCCCTGTGTCCCTGTGTCCTGACGATTGTGTCAATAATGGTGATTGGTTACTTGCGGATAACAAGCTACCTGTTGGGAGTGTCCCACACGTAGGTCTTGTCGCAGTGGACAGTCACGCCCTGGAGACCCGCGCTGAGGACGAAGTCGCCCTCCTCAAGGCGCCAGCGGCCGTCGTAGCCCACGAATGCCAGGTCGGCAGCGGGGAGCTGGAAGCTGACAGTGCGTGTCTCGCCAGGTTGCAGCTCCACCTTGTCGAATTGGCGCAGACGGCGGCCGTCGGGCACCATGGATGCAATGACGTCGCTGCTGAAGAGGAGCACACTCTCCTTGCCGGCACGTTGGCCCGTGTTGGTGACGTCGAGGCTCACGGTGAGCACGTCGTCGCGGGTGAAGTTCTGCTTATCGACCTTCATGTTGGCATACTCAAAGGTGGTATAGCTCAGGCCGTGGCCGAAGCCCCACTGCTGCGTGACGCGCGCGTTGTAGTCGTAGGCGCCCTCCATGGTCGCTGTCTCCTCGCTCTTCTTGAAGTCGTAGTTGGTGAGCGAGTTGATTTCGCTGGGATAGGTGAAGGGCAGACGGCCGGAGAAGTTGTAGCGGCCGCTGAGGAGTCCAGCCAGGGCGTCGCCGCCGTAGTTGCCGGGAATCATGATGTGGACCACGGCCTTGGCCAGCGGCTCTATGTCGGCGAGGATGCGCGGCCGGCCCTCGTTGAGTACGAGCACGATGGGTTTGCCCGTCCGGGCCAGTGCCTTGACGAGGTTACGCTGGTTCTCGGAGAGGGTGAGGTCGGTGAGGTTGCCGGGTGTCTCGGTGTAGGAGTTCTCGCCTATGCAAGCCACGATGACATCCACGCCCTGAGCGGCACTGACGGCAGCGGCAATGTCAGGCTCGTTCTCTTCCCACCACTTGCCCTTCTCGTTGTAGGTCACGCCCTGGGCCAGGCGCACGTTGGCCTCGCCGAACTCGTTGCACATGGCCTCGTAGATGGTGTTGTACTGGCTGGCAAACTCGTCGGTGCGGTCGCCCTGCCACGTGTAGCTCCAGCCGCCGTTGAGGCATCGCATCTGGTTGGCATTGGGACCCGTGAGCAGAATTGTCACACCCTTCTCAAGCGGCAGCATCGGCGAAGCCAATTGTGAATTGTGCATTGTGCATTGTGCATTCTTGAGCAGCACCATGCTCTCCACGGCGCCCTCGAGGGCGAGCTGTGCAAACTCCTTGCCGCCAAACTTGGGGTAGTCGGCGAGGCGCTGCGTGGGGTGGTCGAAGAGGTCCAGGCGGTACTTCATGCGCAGCACGCGACGCACGGCATCGTCGATGCGGCTCATGGGTATGGCGCCCTCATCGACAAGCTCCTTGAGCAGCGGGCAGGCGTCGGCGCTGTAGGGTTCCATGACCATGTCGATGCCGGCGTTGATGGCAATACGCAGGGCATCCTTCTTGTCGCGGGCTATCATCTCGCGCGTGTAGAGGTTGTTAACGTCGGCCCAGTCGGTGATGAGCACGCCGTCCCACCCCGTCTGCTCCTTGAGCCACACGGTGAGCAGTTCGTGGTTGGCGTGGACGGGGAGACCGTTGATGGAAGCCGAGTTGACCATGACGGAGTGTGCGCCGGCCTTGACGCAGGCCAGATAGGGGGCATAGTACTTCTCGCGCAGCTGTGCCGGGGCGATGTAGGCCGGTGTGCGGTCCTTGCCCGTCCAGGGCACGCCGTAGCCGAGGTAGTGCTTGAGCGACACGGCCACGTGGTGCTGATCGACATGGTTGGGGTCCTCGCCCTGGAAGCCGAGGGTCTGTGCCACGCCCATCTCGGCGTTGACGTAGCAGTCCTCGCCGAAGTTCTCGTACAGGCGCGGCCAGCGGGCGTCGCGCCCCAGGTCAATGGTAGGGCTGAAGGTCCATGGCACGGAGACAGCGCGCGTCTCGTAGGCCGTTGCCTCGGCGCTGCGGCGTGCTATGTCGCGGTTGAAGGTGGCTCCGACGTTGATGTTCTGCGGGAAGAGCGTTCCGCCCTGGGTGTAGGTGGAGCCGTGGTTCTGGTCGAGGCCGAAGAGACATGGCACGCCGATGTGCTTCATCGACAGCTCCTGTATGTCGGCCATGATTTCCTGCCACTGCTCGGCTGTGGGGGCACAGGTGTTGGGGGCATTGAGGATGGAGCCAATCTTGTACTTGGAGAACAGCGTGTCGGCCTTGGCCGGGTCGATGTGGAACACGCCGTTGGCGTCGTTGGTGCCAAAGAGGTCCGTGACCAGCTGCATCATCTGCCCCACTTTCTCCTCCGTGGTGAGGCGGCTCAGTGTCTCTTCCACTTTTGCCTCGAGGGCGGCATCCTGGCCCGTGGCAGCTGTCTGCTTGGTGCAGGAGGCGAGCATCGTTGTGCTGACTATCATTGTCAAGAATAATTTGTGTTTCATAATGACGGGATGCTATGTTAGATGGTTAGTGAACGCAAAGGCGCTAATGCGCAGAGCCTTTCTTGCTTACGGGGTCAATGACTTGCTATTCTGCCCTCCGCTTCTCAGCGCCTTTGTGTCCTGATAGATAGATGTTCTTTTAATGTTCAATGTCTGTGGATATGCAGTCGTGGCCCGCGGGTTCACTCATAGGTGATGCGCGTCAGCTTGTAGCCGAAGCCCACGACGAGCATGCCGCCACGCTCATCGACGATGGCCTTGTTGGCCTCGGTGTAGGTGAACACGTAGGGGTTCGGCGTCTCGGCCGTGAGGTCGAACTGCGCCACCACCTGGTCCTCGGCGTTGTCGCCCCACCAGGGAGTGGTGATGCGCAGGGCGTGGTAGTCGGCCTCGATGACGTCGTAATAGACGCGCATGGTGGCCCCCACAGGCACGGTAGCCATCTCCTCAGCCGTGATGGTCACGTTGCTGTCGCCCCAGTTGATGTCGGTGGCACCCTCCCAGAGGGTGTTCTCCACGGGGCCGGCGTTCTCCACGGCAATCACCTTTGTCAGCTTGTAGCCGAAGCCCACGACGAGCATGCCGCCGCGCTCATCGACGATGGCCTTGTTGGCCTCGGTGTAGGTGAACTCAAATGGGTTGGGCGTCTCGGCCGTGAGGTCGAACTGCGCCACCACCTGGTCCTCGGCGTTGTCGCCCCACCAGGGGGTGGTGATGCGCAGGGCGTGGTACTCGGCTTCGATAATCTCGTAGCAAACACGTATCGTGGCGCCCACAGGCACGCCGGCCAGCGTCTCGGCCGTGATGGTCACGTTGCTGTCGCCCCAGTTGATGTCGGTGGCACCCTCCCAGAGCACTGTTTCCTTGATGCCCGGATCCACGTAAGCGTCGTTGCTCACGGTGAACATGCCGCAGCCATAGCGCGTGCCACTGGCATCCTCGATGAAGAGCATGTACTCGCCCTCGTCCATCGTGGGCACGGTGAAGGTGATGTGTCCGTCGGCATAGGAGACGTTGGTGGCCTCCTTGTCGCCCACGATGACCCGGCTCACGGAGGTGACGTTCTCACAGGCAACGGTCTTGGTGGCACCCACGGTGAGCCAGCGCGACTTGGCGTCGGCAGCCAAAACGGGGTCGCCGTCGGCGGGGAGCACGGTGACGTTGATGGTGCGCGAGGTGCTCTTGCCCTTGGTGGTCGTGGCGACAATCTTCAGGACGTGGTTGCCCACGGGCAGTGTCTGGTCGAGGGTGGCGCCTTCAAAAATCTGCACGCCGTTGAGCAGCCAGGTGACGGTGGTGTACTGCATGGGTGTGACCCTGATCTCAATCTTCAGGTTGCTCTTGCGGTCGAGGGTCTTGTCCGAGAGGTCGGTGTTGAGGATGCGGGGGTCGTCATCCTCCGTCACGGTGAAGTAGGGGTCGTCGGCGGAGCAAGCCGTGAAGGTCGCGGTGCCGGCAAGAGCGAGGCACAAGGCAAAGAGCATTGTCATAGCCTTCCAGCCTCTATGATGATGGTGTTTGATATTGTGAGTCATAATCGTTGGTTCTTGTTGTACATTTAACGTTATACATTATACATCCCACATTCACTCCTCATAGCCTTTGCCAAACGGAGGCGTGAAGGTGTCCTGCACGTTGAGGTCGGCAGTGTCCCACCAGAGGCGGTTGTGCCAGTTGTCCTTGCCGCCCATGCGCTGGATGGCAGCATTGTAGTTGACGCTGTTGTACTGCAGCTCCAGCTCGGGGTAGCGCAGACGTGTGGGCATCGAGAGGTCGGGGTCGTCATATACGAAGCCGTCGCCGGGGAAGGTGGCCAGGCGTGTGCGGTCGAGCACGGCGGGATAGTCGGAACGCCGCATGTTGGCCCATGCCTCGGAGGGGTTCATCAGGTGGAGGATCCACGCCTGCGTGTTGATGGTCTGCTTGGGATTGGCCCCGAGGGGGTTGTTGGCCAGGAAGGTGTTGACCTCGTCGTCGGTAATCTTGTTGGAGGTGAGATAATGGCTGTTGAGCATCTCCATAGAGAGGCGCACGCCGGCCTCGTAGTGGCTCTGGGCATCGCCCTCGACGTTCCACCCCATGGTCTTGGCCTCGGCCAGGAGGAACTGCACCTCGGCGGCCGTGATGAGAATGCCGGGGCATGAGGGCATCTCGAAGTCGATGTTCAGGCTCGGGCGTGTGGCACGTGCGCGGTAGTCGCTGTTGTCGTAGGTGTTGGCATCCATCTCCGCCCATTTGGCCAGCGTGGGGATGTTGTCGATGGTGATGACGTCCATCCAGTTGTCGTACCATGCCGCACCGACGTTGCACGGCTCCTCGCCGATGTTGCGGCTGGCAAAGTATGCCAAGACATCGTCCGTGAGGTCTATGTTCTGCTCCTTGTCGGGCTTGATCTGGCTGCGCTTGATGTTGTAGTAGTGGCGGCAGATGCGATAGAGGCGCGGGTCGCCGGTGTTCTGCAGCTGATAGAACAGCGTGGAGCTGACGAAGGTGGGCGACGAGGGGTCCTGTCCGTAGAGGATTTCGCTGAGGGCGTTGGTCCGGAAATCGTACTCGTTGGCTCCGTCGTAGAAGGTGTAGGGCGAGTCGGAGTAGATGACGTATGCCTCGTCGGCTGCCGTGGTGATGTAGCCGCCCGCCATGGCCTTCTCGAACTCCTGCTGCGCCCGGGCCGGGGCGACGTCGGAGATGCGCATGGCATAGCGCATGCGCAGGGAGTTGGCATACTGTTTCCACTTGGTGACGTCGCCACCAAGGCTGGTGACGTCGCCGCTGATGCGGTCGGTGCCGGTGCCAAGCTGCGCCACGCAGGCATCCAGCTCGGTGAAGAACCAGCTGTAGAGCTCCTCAACGGTGTCGTACTTCGGCGTGGAGATGCCGGAGATATATCCCAGGCCGGCTTCCTCGCAGGGTACGTCGCCGTAGGTGTCGGCCAGCACGGCAATGAGGAACACGCGGTGTATGCGCAGCGCGGCGTTGAGGTTGGGTTTGTCCTCGGAATTGTGGATGGCATCGACGAGGTTCTTGACAGACACCTCATAGTAGCGGTCCCAGATGCGGCGGGCTATGTCGTTCTCGAAATGCACGGCACCGGCGTAGTTGGTGACGTTCCATCCGCCGGCGAAGTGCTGCGTGAAGCCGGTGATGTAGTTGCGGTAGGTGTCCATCAGGCTGAAGTCGCCGTATGTCTGCAGCAGGGCTGTCGTCAGCTGGGCGTTGGGGTCGATCTTGGCCACTTTCGACTCGTCGGTGTTCAGCTCCTCCATGTAGCTGTCGCTGCATGAGGTGGTGATGGTAGCTGCGAGACAGCAACATACGCAACCGAAGAGCAAGGAAATATATCGTTTCATAGATTCTGAGTTATGCTTTATGTGTTATGATTTAGAACTTCAGGTTCACGTTGAGGCCATAGCTGCGGTGCGAGGGCAGCGAGCCGTATTCGAGGCCGAGGCCGGAGGTGTTGTAGCCCGAGTCGGGGTCGATGTTGGGGATGTTCTTCCAGATGATGAAGGGGTTGCGGGCCACGAACGAGATGCTGCAGCTCTTCACGGCCTTGCCCAGCCATTTCTCGGGGAGGCTGTAGCCAAAGGTGATCTCGCGGCACTTCACGTAGCTGTTGTCATATACGAAGGCGCTCTGCACGTTGTTGGCAATGGCCTTCCAGTATGTCTCGGGGTTCACGGGGATGTCGTTGGCACGGTAGGTGCCGTCGCCGTTGGCGATGACGCCCGGGGCCACAAAGCCGCGGCTGTTGCCCGACTCACGCCATTCCTTGTCGCTCATGCCGGCTGCCTCGCGGGCTTCCTCGGAGGCATACCACGCGTCGCGGCCCTCCACGGTCTCGATGGCCTTGCCGGTCTTGTAGGCCGAGTTCATGGACATGGAGTAGAGGTCGGCGCCCACCTTCACGTCAAAGCCGGCCGAGAGGCGGAATCCCTTATATGTGAAGGTGGAGTAGAAACCGCCTGTCCAATCCCATGAGGAGTTGCCGATGGTCTTCACCGTCTGGTCCACCTCGGGCAGACCCGTCTCGGCATTGATGATGACCTGGCCCTGGTCGTTGCGCAGGAAGTCCTTGCCGACGATGGCACCATAGTCCTCGCCAACCTTGGCACCCACGCTGACGCCACACCAGGAGGCGTTGGCCAGCTCGAAATAGTCCATGCCGTCAACGAGCGACTTCACCTTGTTGACGTTCTTCGAGAAGTTCAGACCTGCATCCCAGGCGAAGTCGCCAGCCTGGACCACGCGGCCGTTGAGGGCTATCTCAACACCCTTGTTCTCTATCTCGCCGGCATTGATGAGACGATAGCTGTAGCCCGACGTCGTGGTGGTCTTCAGGCCGAGGATCTGGTCCTTCGACAGCTGGTTGTAGTAGGTGACGTCCAAGCCCAGGCGGCCATTGAAGAACTTCATCTCCAGACCCACCTCAAAGGAGTTGGTGCGCGTGGGCTTCAGGTCCTTGTTGGGCTGTGTGCTGTTGTTGATCATGCCGATGGTGTAGCCGGCATAGCTGTACTTGCCGGTGGCGTAGTTCAGGGCGAGCTGATAGGGGTCGGTGTCGCTACCCACCTGCGCCCATGAGGCGCGGATCTTACCATAGCTGATGACCTTGCGGTTCTTGATCCACTCGGAGAACACGATGCTTCCCGACACCGAGGGATAGACGTAGATGTTGTTGCCGACGGGCAAGGTCGAGGACTTGTCGCCACGCACGGTGCCTTCGAGGTAGTAGGTGTGCTTCCAGCCCAGGCTGGCGCTGCCGAAGATGGAGTTGATTTGCTTCTTGTAAGTGTCCTCGGTGATGTTCTGCTCCTGGTAGTTCATGATGTTGATGATGTCGCTCATCTGCTGGTTCAGGCCCACGTTGGTCGTCGTCTTGTTGTTGACCTTGAAGATGTTGCCACCCAAGGTGGCATTCAGGTCGAAGTCGCCCCAAGAGTTGTTGTACATGGCCAGCAGCTCGGCGTTCAGCGTGCGGTTGCTGAAGAACTGGTCGGTGAGCTTGCCGGCGGGGATGCCCGGCGTGGTCTTGGCGATGTAGTCCTGGAAGGTCATGCTGTTGATATCCGTGCCCAGGGTACCCTGCAGCTTCAGGTGGTCGTTGATGTTCCAGATGACCTTGCCGGTGAGGCGGAACACGTCCTTGGCCGTCGTGTTCTTGTTCTTGTAGAGATCCCAGTAGGGGTTGCGGTTATACTGGTCGTTGCCGTTCCAGTTGGAGTAGTTGCCGTCGGCATCCTCGTAGGTCTTCAGCCATTCGTGGTTGTAGGTTCCGGCCAGGGTCATGAGGTTCTTGCCCACGTTGCTCTGCGAGTCGCCCAGTGCGGGACGGTTCTTCACGTCCTCGCGGGTGTAGTTGGCGGTGAAGTCGAAATCGACGGGGCCGGCAGACGTCGTCACACGCAGGTTGAAGTTGTCGCGGCTCATGTTGGTGTTGGGCAGGATGTCCTTGTTGCGCATGTCGGTGAAGGAAAAGCGCATGCCGGTCTTGCCGGAGCTGACGCTCAGCACGGCGGAGTTCTGCGTCGTGAAGCCCGTGCGGAAGAAGCCATTGGCGTTGTTGGGATACATCTTGAACTCGCGCTCCTCGCCGTCGAAGTACTTGTAGATGAAGCCGTCGGCCTTCGGGCCCCAGCTGGAATTGGTGCCAGAGGTGCTCGACGTGGGCAGCTTGCCGCCATAGCCCATGCCATACTCCTGCTGGATGTCGTTCCACTTGGCCAGCTGGCTGTCGAAGGTGAACGAGCCGTTGTACTCCACGCTCAGGCGGTCTTTCTCGGCCTTCTTCGTGGTGATGAGGATGACGCCGTGGGAGGCGCGGCTGCCATAGAGGGCTGAGGCGGCAGGGCCTTTCAGCACGGTCATGTTCTCGATGTCGTCGGGGTTGATGGCCGAGATGCCATCGCCAAGGTCGTAGCCACCAGCCTCACCGGCGCTGCCGAAGTTGGTGTTGTCCAGGGGCACGCCGTCGATGACGTACAGGGGCTGGTTGTTGCCGGCCATCTCGGTGTTGCCACGCAGAAGCACGCGCGTGGAACCTGAAGCGCCGCCGGCGGTGTTCTGAACCACGAGGCCGGCCACCTTGCCCGACAGCGAATTGATGACATTGGTCTCCTTGGCCTTCGTAAGCTCCTCGCCCTTGACCTCGGTGAGGGCGTAGCCCAGGGCCTTGCGGTCGCGCTTGATGCCGAGGGCCGTCACCACCACTTCGCTCATGGCAGTGCTCTCGTCCTCAAGCACGACACGCATGCTGGGAGTGGCCTTCACCGTCACGGTCTTGTAGCCTATGCAGCTGATGACGAGTTCCGTGCCGGGGGCGACATCCAGACGGAAGTTGCCGTCCATGTCGGTCACCGTGCCTTGGTTGGAGCCTTTCACTTTAACACTCGCGCCGATGATGGTCTCTGTGCCGTCAGTGACTGTACCCGTCACCTTGACATCGTCTTGGCTGACAGCGGCTGTGGTCGCCGCCGTCGCTGCCATCACTGGCATGGAAGCCGTCAGCACACATGTGCCGAGGGCTGCCAAACAGAAGATTCTTCGATTGTTTCTCATAAATGTTATATTAAGGATAGTTGTTCTTTGTTCAGAGCAAACACGCTAAACGTTAATTACCTTGCTTCCCTGACATAATGCCGCGAAGCACCCATTCGTTCTTCACCTTCATGCCGTGGTCGCGGTCGAAGATGCCGAAGTTCTCCTGCCCGTCGCCAAAGCGGTTGTTGTCCCACACGAAGGTCGAGAAGCCGCGCTTGCGGGCCTCGCCCACCAGGAACTGGCAATAATATGCTGCATTCTCGTGCTGAATATCGGCCTGGCCGCCCTTGGTGTGATTCGTCACGCCCCATTCGCCGATGACAATGCCAAGTCCAAGACTGGCCCATGTGCTGACCACACGGTCGAAGAAGGTGGTCATCGTTGTCTCGGTATCCTTCGAGATCTCACCATATTGCCTGTACTTCTCGCCCCAGAAGTAGCGCGTACACTCGCCACAATAGTCCCATGGTGTGTAGTAGTGGAACTCCACGCTCATGTAGGCGTTGCCATTGCCTTCGGCATCGGTGGGCACGATGAAGTCGCCGTTGTAGAGGCCGAAGTCGGGATTGCACACGTAGGTCTGAACGATGAGGTGGCGCAAAGCGTTGTTGCCACCGGTGGCGCGCACCACGTCAATGAACGTCTGGTTGTAGGAGTTCTGCACGGCGAGGTTCTCGGCCTGTGGCTTGCCCCAGTTGTCGCGCACATGCACCTCGTTGGTGCCGGCGAAGGCGAGGCGGTAGTCGTAGGCCGCGAACTCGCTGGCGATGTTCATCCACAGCAACGCCAGCTTCTGGTTGTTCTCATCCTTAAACTGATAGGTGGGACGCCCTTCGAGCCATTTGTCGTGGTGAACGTTGATGATGACCTTCAGGTCGCTGGCCAGGCACCAGTCCACGACCTCCTTCACGCGGGCCATCCAAGCCTTGTCGATGCTCATGGCCTGGGCATTGGTGATGTGGCATTGCCAGCGCACGGGAATGCGCACGGCATTGAAGCCGGCATCCTTGACGGCACGAATCATCTTTTTCGTCACGACGGGATTGCCCCACGCCGTCTCGGCATTGATGCTGCCATCCGGCATGCCTATGGCCATGGATTCGCCATCCTGTCCGGGTGCCGAGCACTCCAGCTGGTTGCCGAGGTTCCAGCCCACAACATCCTTGTTCCAGACGGCAGCCGGAATGGGTGCGTCGGCATTGCTCTGCTGGGTAGGCTGCTCGGCTGTTGCCGACTGTGCTTCGCAACCGATGCCGCCCGTCATGGCCAACAGCGCCACGGAGCCAAAGCGAAGCACAGAAAGAAATTTGTTCTTCATAACATATAATTTAAGTAGATGAACGCTATTCGCTATCCTACGTGCCGGAGCGCCTGAGGCGAGCGCAGCGTCTTGGAGGTACGATTGAGGATAGTCATTAAATATAATAAGGAGAATGGCTGATGCACGGATTGCAGCGCAAAGGTAAGGTGTTTGCATAGCAACAGAGGTTCAATTATGTACAAAACGTGGTTCAACACCTGTCAAATAACAGGGTTCAAACCTTTGCGCAACAGAAATCAAACCTCAGAGGACGAAAAACAGCAGCCATGAAGAGCCCGCACACTACGAAAAGGGATGCCGAAACATTGACAATTGTCAACGACTGCAGACGATGACCACCACTAACCTGATAGTGGTTTCGCGGCGAGGTCAAAGGAATGGAGCAAGTGTTAAACTAACTTAAACAAGACAAACTTTCCATGCTATGAGAAATGGCAATCAGCAAAAAAGCCTTAATTTTGGGCGCAGTTAAGCCAAAATTTACCATTATTAACCTACTTTTTAACTTGTTTACCCAACATTTACCGAAGTAACAACAATAATTAATAAACTCAATTTCAAATGTGTATGAAAAACCGTTTTAGCACCACTGCTAAGCACACGGCGCACGCATTGTGCGTGATTGCTGCGTGTGGGCTTTCATGGGCATGCTCCGACGACTACAAGTGGGACGACGAGAAACCCACCTGGCTCAACGCGAGCATCTATGAGAGTCTGCAAGAAGGCATGAAGGACGACAACGGGAAGGTGGTCCACACCTTCAGCAACTATCTCAGGCTGCTCGAGGACAAGGACGTCAACCCCGAAGGTGTCCGTAATTTGAAAGATGTGTTGAGCAAGACCGGCTCCAAGACCGTTTTCGTGGCCGACGACGACGCTTGGCAGAAGTTCTTCCAGCACAATGCCACGCTGCCTGCCAACAACCCCTGGCACAACGCCACGAGCTACGAGCGCCTCAGCCCGGCACAGAAGAAGCTGCTCATCCACACCTCCATGCTCAACAACGCCATCGTCATGGAAAACCTCGCCAGCAGCGACGGCAACGGCACCGACGCACCGCTGCGCGGACAGTACATGCGCCGCTTCACGGACGTTGACCTCGTCGATTCCGTCACATTCCTGCCAGCTGAGGAGGTGCCCACGACCTACAACCCCGATGACGACGCCGAGCGCAACTTCTGGAAGGAGTTCGACACCCGCAACGGCGGCAAGGGCATATACCTCGTCATGGACTCCACGCTGAGCATGATGCTCCACTTCACACAGGAGCACATGTCCAACCACCTCATCACCAACGACGACTTCCGCTACTTCATGGGTCGCGAGCGCGCCACGCGCGACGTACATATATATGACGCCCTCCTGCTCGAGCAGGACGGTGTGGCCGAGAACGGCTACGTCAACGTCACGGAGAAGGTGGTGGCACCGCTGCCAAACATGGCCGAGGTCATCCGCACCAACGGCAAGACCAACATCTTCAGCCACATGATGGACCGCTTCTCCTACCCCTACCAGAACCAGGCCGTCACCGAGAACTACAAGAAGCTACACCCCGAGTTCGACGGGATGATATACACCAAGAAGTACTTCGCACAGGCAGGACCCAAGGGCGTGCAGTCCATGACTCCCACCGGCAAGCTCTTCGACGCGCAGGCACTGCTGCAGTTCGACCCCGGATGGAATGAGTTCTACAACGAGTTCGACAAGCGCGAGGACATGGCAGCCATGTTCGTGCCCAACGACGAGGCCATGCTCAAATACTTCGCCGAGGGAGGTGCCGGCTGGCAGCTCGTCAGGACCTACGCCACCGACCCGTATGCCGAGGTTGACCCCAACGACCTCACCACCCTCTACCGCAAGATTGACATGGTGCCGCTCTCCACGCTCTACAAGCTCATCAACGTCATCATGTTCCCGAGCTTCAACGGCTCCGTGCCCAGCAAGATGATGGACCTGCGCGACTACGAGTCGCAGGAGAACATGTTCACCCCCGATGACCTCAACGAGATTGACACCTGCATACTCGCTTGCAACGGCGCCGTGTATGTCATGGACAAGGTCTATGGGCCGGCATCATACGTCTCAGTGGCGGCACCCGCCAACATCAGCAAGACCAACATGATCATGCAGTGGGCCATCAACAACGGTGCCAACCAGAACAACGACAAGATGCACCTCAACTACTCGGCCTACCTCATGGCCATGCGCTCGCAGTTCACATTCTTCCTGCCCAGCGACGAGGCTCTCACACGATACTACGACCCCGTGAGCTTCACCAGCCGCAAACCGCGCATCATACGCATGGGCTACAACGCACGCAACACCACCATGCCCGTGCTCACCGGCAAGATACTCTACGCCTACGACACCGCCACTGGCACCATCGGCGACCAGTACCGCGGCGACGACATCACCGAAAGCGAGATCATCAACCGACTGAAGGACATCCTCGAGAGCCACACCATCGTACACGACGGCACCAACCCCATCGACAACGAGGATGAGTACTACGTGGCAAAGAACTATGCCGCCATCAAGGTCACCAAGGACGCCAGCAACAACATCACCAAGGTGCAGGGTGGCTTCCAGCTCGAGAACGAGCGCGCGGGCATCACCGCCGGCGACCGCGGCACACTCCAGGTGGACATCACCACCGAGAACACCAACCGCATGGACAACGGTATCACCTACGTCATCGACGACTCGCCACTAATACCCACCAGCAAGAGCGTGTACAACATCATCACGAAGGAATTCCCCGAGCAGTGCTCGGAGTTCTACGACCTCACCGACATCGCCGCACACGAGGAAATCGTCAAGGCATGCGGCCTCACGCTCAGCAAGCTGCTCGTGTGGCTCGACGGAGCATCGTCGGGCGGCGTGGACCAGAACGTGAAGTTTTTCAACAACTACCTCTACACCGTGTTCGTGCCCACCAACGACGCCATCGAGGAGGCACGCGCACGCGGACTGCAGACATGGGACGACATCGTGGCCGACTACGAGAGCCTGCCCGAGACCGACGACGACACCGGCAATCGCATCCTCAACGGTGCCGACTCGCTGCGCCTGCAGGCCAAGATCACCTACCTGAGCAACTTCATCCGCACGCACTTCGTCGATAACAGCGTCTTCGCCGACAAGAGCGAGCTTGCCGAGAATGAGTACGTCACCTCCAGCTACGACACCGAGCTCGGCTCATTCGTCAAGGTGGTCATCAGCCGCGCCAAGAGCGGCGGGCAGACCACACTCTACGTGCGTGACGAGCAGGGAGGCAGCAACATAGCCGTCGAGGGCGACCTCAAGAACATCATGTCGCGCGACATCATCTGCCTCAAGGACCCCAGCGGAAACTACACCGGCAAGAAGACATCGCCCACGGGACTGCAGACGATGAACGACATCGTGCTGCAAAGCTCGAGCTTCGCCGTCATCCACCAGATCGGAGGCGTGCTCAACCACAAGCTTGAGGCCGACGGCAGCTACCCCGACTTCGACATCGTCAGCGAGTGCCGCCGCTATCTCAAACGCTTCCCCATCGTCGATGCCGAGTACGACGAGGCCGCACCGGCCACCATGCGCAAGGCTAAACATGCCGCCATCAGATAATGTGTCATCCGATAAATACTCACCATTATGAATAGACTGATAAAACTAATACTGTTCTGGACCATCATCCTGACAGCTACTAACGTCAGCGCACAGAGACGTATCTCCGGTACCGTAGCGGATGACATCGACGTGGTCATTGGTGCCAACGTCGTCGAACGGGACAAAAACAACCGTATCGTCAGCGCCACTGTCACCGACATGAACGGTAACTTCACGCTCAACATCAAGGACCCCAACAACACTCTCTCCGTCACCTTCATGGGCTACAAGCCCTGGGCCCAGAAGATTGGCACACGCAACGTGTTCAAGATAACCCTCGAGGACAACACCAAGGTCATGAAGGAAGTGAAGGTCGTCGGCAAGAAGAAACAGCAGAGCGGCGGACTCAGCATACCCGTGCGCGAGCTCGCCGGCGCCACGCAGACCTTCTCCATGGACGAGATGCAGGGTATGGCCTTCGAGTCGGTCGATCAGGCCCTGCAAGGCCAGATTGCCGGTCTCGACATCGTGGCCAACTCCGGTAACCTCGGCTCCGGCACCACCATGCGCCTGCGCGGTACCTCGACCATCAACGGCAACGCGCAGCCGCTCATCGTCGTCAACGACCACATCTTCGAGCTGCCCGAGGACGCGCAGACCGTGAACTTCGAGGACATGGACAACGAGGAGCAGTTCTCAACCCTTCTCAATGTCAACCCCGAGGACATCGAGAGCATCGAGGTGCTCAAGGACGCATCCACGGCCAAGTGGGGTTCGCGAGGCGCCAACGGTGTCATCGAGATCAAGCTGCGCCGCGGCCACCGCGGACCCACCAACGTCACCTTCTCCTACAAGTTCAACGGCACCTGGCAGCCCAATGGCTACAAGATGCTCGACGGCGACGGCTACACCATGATGCTCAAGGAGGCCTACTACAACCCACAGCAGCGAGCCACCACCATCCCCGAGCTCGACTACAACAACAACCTCACCGACATCTATGGCCACTTTTCCAACAACACCGACTGGATTGACCAGGTGCGCCAGTTCGGTAAGGAGCACAAGTGGTATGTCACGCTCTCCGGCGGCGGCGAGAAAGCCACCTTCCGCGTCTCGGCCGGCTACGACAAGAGCACGGGTTCCATCATCGCCCAGAAGCTCAACCGCTTCACCACGCAGACAGCCCTCGACTACTGGGTCAGCGACCGCATCAAGTTCACGTCGAACATCAGCCTGACCTTCACCACCAACTACAAGAACAACCCCAACGACATCCTCAACCGCGCCTACACCGCCATGCCTAACATGAGCGTCAACGAACTCATGGCACAGGATGTCAACGGAACGCTCACCTACTTGCCCACCGGCCGCTATTTCAACATGCTGCCGCTCGACCTCACCAACGACAACGACGGCCACCACACCAGCTACCAGCTGCGCGACATGTTCCTCAACGGCAACCCCGTGGCCTACGCCTACGGCGGATGGAACAAGGAGAACCAGTACAACCTCACGCCGCAGTTTGCCATCGAGTACAAGCTCCTCGGCAAGGACGATGAGCACTGGCAGCTCAACTACAAGGGCGACGTGCAGCTCAACATCTACAACACCAGCAACGACCGCTACCTCCCATCGGAGCTCCGCACCATGGACTGGGTGTATGGCGACACCAACGGTCAGAGCTGGGACAACGTCAAGCACGCCAACAACCGCAACGTCCTGGGCAACTCCGAGTACAAGAGCCTGGAGTTCACCACACGCCACGACCTCGCGCTGTACCCCCACTTCAAGAACGAGGACTGGAGCGCCAGCGCGCTCTTCCGCTGGGAGATGAAGAGCGGACAGAGCAGCAGCCAGAACACCGACCAGTGGAACGTGCCTTCGGGCATCACCGACCCCACCGTCAACGCCCTGCTCACCGGCATCTCGGCCAGCAACAACGAATGGCGCGAGACGAGCTTCTTCCTCCAGGCACACGCCTCCTACAAGAGTAAGTACAACCTCGACGTCAGCGTGCGCTTCGACGGCAGCACAGCCTTTGGCGAGGGCAACCGCTTCGGCACCTTCCCCTTCGTGGGTCTGCGCTGGAACATCATCGACGAGAAGTTCATGCAGTGGTCCAAGCCCGTCATCTCCATGCTCGCCGTGAGGCCCACCTGGGGTGTCACGGGTAACACCAGCGGCGGCGGCTTCGCACAATATAATAAGTACGGCACATCGGGCTACTACAACCGCCACACCGTCATCGTGCCCGAGAACCTCTCGCTGCGCTCCATACGCTGGGAGAAGACGCGCAAGCTCAACCTCGGCTTCAACCTCGGCCTCTTCGACGACCTGCTCAACTTCGAACTCGATGTCTATGACCACAAGACCACCGACCTCATCATGCACAACCAGCGCATAGCATCGGCCAACGGCTTCAGCAGCCTGGACAAGATGAACGTCGGCACCATGCGCAACAAGGGATGGGACCTCAACTTCCACACAGGGTGGTTCGCAAAGGTGGGCAAGTTCTCGCTCAAGCTGCGCGCCAACATAGCCCAGAACATCAACCAGGTGGAGGAGATGGATCCCCTCATCCTCGACGCACTCAACCCCAGCGACACATACCAGCCCGCCAACCTGCAGTACGACGCACTGCGGCGCGTGCAGGTGGGCAACGCCCTCGGCTCCATCTACGGCCTGCGCTACAAGGGTGTGTATCGCTACGACTACGACCACAGCGGCTACACACAGTCGTCGTGGTACAAGTACGGCCAGTATGAGGTCGATGCCAACGGCAACACCTTCTCCAACTTCGCCGACGCCCTCGCACGAGGCACCGGCTACGACGCACAGGGCAACCCCATCAACACCGCGTCGGCTGCCGCTCACCGCGGCGAGAACGCCACATGCCCCATCGCCTACGATGCCAACGGCAACATGCTCACCGACCAGCGCGGCGAACCACTGCAGTTCTACTACGCCTACAACGAGAGCAACGCCAAGCCCTTCAGCGGCGGCGACGCCATCTACGAGGACATCAACCACGACGGACAGATAGACCGCTACGACGTCGTCTATCTCGGCAACTCCAACCCAACGTGCAACGGTGGCTTCGGATTCACCATGAAGTGGGACCGCATATCCCTCAACACCGGCTTCAACTTCCGCATAGGCAACCAAATCGTGAACCTCGCACGTGCCAACGCCGAGAGCATGCTCACCAACGCCAACCAGAGCTTCGCAACAACGTGGCGCTGGCGCAAGAACGGCGACATCACGGAGATACCACGGGCGCTCAACTCCACCAACTTCGCCAGCTTCAACTCACTGCCATCGGACCGCTACGTTGAGAACGGCGACTACGTGCGCCTGCAGTACGTGCAGCTGAGCTACGACTTCGACCCGAAGCTCCTCAAGAAGTGGGGCATACGCTCGCTGAAGCTCTACGCCTCGGCCAACAACCTCTTCGTATGGAGCAAATACACCGGAACAGACCCCGAAGTAAGCCCCTCGGGCTTCAGCATCGCCGTCGATAACAACCGCACGCCGCGCTCACGCTCCTTCACCGCAAGTATCAACCTCGGATTCTAAAACCTGCACGAGACTATGAAACCCAACAAACAACACTATATAGCAGCCATGCTGGGCATCGCCATGCTCGGAGCCACATCCTGCAACGACTTCCTGACCATATACCCGCAGGACCGCGTCGTTGAGGAGAACTTCTGGGAGGACAAGAACGACCTCGAAGGAGTGCGCTACGGAGCATACAAGCAGATGGCAAGCACTGTCAAGAACCTCATCATCTGGGGCGACATACGCTCCGACGCCTACTACATCAACCCCGACTACAACAGCCAGATGGGTGACTACTACACCTACAAGAAGATCCTCGATGCGGAGCTCGACTCCACCATGGGATTCTACGACTGGGGGTCGGTATATACCACCATCAACTTCTGCAACAAGGTGCTCTCCCACGGCGAGGAGGTGCTCGCCAAGGACGCACAGTTCACGCAGACAGAGTGGAACCAGATGAAGGCTGAGATGACGGCACTGCGCGCACTCAACTACTTCTACCTCATCCGCGCATTCAAGGACATACCCTACAGCAACCAGGTCATCAACTCCGACGAGGACACACACCCCTTCACCACCACCCGGGGCATAGACGTACTCGACACGCTCATCAGCGACGTGCGCTCCGTGGCAGGCCTCGGACGCAACCGCTTCGGTGGCACCTACGGCACCCTCGACACCAAGGGGCAGATGACCAACACCGCCATCTACGCGCTGCTGGCGGAGATGTACCTCTGGCGCAGCGCCCTGCGCGAGGGCCACGGCTACTCGACCGACAGCATCGGCAGCGATGCCGACAGCGTCATCTTCTACGCACAGCGCTCGCTCGACGCCCTCGCCCTGCAGACACAGCAGACGGCCTCCAGCCAGTTCGACCGCTCGCAGGAGAAGACCAACGACTACGGCAGCGGCCTCTCCAACGCCAACCTCATCCAGAACGAGGACATGCAGAACGACTTCAACGCCCAGAGCTCTGTCTGGATTCCCAGCTACGAAGCCATCTTCTTGAGCGGCAACAGCGACGAGAGCATCCTTGAGCTGCAGTTCAACAGCGCTGACCAGCGGGAGTTCAAGACCGTCAACGAACTCTACGGACACTCCAGCGTCTCTGAGCTGTGCACCTCCGACCAGGCATTCACCAACGCCAGCAAGACGGGAACGACAGACACACGCCTCTGGTACACATGCACAAAGAGGACCGAAGACTCCGGCAGCCAGGACGAGCTCTCCGACCCCTTCATGCTCAAATGGTCACGCTGCTCCTTCCTCTCCGACGGCAGCAAGGTGCGAACATACCACACCTCCAGCTACACCTACAACAACTGGATCATCTACCGCATGACCGACGTCATGCTCATGATGGCCGAGGCATACGCCGTGAAGTCGGAGCACGGGGGTACCAAGGCCACCGACACCAAGAAGTGCCGCGACATCGTCGATGCCATACACAAGCGCTCGCAGCTCGACCAGACGACAGGCCTCTCTGCCACCACCGACAACACCGAGCAGAAATGCATAGACCTCGTCATGAAGGAGCGACTCCTGGAACTCACCGGCGAGGGCAAGCGATGGTTCGACCTCGTGCGCTACGCCGAGCGCTTTGCCGGCGGCCACAACCCCGACCCGCTGGAGCCGCAATACACCGACGGTGCCGACGGCGTAACGCTCATTGTAGATAACTACCTGGCCAAGGGAGCCTACAGCCGCAAGGCATCGGTGCTCAAGAACCGCATCAAGAACCGCTACGGCCTCTACAGCCCATACTACTACATGGAGCTCCGCGCCAACAAGTACCTCTTCAACCAGAACCCCGTATGGAACCGCGAGAAAGCAATACTCGCCGGAGAATAAACCCTCGTAACACTATCACAAAATGCTAAATCTACAAGTTATGAAGTATATCAACAAGATCCACCAGCTCAGCCTCGCCATGGCGCTGGCTGTCATGGGCGCCCTTGTGAGTGCGTGTACGGAGGAGATAGACACTTCGGCACGATTCACGCTCGACGAATATACCGTGCTCACATACCTACAGAGCGACTCCGACTACACAGAGTACCTCCAGCTGCTCAACCAGGTGCCGGTGAGCGACTTCTCGGAATCGACGGTGGCACAGCTCCTCTCGGCACGAGGCAAGTTCACGTGCTTCGCACCAACCAACAAGGCCATCTACGACTACCTCGACTCACTCTACCAGAAGGGCATCATCGTGCAGCCCGCGTGGAGCGGCTTCACCTCTGAGGCCACGCTCGACTCCGTGCGCAAGGTCATCGTGCTCAACAGCATCATCGACGGCAGCAACAGCGGCGACATCTATGACATGGGCACCATCTCGTCGCTCAACGACTTCGACGAGATCAACACCTCCAACCTCTTCGACCGCAAGCTCTACAAGACCTCCATCACGCAGACAGACTCCATCTGGATGAACGGAATGGCATTCATCGACTTCAAGAACCGCGACATCGAGACCATCAACGGACGCGTGCATCAGGTGCATGGCGTCATAGCCCCGAGCAACGACACCATGGCCGACATCTTCCGCGCCATGATTGCCGAAGGGCAGAAGGGCTACCTCGTCATGGCAAAGCTCATACTGGCATGCGGACTCGAGGACACGCTGAGCCGCACGCGCGACGATGTGTGGGAGAACCTCTACCTCAACCAGCAGGTGCAGGACCTCAAGCAGCACCCCACGGAGCAGGTGGGCAGCATACCCCGCCACCGCAAGTACGGCTTCACCATCTTCGCTGAACCCGACGCGCTGTGGGAGCAGGAGCTGGGCAAGGACGCCACGGAGATTACCGTCGACGACGTGCGCAACTACCTCGTGGCCAAGGGCGCTTACCCCGATGCCACCGACGATGCCAACTACCGCAGCACCGACAACATCCTCAACCAGTTCCTCACATACCACATCCTGCCGGAGAAGCTCTCGCGCGACCGCCTCGTCATCCACTACAACGAGCTGGGCTACTACTGGAAGACATCCACGCAGTACAGCATCCCCGTCTATGAGTACTTCACCACCATGGGCAAGCGACGCCTGCTCAAGATCTTCGAGAGCGGCGACCGCGAGGGCATATACCTCAACTGCTTCCCCATCCTGCGCAACGGGCGCGGCAAGTACGGCCCCGAGGAACTCGACATCAACGACTACCACGAGAGCGGCGAGTACCGCGAAGTGTCGGGCTTCGCCATGTATGCCGACGAGAACACCGGCAACCGCATCAACATCGATGCCGAGGGCGACGCCAAGCACCAGTCGCTCATAAACGGCACCATCTACCCCATCGAGCGCATGCTCATCTACACCGAGAACGTGCAGCGCCGTCTCGCCGGCGAGCGCATCCGCATCGACATGGCAGCCATGTTCCCCGAGATGATCAACAACGACATACGCCGGCCGCTGGGCTACTACACCGAAGGTTCCAACCAGACACGAGGCTTCCCCTACGAGTACAAGTACCTGGCCGACGTGTCCATGCAGCAGGGCACCCTCTTCTACTACTTTACCGGCCACGACCGCGGATGGAGCAACTACCAGATGGATGAGTTCAACATCATCGGCAAGTATGAGTTCACCATGAAGCTCCCGCCCGTGCCGGCCAAGGGCCACTATGAGGTACGCTTCGGCGTCAGCTCAGGCTCCTCATACCGCAGCATGTGCCAGGTCTATTTCGGCGACAACATCAACTACCTCCCCGCAGCAGGCATCCCTATGGACCTGCGCATAGGCTTCTTCCGCCACCGCTTCCGCACCGGAAACCAGACCTCCAACTTCGGCTACACCTCCGACACCGACTACGAGAACGAGGCCAAGCTCACCCTCGACGAGCAGGACGAGATCACCAAGAACCTGCGCGCACGTGGCTTCATGAAAGGTCCCAAGTACTTCCACATCGGCAACGGCACATCGGCACTCAACGGCCAGCAGGGCGAGTGGGTGACGCGCCGCATCATGGTCAGCGCCGACCTCGACCCCGACAAGACCTATTACATCCGCTTCAAGAATGTGCTCAACGACGAGCAGTCGCAGTTCTTCATGGACTACTTCGAGTTTGTGTCGAAAGACGTATATGACAACCCCGAGGAACCCGAGGACATTTGGTAATCACACTAAAAACCACAACAAGCTATGATACAAGCAAGAATAACACGACGCGCAGCAACAGGAATACTCGCGCTGGCGATCGCAGCCATCATGCCCTCGTGCTCTGACGACCACTTCGACGTCAACACCGCCGGCGGGGAAGGTGACAACGCCACCCTCACGCTGTGGCAGCAGATCAGCAGCAACGCCAACCTGAGCAACTTCGCGTCAATAGTAGAAAAGACACCGGCATTCAAGGACGAGAAGCACCTCATACAGGGCTACACCTTCAAGGACGTGCTCAACGGGACACAGGTGCTCACCGTCTTCGCGCCAAACAACGACGCCTTCACGGCCGAGGACGTCCGCATATATGACTCCATACTCCAGGTGAGGCCCTACGACGTGTTCCTGCGCCTCGTGGGCAACCACATCGCACGCAACCGCTACGTGGCCACCGGCACCAGCCCCACAGGCAAGGCCGAGAGCATCGTCCTCGTCAACAACAAGAAGGCCGACTTCGACCGCCAGGCCAAGACCTTCAAGGGCATCGCCTTCGAGAAGGCCAACATCGGGGCCACCAACGGAGTGCTCCACATCATGGCCCAGCAGGCTCCCTTTGCCTACAACGTCTATGAGTACATACGCGCCAACAACAACACCTACCGCCACCTCAACGCCTGGCTCGAGCAGCACGACACGCTCTACTTCAACTCCAACGCCAGCGCAGAGGCAGGCTCCAACCCCGAGACGGGCGAGCCAATATATGTCGATAGCGTATATACCCGCTTCAACAGCCTCTACTTCAGCAGCTACGAGCCGGCATCCGTGGAGTGGGCAATGCCCCACAAGGGTCTGGCCGCCAACATCGAGAGCGAGGACAGCGTGTGGGCCATGGTGCTGCCCTCCGACGCCGCCTGGGAAGAAGCCAGCGCCAAGATGAACTCCTGGTACAACTATGCCGCCATGTACTACGACAAGACCAAGGAGGACGCCTTGGTCAAGGACGATCCCGCCGCCAAGAACAACATGCGCTTCGCCGTCAGCGACTCGCTGCGCGACGTGGCCATAAGCATGGACATCGTGTCGCCACTCGCCTTCAACGTGCGCACACAGAAGCGCACACCCGAGCAGACTGACTTCTGGACCGTCGAGGACTTCCTCAACAAGCAGATCACCAAGCTCACCAACACGCGCAACGACACCTTCACCATCGACTCAGCTGCCACCATCGACGTCAAGCCACTCATCTTCGACCAGAAGCAGCCCGTCACCGTCAGCAACGGTATCATCTTCCCCGTGGACCACTGGAACTACACCAACGCCTACGGCTACCTCGACGTGGAGGTGAAGTGTTCGCCCGTGAACGTGTTCCAGCGCGTGCGCTACAACCTCACCACGCAGGAGAAACGCGAGCGCGACTACAAGGCCGACTACCTCACCTACAGCTTCAACTCAGCCACCAGCAAGCTCGTCACCGACAGCCTGCTCGGGCAAGTCACACGCAACACCTTCATGACATTCACCAACAGCGACGGTGTCGCAACGGCAGAGTTCTGCCTACGCGACCTCGAGCGCGACCATCAGGTGCTCTCCAACGTGGCCTACGACGTATATATCGTCATGGTGCCCGACTTCTACCGCGCCGACCCCGACTCCATCGTGGCCATGGTGCCCGGCGAGACGCCCTTCAAGAAGACACACATGAACGTCAGTATCACGCGCATCGGCGACAACGGGCGCGACGGCAAGACGGAAACATGGAAGTTCGACTACGAGGGCGAGCGCGTGCAGGAGGTGTATGCCGGAACGGTCACCTTCCCCTACTCCTACCGCAACCTCCCCAAGTCCTACCCTGTCATCACGCTCTCCTCAGGGTCCGTCAAGCGCGACGAGCGAGGCATCTTCCAGACATCCTTCTCGATCGACAAGATCATCCTCAGGGCAAAAGCAGAATAACATCATGAACTCCTAACTTCTGAAATCATGACTATGAGATTCATCAATTCAACACTACGAATGACCTTCCGCATAGCGCTCTGCATGATGCTCGTCGCAACCTACGCCCCACAGGCCATGGCACAGGACGAGGTCGATGAGGAGGCTATCGCCGAGGCCGACAGCATAGCACTCGCCAAGCGCCGCGCAGCGAAGAAAGCACAAAAGCAATACGAAATGAAGGCTGTGGCGGGCACCATCACCGATGCCGCCACGAAGCAGCCCATGGGAGGCGTCAGGGTGCAGGCCCTGCAGCTGCCGCAGTACTCCACCCTCACCGAGGAGGACGGCACCTACTCGCTCCAGGTGCCCGTGTTCTGCCACGCACTCGTCGTCGATGCTCCCGACTACAACATCCTGCAGCTCGCCATCAAGGGCGAGACGGGACAGGATGCCGCACTGCTCAGCACGGCTTTCTCCTCCTACTACACCGATGCCACCAGCATCACCTCGCAGCGTAAGGTGGTGCTCGACCAGACGAGCTCCATCAGCGTGGAGAGCGACATCCAGAACCTCCTCGCTGCCGACGTCCACTCCACCAGCCGCAGCGCGCTGCCCGGGCAGGGTGCCTTCTTCACCATACGAGGCATCAACTCCATCAACGCCACGGCACAGCCTCTCTTCATCATCGACGGCAACATGGTCGATATGCAAGAGGAGCGCACCAGCCTCCACGAGGGCTACTTCAACAACATCCTCGCCGGCCTCGACCCCGAGAACATCGAGAGCGTGCAGGTCATCAAGAACGCCACGGCACTCTACGGCGCCAAGGGCGCCAACGGTGTCATCATCATCAACACCAAGCGCGGCAAGAGCATGGCCACGAAGATCAACGTCCGCGTGTATGGCGGCGTGGAACTCGCGCCCAGCCGCATCAAGATGATGGGCGGCGACGCCTACCGCTCATACCTCAGCGAACTCGCCGGCACCGTCAAGGACGTGCGCGAGGGCACCAACGGCACGCTCAACCAGTATGCCTTCCTCAACGACGCCCCCGAGAGCAGCAACTACTACCGCAAGGTGTTCAACAACAACACCGACTGGCAGAAGGACCTCTACCGCAACGCCGCCGTGACACAGAACTACAAGGTCAGCGTGGAAGGTGGCGACGACATCGGCATGTATGCCCTCTCGCTGGGCTACACCAAGGGCAACGCCACGCTCAAGGGCAACGACTTCAGCCGCCTCAACCTGCGCTTCAACACCGACATCAAGGTGTTTGAGAAGGTCAAGGCCGGACTGGACATCGCCTACAACCAGACGTCCTACAACGTGCTCGACAACGGCTGGAGCCCCGACTACGACATGCAGAACATCGGTTCCACCAACGTCCTCGGTCTGCTGCAGGCACCCTTCATCTCGCCATACGCCTACTACCACGACGAGCGCACCGGCGGCCTCCAGCTCTCTGGCGAGTATGCCGGCAAGTACGCCTCCACCGCAGCCCTCGGCCTGTGGGTGCAGAACCCCTTCGCCTTCCCCCACGGGTTGGACTACGACATCAACGAGTGTCTGCGCAACCCCTACTGGATTATCGAGAACGGAGATGGCAAGAACAAGAACTACGCCGAGATGACGCAAATCAGCATCAACTTCTCGCCACGCTATCAGGTCACAAAGCAGTTCGCCATCTCCGACCGCTTCAACTACACCCTCAACCGCAACAACGAGAAGTACTTCCTCCCCATCAACGGAGCAACGCCCTACTACCTCACCGACCTCGGCGAGATAACATCGGTCATCAAGTCGCAGTTCACTAAGGAGACAACCATCAACAACGACCTGCGCATAGAGTGGGGCAACACCTACGGTGCCCACACCATCAAGCTCTTCGGCGGATGGCGCTACAACAACTACAATTACTCCTACTCCTACAACCGCGGCTACAACAACGAGAACGACAAGCTGCCCAACATCTCCAAGAACATGCAGTACGTCAACTCCGGCGGCACCAAGGACAACTGGATTGACATGGCCTACTACCTCAACGCCGACTACAACTGGATGAACCGTTACTTCGCACAGTTCACCATCTCCACCCAGGCCAGCTCGCGCTTCGGCCACAACACCAACAAGGGCTTCAAGCTCGCCGGTGTGAGCTGGGGCGTGTTCCCCAGCGTGCAGCTCGGATGGATTATCAGCAACGAGAAGTGGTTCCGTGCCCCGGCCGTCAACTACCTCAAGCTCACCGCCGGATATGATGTCAGCGGCAACGACGGCATCGACTACTACGCCGCCCGCACCTACTGGGAAAGCCGCCAGGTGACGGAGAACAGCGTGGGTCTCGTCCTGGCCAACATCGAGAACAGCTCCATACAGTGGGAAACGACCTCGCGCTTCAACGTCGCTCTCGAGGGCTCGTTCTTCAAGAACCGCCTCAATGCCGGTGTCGATTTCTACATGAGCCGCACCAGCAACCTGCTCACCCTCAAGAACCTCGACTTCATCTCCGGCCTCGGACAGTACTGGACCAACGACGGTGAGCTGAAGAACATCGGCGTCGAGGCACATGCCGCCGCCGCTCTCATCAACCGCAAGAACGTCAAGTGGGAACTCGGGGCAAGCCTCGGCCACTACAAGAACGAAATCACCAAGCTGCCATCGACAGACATCATCACACAGAAGAACGCCGTCACGGGAGCTGTCACCAACACCATCCAAGGCCACACCTCCAGCATCTACGGCACCGACAACGTGCTCACCGCCGTGGGATATGCCGCCGGCACCTTCTTCGGATGGCAGACCAACGGCGTCATCGCCGACGACGCGCAGGCCAGCACCGCCGGCACACAGGGCTACCTCAAGTACCCCACCGGCCTCAAGGAAAACCCCTACCGCAACTTCCAGGCCGGCGACGTGCTCTTCGTGGACCAGAATGGCGACGGTGTCATCGACGACGCCGACAAGGTGGCCATCGGCAACCCCAACCCCACCCTCTTCGGCAACATCTTCACCAACCTCACGTGGAAGCACCTGCGCCTCGACGTCATCTTCAAGTACTCACTTGGCAACGACGTCTATAACTACCAGCGCAGCATCATCGAGGGCGGCAACACCACCTACAACCAGACCACGGCCATGCAGAACCGCTGGACCTACGAGGGCCAGCGCACCGACATCCCGCGCGCCATGTACACCGACAGCGAGGACTGGCGCAACAACGAGCGCATGTCCGACCGCTGGATTGAGGACGGCAGCTACCTCAAGCTCAAGAACGTGCGCCTGACGTGGAAGGTGCCCGTCCACAGCGACTGGCTGCAGGGACTGCGCGTGTGGGGCGAGGCCAACAACGTGTTCACCATCACCAAATACCTTGGCGTGGATCCCGAGACCAGCGCCCGCAACAGCGCCCTCTACCAGGGCATCGACACCGGTCTGCTCAGCGTTGGCCGCAGCTTCAACCTTGGCGTTTCCATCAACCTCTAACACGATACTATGATGAAAAAGAATATATTTGCATCACTCTTCATAGCACTGTCGCTCACAGTGGGATTCTCATCCTGTGAGGACATGCTCACGGGCGACATGGACCGCCATGTCGAGATTGACGACATAGCCCAGGACACCCTCTACAGCTACTGGGGCATACTGCAGACACTGCAGCGCGTGGCCGAACGCTATGTCGTGCTCGGCGAGTGCCGTGGCGACCTCGTCGAGGGCACTACGTATGTCAGCGACTCCATCAACGCCATCCTCGACTTCGGCCTCACGGGCGACGCCACCGACGGCTCCAACCGCTACCTGCGCGCTGCCGACTTCTACCGTGTCGTCAATTCCTGCAACGCCTACATCTACCGTTGCGACACATCGAAAGTCTCCGGCCTCAACCGCTCGCTCATGCTCTCGGAGTACGCACAGGTGGTGAGCATCCGCGCCTGGGCATACCTCCAGCTCGTGCTGGCCTACAACCGCGTGCCCTACTTCGAGACACCCATGCTCTCCACAGCCGACATGGAGGACTTCCGCTCTGCGCCCCAGTATGTCGATATCAACACACTGGCATCCAGCGGTGCTGTCAAGAAGCTCGAGGAGGTGTGCTACGTGCCCACGCAGCTGGCTGGCGACTCCATCCGCGTCATCCGCTACCCCAACTACTTCTACTACGGCAACACACGCCTCATAGCCTACGCCTCGCAGTGCTTCTTCCCGCAGGACCTCGTCCTCGGCGACATCTACCTGCTGCGCGCACAGGGCCAAGGCTCGGAGGCCGACTACCGCACGGCCGCCCAGCACTACTACAACTTCCTCAACTCCGACAAGGGCGGCCCGCTGATTCCCAACACGCTGCTCGGCTCCATGCGCAAGGACATGAACACGGAGGAATACGAGTACAACAACAATGTCACGGTGTCGCCCTCATGGCAGAGCATATTCAGGTCCGTGGCCGAGACAAGCCAGACACAGGAAGTGGTGACCGTCATCCCCAGCAACACCAACAAGCTGTGGGGCGAGGTGCAGCGCGGGGTCAACGAGCTCTTTGGCTTCCGAGCCACCATCAGCGTGAACACTTCCACACAGGACACCACCACCACCACCTCTGCATCCATCACCCTCACCCGTGAGTTCGAACGCCAGCTCGTGGCCTCACAGGCCTACAAGCAGCTCAACAAGAGTCAGAACTTCGAGGCATACATCGGCCCCGCCGGCAACACACGATGCACCGTGTTCGAAGGCGCCGGCGATGCCCGCTACTACATGGCCACCTCCAACTACACCGACTACTCCAAGGGTTCCAACACCGAGGAGACGTTCGTCACGAAGCAGAACCCGGGTGGTGCCTTCTCCACGACCTTCCCCGTCATCTACCGCAAGGCCAACATCTGGCTCCACTTTGCGCAGGCGCTCAACGGCGCCGGCTTCCCCGGCTACGCCTTCGCCATCCTGCGCAACGGCCTCATAGGCACGGAGGGATGGGTGCCTAACGACGAGACTGACTACATGCCAGCAACCTACAAGTACTACGACAAGGACGAGATAGACCCGGAGACAGGCGATACGGTGTTCTACGCGAGCAATCTTGAATTCATCAAGCACATCTACCAGCGAGCCATCGAGGAAGGTACAGTGTTTGAGGCCGACGAGGAGACTATAGCCCTCTACTTCCAAGGAAACTGGGATTCAAATACGATAACTGACGAGCAACGCGAACAGGTCATGGCATTCGCCGAGGAGATTACCGCATACGTTAATGCCCATCCCAACACATTCTACCAGAAAGGAGCAACCTTCTCGGAGATACCTCGCGTGGGCGCAGCGGCTTGCGACTACATCAGCAAGCGTGAGATGCAGGCAGCCAAGCGCACGCCATTCCTCAACTTCAACACCATCTACCTGCGTGGCAGCGAGAGCAGAACATCCCTGTTACTATGGGGAGGAATCACCGAGTACAACATCATGCCCAACGAGACACAAACCAACGCCAACGGCCCCGTGACAATGGGTATCCACGCCCGCGGCTGTGGCGTGCTCAAGCTTGGAGAGATATCCTCCACCTACAACTATGTTGACCAGATCAACAAGATGCGCCGCCTCTATGCCGGAGCCACCGAGGACCTCACCGAGGAAGAAATCTACGACCCTGCCAACCTGACAGAGGTACAGGATGCCATAGCATCGCTCATCCTCGACGAGCAGGGACTGGAGACAGCCTTCGAGGGCACACGCTTCTTCGACCTCGTCTGCTACAGCCGCCTCATCGGAGGCACCGAGGGCCTGCAGCGCGTGGCCAAGCGTGTGGCCGAGCGCAACGGCTCGCTCAACAGCAGCCTCTACGGCCACCTGTCCAGCTCGCTCGACAACTGGTTCTTCAAGCTTCCGTAACAGCAACATGTGCGGCGCCCGCGCCGCCACGTGCCACAATAGCAACCACAAAGCCCGGGGCAATGCTCCGGGCTTTGTGGCATACATATAGCGGAAAAACCACACCCCAACGCAGACTTTTTTGCAAAATCCTTTGCGCGACAACCATTAATGTGTATCTTTGCACCACATTTCGCACAAACTAATAAAACCTATCAACGCATGAAACCACATCTTCTTGTCCTCTTTGCTGCCACACTGTGGCAACTAAGCACCGCCACAGCTGCGGCCCAGAACCAGAAGGAGCCATGGCTCAACCCCAACACCACGCGCGTCAACACCGAGCGACCGCGCTCCAGCTTCTTCGCCTTCGAGAGCGCCGACAAGGCCCAGGCAGCCGACAAAGGCGCCAGCGACCGCTACCTCTCACTCGAAGGCACCTGGCGCTTCAACTTCGCACTCAACCACAACGACGCCCCGGCAGCCTTCTACCTCCCCACGTTCGACGACAGCCAGTGGACCGACTTCCCCGTGCCCGGCCTCTTTGAGATCGAGGGCTACGGCGACAAGATCTACCGCAATGTGGGCTATTCGTGGAACACACAGTTTGCCCCCAACCCGCCCCTCGTCGAGGAGCGCAACAACTACACCGGCTCCTATCGCCGCAAGGTGGCCATCCCCGCCGCTTGGAAAGGCATGGACATATACATGCACGTGGGTTCTGCCACATCCAACCTCCAGCTGTGGGTCAACGGCAAGGAAGTGGGCTACAGCGAGGACTCCAAGATGGAAGCCGAGTTCAACCTGACCAAATACCTCAAGCCTGGCGCCGACAACCTCATCGCCATGCAAGTCATGCGCTGGTGCGACGGCTCCTACCTCGAGGACCAGGACTTCTGGCGCTTCACCGGCATCGCCCGCGAGGTGTATCTCTATGCGCGCCCCAAGGCCCACATCCAGGACATCTTCATCCTGCAGGACCTCGTCAACGGCTACGCCGACGGCCTGTTCACGGCAACCATCACCGCCCCCGCTGCCAAGGGTTACACCATTGACATCGATCTCACGGCACCCAACGGCACCACTGCCGGCCAGACAGCCGTGAGCGTGGGCAGCGCTCCCGCCGTGGCAACCATCACCGTGGCGGACGCCAAGGCCTGGAGCGCCGAGATACCCAACCTCTACACCGCCACGTTCACCCTCAAGGACAAGAAGGGCTCCGTGGCCGAGGTCATCCAGCAGAAGGTGGGTTTCCGCAACATAAAGATTGAAGGCGCACAAGTGCTGGTCAACGGCAAGCCCATCCTCATCAAGGGAGCCGACCGCCACGAGCTGGATCCCGACGGCGGCTACATCGTCAGCATAGAGCGCATGATCCAGGACATCCGCATCATGAAGCAGCTCAACATCAACGCTGTGCGCACATGCCACTACAGCGACGACCCGCGCTGGTACGACCTCTGCGACCAGTATGGCCTCTACGTCTGTGCCGAGACCAACATCGAGAGCCACGGCATGGGCTACGGCGACCGCACGCTGGCCAAGAACCCCATCTACAACAAGGCCCACATAGAGCGCAACCAGCACAACGTGCAGGTGCAGAAGAACCACCCCAGCGTCATCTTCTGGAGCCTCGGCAACGAGGCCGGCTACGGCAAGAACTTCGAGGATGCCTACGATGCCGTCAAGGCCATCGACACCAGCCGCCCCGTGCAGTATGAGCAGGCACGCCAGGGCGGCAAGACAGACATCTTCTGCCCCATGTACTATGGCTATGAAGGCTGCGAGAAGTACAGCCAGGGCAATAACCCGCGCCCCCTCATCCAGTGCGAGTATGCCCACGCCATGGGCAACAGCATGGGCGGCTTCGCCGAGTACTGGCGGCTCATCCGCAAGTACCCCAAGTACCAGGGTGGCTTCATCTGGGACTTCGTCGATCAAGGCATGCGCGCCAAGAGCCGCGTGACAGGCCGCGAGATCATGGCCTACGGCGGCGACTTCGGCCGCTATCCCGCCAGCGACCACAACTTCAACTGCAACGGTGTCATCGCCTCCGACCGCAGCCTCCATCCCCATGCCTATGAGGTACAATATTATTATCAGGACCTCTGGGCCACCGTGCCCGCTGGCAAGACCCTGCTCGACGGCGACGTGGAGCTCTACAACGAGAACTTCTTCCGCAACACCGATGACGTGGAAGCCGTGGCCAGCCTGCTCACCTACGACGGCACCACCCTGCGCGAGACACCCAACGACCACGCCATCCCCGTGAAGCTTGCTCCCCAGCAACGCCAGCACTTCAGCATTCCCGCACAGATGCTGTCCTACCTCAAGGATGCCGTAGCACAGAGCCAGTGGGCTGCCGTCAACGTGCAGTTCCGCCTCAACCGCAACCGCGGCCTCCTCAAGAAAGGTGAGGTTATCGCCCGCGCACAGTTCGAGCTGAAGCCCTTCACCTTCCCCACCGCCGAGTCCGTCATGGCTGCCGCCACACCCGCCCCTGATGCCACCGCCGCTGCCACCGCTGCTGCCTCCAAGAAAGCCACCGCTGCCAGCGCCTCCAAGAAAGCCACCGCCGCCTCCAAGAAAAGCAAGAAAGCGTTGGTGCGTGACGGCTTCCCCGTCACGTCAGAACCCGTCGCCAAGGACGAGGCCAAATCCTGGCTCACCCTCTCCGCCGCCGGCACCAGCGTCACCTGGAACAAGTGGACCGGCAACATCGACTACTTCGACATCGACGGCAAACCCGTCCTCGAAGACCGCAAGAGCGTGGAACCCAGCTTCTGGCGTGCGCCGACTGACAACGACTATGGTGCCAACATGCAGCGCAACTTCTCTGCATGGCGTAACCCGCAGTGGAAGAAAACCGCCATGGAGTGCCAGCAGCTCGCCAACCAGAGTCAGCAGGTCGTGGTGAAATACCACTGCGATGCCGTGGAGGCAGATCTCACGATGACCTACGTCCTCACTCCCAAGGGTGAACTCATTGTCACCGAGGCTCTCAAGGCTGGTGACCACAAAGATTGGAATATGTATGCCATGGGCATGACTTGGCGTCTGAACAAGGCCTACAACACCGTCCGCTACATTGGCCGCGGCCCCGTGGAGAACTACTGTGACCGCAAGGACAACGCCTTCATGGGCATCTATGGCGGCGAAGTAAGCAAGCAGTATTGGCAGGGCTATGTCCGCCCGCAGGAGAGCGGCAACCACTGCGACATCATTTGGTGGCGCATGGAAAGTGCGTCGAAGCCCAACATCTATTTCGAGGCCACCGGTCCCATGGAGGTCTCCGCCCTCCCCTACGAGATCAGCGACCTCGACGACGGCCCGCGCAAAGATGCCCATCAGAGCCACAGCGGCGACCTCATCGCGCGTGACTACACCGTCGTGCAAGTCCGTGCCTTCCAGATGGGCATCGGTTGCGTCAACAGCTGGGGCGCATGGCCGCAGAAGCAGTTCGTGCCCAAGTATGAGGACCACACCTTCACCTATATTGTCAAGCCGCAGCGGTAATTTTTTTCATTGCTCAATAACAACAGATGTTGTCAATATTAAACAACGACCATAAACGACTCAGCACCCCTAACGGGTGCTGGGTTTCAACTCGCAATGCCACAACGAAAACGCCTTGGACTAACGCCCAAGGGCATGTCCTGTGATAAACTATGTAACAATTCCTGATAGCTTGTCCAGTCTAATGCTTCGCTAATACAAACTAATATTCCCGTTGGATGCCAAGCACATAACAAGATGTGGAGAATTAACTTATAGACATTACCGATGACACTATTCACATATTGCAAGAAGACGAATCACAACTTGCAGGACAATACTCCACAACTTGCAGGACATGCCTTTGCGCGTTAGCACAAAGTGTTTCCGTTGTTACGGCGTTAGCCCTCGGTTCGTTAGAACCGTATCTCGTTATCAGTCGTTGTTAATATAATCAACACATCATGACAGAAAACAGAAACAACATACCATACTATGCAGAATGCGGTGCTATTCTCGATGCTTGCAGAGAAGTGAACCGCAGTATGGGAACTGGTTTCACGGAACCAGTATATCAAGAATGTCTGGCACTGGAACTGAACTTTCGGGGAATTCCCTTCACACGCGAACCGTCCATCTGCATTCATTATAAAGGACATGAATTGGAGAAACTATTGCGCCCCGACTTCATCTGCTTCAACATAATTATCGTTGAACTGAAAGCCGTTGAACGTCTGCTTGGAGAACACAAAGCACAGTTGTTGAACTACCTGTTCGCCACTGGCTATGAGTTAGGTTTGCTTGTCAACCTTGGACGCAACGACATCACCTTTGAACGAGTCCCCAACTTCAAGACACTGAAACACACATGAAATATCCATCTTTGGCTTTGTTCTCTAAACGTACCCCATGGCTTCTGGTTGTTATTATGCTGTTGGCCATCTTCGGCATCCGCCTCGTGCAGCGTGACACCGAGTTTCTGTTGCGTGCCCAGGAGCTGAACCTGTGGCTGCCTACGGGACTCTACTGGAAGACAGTCATGCAATACCCCGGCGGCGCCGCCTCGTGGATCGCCACCTATCTCACCCAGTATTTCTATTATCCCTGGCTGGGCACCGCCATCCTCTGCGGCCTATGGCTCATCATCTGCCTCTTGCTCACCTGGGTCTATCGGCTGAAAGGGCCGTGGATGGCACTCACGACCCTCGTGCCCCTCGCCCTCATGGCTTGCTTTGTGCAGACCGGCTACTGGCTGTTCTACCAGAAACTGCCCGGCCACCTCTTCGTGCCCACCATCGGTGTCCTCTTTGCCGTGCTCTGTCTCGTCATCCAGCACCTGCTTGACATGACCCTCCCCGCCAAGGCAGCCCGCTGGTCACGCCTCGTTTGGATGGCTCTCGTCTGCATCGCCGGCTACCCCTTCTTCGGTGCCTGGGCATTAGGGGCCACAGGGTTGTTAGTAGCCTCACCCCCGACCCCTCTCCCAAGGAGAGGGGAGTATATACCCAAAGAAACAGAGATAAAGCCACAAGCAAAGGTAACCACTTCCCTCTCCTTGGGAGAGGGGTCGGGGGTGAGGCTGTTTGGCGTGCGCCTTCTCCTTGCCCTCGCCCTCATCGCCGCCGTCCCGCAAATCTATTACCAGCGCCTCTTTGAGATGACCGAGCGCGCCTTTGTCTATGTGGCCGCCCTCCCCTCCATGCGCTATAGCCAGGACAGCTTCGAGCAGTACCGCCTTCCCTATTACGCCATCATCCTCGCCTTCCTCCTTCTCTTGGTGGTGAGTTTCCTGACCAACTATCTAAAGCCCACAACCATCAAAGGTATCCACTCCCCTCTCTATTGGAGAGGGGTCGGGGGTGAGGCTGTCATTGTTCTCCTTCTCCTCTTTGCCGCCATTATCGGTGTCAGCACCGTCTGGTATAACGATGTCAACTTCCAGAAGGAGCTCGCCATGAACCGCGCCATCGAGGACGGCGACTGGGAGCGTGTCCTCACCTACGCCCGCGATGGCAGCACCGACGTGCGCCCCACCCGCCAGATTGTGATGTATAAGAACCTGGCTCTCTTCCGTCTGGGACGTGCGGGCAACGAGATGTTCAACTACCCCGAAGGCTCCACGCCCCAGAACGCCCCGTGGAAAGTGCACATGACGCAGGTGGGCGGCAAGCTCATCTATTACCACTACGGCAAGGAGAACTTCTGCTACCGCTGGTGCATGGAGGACGGTGTGGAGTTCGGTTGGAAAGCCGAGACCCTGAAGTTCATGGCCCGCACAAGCCTCCTCAACCAAGAATGGACGGTGGCACGCAAGTACCTGGACCTCTTGAAGAAGACAACCTTCCACCGCGAATGGGCCGAGCGTTATGAACGCCTCCTCGCCACACCCGATGCCTTCGACCTCCAGAAAGCAGAGGCCGCCATCCGTGCCGGCAAACCCCTCATGGACGAGCAGATGACGCGCGAGTTCCTACCCATCATGCACATGATGACCTACCCCGACCGCCTCGACGGCGACAACACCCTCGTGGAGATGTACCTCCTCCAGACCTTCGCCCACGGCAACGGCGATGACAAGCTCTTCCAGGAGATGACGCTCCTCTGCGCCCTCATCATGAAGGACATCGATATCTTCTGGCCGCGCTTCATGAAGTATGCCAACCTGAACCCCGATGTCCACATGCCGCGCCATTATCAGGAAGCTGCCTACCTCTACGGCCACCTGGAGAACAAAGTCGATATCTCCCACATGCCCTTCGACAAATCCACCCGTGACACCTACGAGCGCTTCATGAAGTTCAACGAGCAGTGCGGACCCATGACCGAGGAGCAGAAGGCCGTCGCCTTCTATCCACAATTCGGCAACACCTTCTATTACTTCTACTTCTTGGTAAGGAACCAGAAGACCAATTAAAGAGACCCTCCCCTCAACCCCAGCCTCACCCCGCCCCCTCAAACAAGGAAAACAGCCTCACCCCCAACCCCTCTCCTTTCGGAGAGGGGAGTATATACCAAATAACGATTAACACATAAAGATAAATCATATACAATATGAAAATATTATTCCATAAGCTATTAACAAGACTATATACTCCCCTCTCCAATCGGAGAGGGGTCGGGGGTGAGGCTGTTCTTTGCTTGCTCTTCCTCACCGCCTGCACTTCCCCCTCCGTCCCCACCACCTTTGAGGACTCCCCCACCCTTCCCTCCATCTACCCCGACTACATCGGCGTCACCGTCCCCGTGAACATTGCTCCGTTGCACTTCCACATTGATGCAGACAGCACCACCACCGACTTTGTCACCCGCTTCACGGCGGGCAGTGAGCAGTGGACGCTCGGCGGCGAGGATGTCCGTCCGGGCTTGAAGAAGTGGCAGCAAATGAAGGATGCCGCCCTCGCTGCCGACGGCACCATCACCGTTGAGGTCTTCACCCAATCCGGCAGCACATGGCAGCGCAACAAGCCCTTCACCATTACCGTCTCCAGGGACAGCATCGACCCCTATATCTCCTACCGTCTCATCTCGCCCAGTTACGTCACCTACGAGGACCTGACCCTCAACCAGCGGTGCTTGGAAAACTTCGACGAGAGCCTCATCTATGGCAACATGATCAACGGCGATGAAGCCAACGGGCAGTGCATCAACTGTCACCATTCACAATGGTACAACCCGCAGCGCGTCCAGTTCCACGTCCGCCAGTACCTCGGAGGCACCGTCATCGCCTACGACGGCAAGCTCCAGAAGATCAACCTCAAGACAGACAGCACCCTCTCCGCAGGCGTCTATCCCACCTGGCATCCGTCGAAGCCTTGGATTGTCTATTCCACCAACAGCACAGGCCAGAGCTTCCACACACGCGACGTGCAGAAGATAGAGGTGCAGGACACCAAGAGCAACCTCATCTTCTACAATCTGGAGACCAACGAGGTCACGCCCATCACCCGTGACACCACAGACTTCGACTGCTTCCCCTTCTGGAGCCCCGACGGCAAGTACATCTATTATGTGAGCTGCCACTGGGAGAAGCGCGATACGGTCAACATGGACTTCGAGCTCATCAAGAACTACAAGGAGGTGCAGTATAACCTCTACCGTAAACCCTTCAACGAGCAGACCCTCACCTTCGGTCCACGCGAACTCATCTATGATGCCGTGGCCCGCAACCGCAGCGTCACCCTGCCTCGTGTCTCGCCCGATGGCCGCTGGTTGATGTTCACCGAGGGGCAGTTCGGTGTCTTCCACATCTGGCACAACACCGCAGACCTCTATCTGATGGACCTCACCCAGGCTCAGCCCGTGGAGCCCACACCCGTCACCATCTACAGCCCCAACAGTCTGTCCGAGGATGTGCTGCCACCGATGGCCAATAATGTCGATCGGGAGAACATCGCCGACAGTCTCCGCGAGGCACAAGGGCTGCGCACACCACTCCCCAGCCACATCCGCTGCATCACCGAGCTCAACTCACCCGACGTGGAGAGCTGGCACTGCTGGTCCAGCAATGGCGCATGGGTCATCTTCTCCACGCGCCGCACCGACGGCAACTTCACCCGTCCCTTCATCGCCCACCACGATGGCAATGGCCATTTCAGCCGACCCTTCGAGCTGCCACAGGATGACCCACAGTATCACCGCCAGTTCCTCCGCAGCTACAACATCCCCGAGTTCCTCTCTGGACCCGTCACCATCCGCCCGCAGGAGTTCGCCGCCCTCATCAAGAAGGATGCCACCCCTGCCCAGCTGAAGATGAAATAGTCCAGATAGAGGACACAGCCACCACGCTACAGACGTTCCCGCCTACCTCAAGATGCAACAGTCCCAATAGAGGACACAGCCACCACGCCACAGGCATTCCCGCCTACCTCAAAATGAAATGAAACATCTCCCAATGATGAGTCACCTCCTTCTCATAAAGAGACACTTCCTCGTCCTCTTTGCTGCAACATCGTTGCAGTTCCCCCTCCATGCCCAGGGCACCGTCGATGACTATAACCGCGCCTACGCCCTCCAGCGCACCTTCACCTGGCAAAAAGTCAAGAACCACGCCGACGACTGCCGCTGGATAGACAATCACCGTTTCCAGTATCACCTCACCGACGGTGAACGCGGTCTCTGGCACTTCGGCCAAATCAATGATGACGGCACCATCACCCTCGCCGACAGCACCGCCGACCGCCCCATCGAGTCCGACCCCTCCCGCAGATTCCCCTTCGATGGCGTTGGTGCGCGGCGGTTTGCCCGTCGCGACAACAACCAGCGCGCCCGCTTCATCGCCAACCCCTCCAAGCGCCACCAAGAGCGCCACTGGATGGAAACCGATGACGAGCGCAGCGGCGACCCCGTCCTCTCCCCAGACTCCTCCCTCGCGGCCTTCATCCGCAACGACAACGTCTATATCGCCAAGCCCGACGGCAGCGAAGCCCGCGCCCTCACCACCGAAGGCACCCTCAGCCATTACTTCAGCAGCTACATCTCCTGGAGCCCCGACGGCCGCTACCTCGCCACCACCCGCATCCGCCCCATCGAGAAGCGCTACGTCTATTACGTGGAGTCCTCCCCCACCGACCAGTTGCAGCCCATCCTCCACAAGCAGGAATACGCCAAGCCCGGCGACGAGCTGGCGCAGAAGACACCTTACATGATAGAGGTCGCCACCGGCCGCACCGTCTGCCCCGCTCCCGAACTCATCGCCAACCAGTATGACCTCTCCCGCCCCGAATGGTGCCGGGATTCCCATGCCATCCGCTTCGAGTATAACCAGCGCGGCCACCACCTCTACCGCGTCTATGAAATGGCAGTGGACGGCAATGTCCGCACCCTCATCGAGGAGCGCGAGGAGAAATATGTCCGCTACTCTAACAACTACCGCCGTGACCTCCGCGGCGACAGCCTCATCCTCTGGCTCTCCGAGCGCGACGGTTTCCCCCACCTCTACCTCTTTGACACCACCCTCCCCCTCAAAGGAAAGGCAGCCAAAGGCAAGAAGACCTCCCAAACTTCAATAGCTGGTGGTGCATCCTCTGCCGCCCATGGTCGGGTGGGCGGCGTATTCGCCGCCACTGGCAACGACTGCCCCTCCCTGCAGCTCACCCGCGGCACCTTCTGTGTCCGCCGTGTCCTCCACATTGACGTGGAACGCGGCTTCATCATCTTCACCGCCAACGGCATCCACCCCGAAGAGGATCCCTATCACATCCACTACTGCCGCGTCAACCTCGACGGCACAGGCTTCACCGACCTCACCCCCGAGCCAGGCAACCACTCCGCCCGCTTCAACGAGGACTACACCGCCTTCATCGACACCTATTCCACCCAGGACACCCCACCCGTCACTGTGGTGCGGAACCTCAGCAGCCTCACCACCAACCCCTCTCCCAAGGAGAGGGGAGTATATACAAAAGGAAACAATGGTGAAACCGTTAGCATAGGTAATCACTCCCCTCTCCTTGGGAGAGGGGTAGGGGGTGAGGCTCTTCTTGCAACCGCCGACATCTCCTCCCTCATCTCCGCCGGCTGGGTGGCACCCGAAATCTTCATCGCCCCAGGCCGCGACGGCACCACTCCCATGTGGGGCATCATCCAGCGCCCCGCCAACTTCGACCCCTCCAGGAAATATCCCGTCATCGAGTACATCTATGCCGGTCCCGGCGACAGCTACGTCCCCAAGTCCTTCCAACCTTTCAACTACTACACCACCGCCCTCGCCAACCTCGGCTTCATTGTCGTGCAGCTCGATGCCATGGGCACCAGCAACCGGGGCAAGAAGTTCGAGGAGGTCTGCTACAAGAACCTGAAGGATGCAGGCTTCCCCGACCGCATCGCGTGGATTAAAGCCGCCGCACAGAAATATCCCTATATGGACATTGACCGCGTGGGCATCTACGGTTGCTCTGCTGGAGGCCAGGAGAGCACCGCCGCCGTCCTCTTCCATGGCGACTTCTACAAGGCTGCCTACAGCGCTTGCGGCTGTCACGACAACCGCATGGACAAGATATGGTGGAACGAGCAATGGATGTCCTATCCCGTTGACTCCTCCTACGTCGAGTGCTCCAACGTGGAGAACGCCTACCGCCTTGAGCGTCCCCTAATGCTCGTCGTCGGTGAGCTGGATGACAACGTGGATCCCGCCAGCACCATGCAGGTGGCCAATGCACTCATCAAGGCCAACAAACCCTTTGAGCTGGTGGTCATCCCCGGTGCTCACCACACCGTGGGTGAAGCCTATGGCGAGCACAAGCGCTTCGACTTCTTTGTCAAGAACCTCCTCGGCATAGACCCGCCTGCCTGGAGTGAAGTAAAAACAAAATAAGAAGACCCACCCCCAACCCAACAGACAAGGGAAAAAGCCTCACCCCCGACCCCTCTCCGATTGGAGAGTGGAGTATATACCAAACAGATATGGAACCTATTAAGATAACAACAGCAGCAGAACCATCCAATAGTCAAGTAGTATCTACTCCCCTCTCCAATCAGAGAGGGGTCGGGGCTGAGGCTTCCACTTCCAATCGGAGAGGGGTCGGGGCTGTGGCTGGGTTTGTGGGCGAGCCTCTTCTCACCCCCGAACAGCTCACCCTCTGGCACGATCTCCTCGCTGCCGCCCGCCACATCGTCATCACCTGCCACCGAGGTCCAGACGGCGATGCCATCGGGAGCACCACAGCCCTGGCCTCCTGGCTACGCCGCCGTTTGCCCGACGCAGACATCCGCATCATCGCCCCTACCATCTTCCCCGACTTCTTGAAATGGGTGCCCGGAGCCGAGGACATCCTCGTCTATGAACACCATGAAGAGGAGGTGCGCCCCATCATCGAGGACGCAGACCTCTTCATCCTGTGTGACCACGGCGAACTCAAGCGGATGTGGACCCTCGGCGATGCCATCCGTCCGCGCCTCCCCATCGGGCAGGGCATGCCCCTGCAACCCCTCGATGCCGCTTTCAGCGACACCGTCCGCTGCATCATGATCGATCACCACATCGACCCCGAACCCGGCATCGCAGACCTCGTCATCTCCCACCCCGACCTCTCCTCCACCTGCGAAGTGCTCCTCCGCATCATGCTGGAATTGGAAGCCCTCTCCCCATTGCCTTCTCTCTCCCCGCCGTTGGTGTCCGGCGGTTTCCCCGCCGGAAATCTTCTCACCCACGACGAGGCTACCTCCCTCTACACCGGCATGATGACCGACACCGGTGCTTTCACTTACGCCAGCACCCGCCCCGAAATCTTCCAGCTCATCAGCATCCTCCTCAGCTACGGCATCGATAAGGACAAGATCTACCGCAACGTCTTCTTCACCTACAGCCCCAACCGCATGAAGCTCATGGGCTATATGCTCTACGTGAAGCTGGATGTCTGGAAGAAAGCCCACACCGCCATCATGACCTTCACCAACGCCGAGCGTCGCCGTTTCGGTATCCTCAACGGTGACACCGAGGGGCTGGTCAACCTCCCCCTTCAGATTCAGGGCATGAAGCTCTCCATCTTCCTCCGCGAGGACACCGAGCACCCTTGCATCCGCGTCTCCCTCCGCTCGGTCGATGACTTCCCCGCCAACGAGATGGCCACTGAGTTTTTCGGCGGCGGCGGCCACAAGAACGCCGCCGGCGGTGAAGTCTGGGGCACCATGGACGAGGCCCTCGCCATCGTCAAGAAAGCCGTGCAGAAGTATCTACCACTCCTAAAGAGTTAAATGATAAATAATAAATATTAAATGATAAATATGATACAGAATAACATACTCGCAGAAAAGAGCACAGATTTTGGGGTAATTGTGAAGAACTCATCAAGTTACTAACTGCAACTATCAAATCATCAAAAGATAATACTTAATGTTATGAAACCAACAGCAAAGTTATTTTTTATTATTTATCATTTATTATTTATCATTTCAGCGTCAGCGAATGACCTCTCCTACGACGGCGGCCCCTTCACCGAAGCCACCCAGCGTTCAGGAAAGGTTCTCGACCAAATCATCAAGGTCAACAACTACTGGCAGGCCCATAACACCCCCTACGTCCGCTCCTTCTGGGACCACGCCGCCTACCACACCGGCAACATGGAGGCCTACCGCCTCACAGGCCGCGCCGACTGGTATGCCTACACCGACAAGTGGTGCCGCCACAACGAGTGGAAGGGTGCTAAGAGCGATGATGTCCGGGCTTGGAAATACAAGACCTACGGCGAAGGACAGGACTTCGTCCTCTTCGGCGACTGGCAGATCTGCTTCCAGACCTATATAGATATGTATAACCTCGTGCCCGCCCCCTACAAGGTGGCGCGCGCCATCGAGGTCATGAGCCATGAGTGCTCCATGGAGGACACCCACTTCTGGTGGTGGGCCGACGCCCTCTACATGGTCATGCCCGTGATGACCAAGATGTATAAACTCACGGGCGACATCAAATATCTGGACAAACTCACCGAGAACTTCCTCTGGAGCGACAGCCTCATGTTCGACAAGGACGAGCAGCTCTACTACCGCGATGCCAAGTATATCTACCCCAAGGTGAAGACCACCTGCAACGGCGGCAAGAGCTTCTGGGCGCGCGGCGACGGATGGGTGCTGGCTGGACTCGCCAAGGTGCTGGCCGACATGCCGCACGACTACAAGAACCGTCCCATCTTCGTCCAGCGTTTCCGCGAGCTGGCAGAGGGCGTGGCCCGTGTGCAGCGGCCCGGTGGCTACTGGAGCCGCTCCATGCTCTGCGAGGATGACGCTCCCGGCCCCGAGACCTCCGGCACCGCCTTCTTCACCTACGGTATGCTCTGGGGCGTCAACAACGGCTACCTCGACAACGCCACCTATGGCCCCGTCATCCAGAAGGCGTGGAAGTATCTCTCCGAGACCGCCCTACAGGCAGACGGCAGCATCGGTTTCGTGCAGCCCATCGGCGAGAAGCCCGACCCCACCAAGACCGTGGATGCTCACTCCCAAGCCCCCTTCGGCACCGGCGCATGGCTCCTCGCCGCCTGTGAAATGATTCGCTACATCAACGCCGACCCGCTCATCCCCGCACCCGTTACGGTTCCCGAGGGTTCTCCCTCGGACAACTCCATCTTCCACCACACCCCCGGCACCCCCACCGTCTCCGGCCCGGTGGGCGGCGGTTCGTCCGCCGCCATCCCCCTCACCGGCGGTGCCCGCGCCCTTCGCCCCATCGACCGCGGGCACGAGGCCTTCTGGTTCACCGAAGTGAAGAACCCCACCAAGGAGAACATCTCTCAGGTCATTGAGATTGCCAAGATGGAAGACCTGAAAAAGGGGAATTGCGCCGTCGCCCGCGAGTTCATCGTCCTGGACAGCGACGGCAACGAGGTGCCCTATCAGATCACCCATGACGGCAAGGTGCTGGTCTTCTGCACCGTGCGTCCACAGAGCAGTATCGGACTTTCCATGATCAAGGGTCAGCCGCAGGACTATGAGCTCACCGCCAACGGCCGCATCTACCCCAACCGCTGGGATGACCTCGTCTGGGAGAACGACCGCTCGGCCTGGCGCTTCTACGGCCCCGGTGCCCACAAGAACATGAAGAACAACGCCTACGGCTTCGACACCTTCACCAAGAACACCCCCCACCCCATCCAGGACCAGCTCTACCACAACGAGCTCACCTCCTACGGTGTCAACGACCGCATCAAGAAGAGCGGCAGCCCCCTCGACTGGAACGAGGTACACCGCGGCTACACTTATCACCGCAACCACGGTGCCGGCATGGATGCCTACACCGTCGGTGCCACCCTCGGTGCCGGGGCGGCAGCACTAAGACCCACCCCTAACCTCTCCCGTAAGGGAGGGGAGGCCCTCCCCCTTACGGGGGAGCAGGGAGGGGGTCTTCTCTATCCACTCTATTACGAGAAAGCAGAAATCCTCGACAATGGCCCCCTGCGCTTCGCCGTCCGCATGACCATGCCCGCCCGTCCCCTTTCGTCGGTGCTCGGCGGTTTGCCCGCCGAGTCCCGTGATTCCATCCGCGAGACCCGCCTTATCACCCAGGACTGCGGCAGCCACTTCGCCCGCGTGGAAGTCACCTACGAGGGTCTCACCCAGCCCACACCCGTCTGTGCCGGCATCGTCGTCCACGAGAGCAACTCCGAGGGCTACGTCCTCAACCAGCAAGAAGGATGGGTCACCTACGCCGAAGCCCTCGACCACCCCAACGTGATGAACGGCGAGCACTACCTCGGCATCTTCATAGCACCCCCAGCCAACCCCTCTGCCACCAAAGGGGCTACGGCACCTTCAACCCATAAGAAATCCAAGCACAAGACTAAAGATGCCCCCGCGGGGAGCGCAGGAGGAGAGGTT
>JAFSVI010000067.1 GCA_017445145.1 Bacteroidaceae bacterium | reverse complement strand
TCATATCTTACCAGAAATACCAGTAGAAGCAGGCGCAGAGGCCCACGACGATAATGGTTCCGACGATGTCGAAGGTCCCCCAGCTCTCGCGGATGCTCTTCTTGAAGTCGGAGGTGAAGGTGATGGCATCGACCTGTGCCTGTGTGGGTGCGGGCGTGAACTTCGATACGACGGCAATGAACATGAGCAGGAACACGAGCAACCAGCACTCAAAGACGAGCCAGTTGGTCTGCCAGAACCATGCCGTGGCGTCCCAGAAGGCACCGTCCATGGTGGCGCGGCCGGTGTCGGTGATGACATTGGTGACGAGGCGCAGCATGCCGATGAGGAAGCCGAAGATCATGGTGTATTCGCCGGCCTTGGGCGTAACCTTCTTGCTGAGGATGCCGCATGCGAATACGACGACCATGGCGGGTGCGAGCAGCGACTGTATGCCCTGGAGGTAGTTGTAGAGCGTGTCCATGCCCATCATGATGGGCAGCCAAGCGAAGCCGAGGATGACGACCACGACGGTGGCGATGCGTCCCACGAGCACGTAGTGTGCCTCGGACATGCCTTTCTTCAGAGGCTTGTAGAAGTCCTCGGTGAAGAGTGTGGCGCAGCTGTTGAAGAATGCTGCGAGCGATGCCACGAGAGCGCAGATGAATCCGATGGTGACGATGCCCTTGATGCCTGCCGGCAGCACGTTCTGCACCATGATGGCGAACGCGGCGTCAGTCTCCTCCATCTGTATGGTACCCTTCTGTGCGAGTGCTGCAGCTATCATGCCGGGGATGAGGAACATGAAGCAGGGAAGCACCTTGAAGAATCCGGCGGCGATGGTGCCGCGGCGTGCGCGCTTCATCACTTCGGCGTTGTCCTCGCCGGGCACCTGGCCGAGCACACGTTGCACGATGTGCTGGTCTGTGCACCAGTACCAGAAACCGATGATGCTGGCTCCGATGAAAACCACGAATCCGGGATATTCCTGATACATGGAGTCGCCCTCTTCCCAGTGGAACATGTGTGTGGTGCCGTAGCCGTTGTTGAGCTGGCTGCAATAGTCCATCATGCTTGTCCAGCCTTCAGCGATGCTGCCGCCGCCGAGGGTTGCCAGGCCGAGGAAGAGGACGAGGAATGAGCCGATGATGAGTATGGGTGTCTGTATGGATGAGAGCGTCATCACACCCTTCATGCCGCCGAAAACGGTGAACACGGCAGTGATGAGAATGAGTCCGATGGCTCCGACCCAGAAGTTGAGGCCCCAGAGGTATTTGAAGAAGATGCCGCCGGTGAGCGCCGTGACGCTGACCTTGGTGAGCACGTATGCCACGAGTGTGATGATGCTCAGCCACGAGCCTGTTCGCTGAGTGTAGCGGAACTTGAGGAAGTCGGGCATGGTGATGATTTTGCCCATCTTGTTGATCATGAGCTGATAGAACGGCACGAAGAGCCATCCCAGGATGAGAATCATCCATCCCTGCATCTCCCAGTGGGCCATGCCCACGCCGCTCTTGGCGCCCGTTCCGGCCAGGCCTACGAGGTGCTCGGAGCCGATGTTTGCGGCAAAGATTGCCATGCCGATGACATACCACGGCTCGCCCTTGCCGAAGAGGTAGGCCGAGCTGTCCTCTCCCTGCTGCGATTTCTTGTCTTTCCAGATGGCGTGCCAAACAGCCCAGACAACGCCGATGATGCCGATTGCGAGCACAGCCCAATCGAGCCAGATGAAGTGTGTTGCATTCCAGTCCATTGTGGAACGTGCCCCCCTGTTATCGCCTCTTGCCGAGGTTGAGACCTAATGGGGGCTTGGGTCAGAGGTTAGGTTATTGTTGATAGTTAGTTGTTGCGGTAGCCTGTTATTTCACGCTGAACTTGTATGCGCAGTGGCTGTAGTATTTCTCGCCTGGGCGCAGCGTGGCGCTGGGCCATTCGGGATGGTTGGGTGTGTCGGGATATTTCTGGCTCTCGAGGCACACGCTGACGTGTTTGGGGTATTTGATGCCGTGCTTGCGCTCTATGTCGGCATCGCGGCCCACGCCCTGGAAGTTGCCGGTATATACCTGGATGCCGGGTTCGTTGGTGAAGACCTCGAGCATGATGCCCGTCTCGGGGCTGTATAGGCTGGCGCAAGGCTGCGTGTCGTCGCCCTTGCCGTCGGCCCAGGTGTTGAGGCAGAAGTTGTGATCCACGCCTGTGGCGTTGGCAATCTGGGTGAATGTGGTGTCGTTGACCACGTCGGTGAGGGCTTTGGGTGTGCGGAAGTCAAATGGTGTGCCCTCGACGGGCAGTATCTCCCCTGTGGGGATGTAGTTGGCATCGGATGGTGTGAACGTGTCGGCGTTGACCCACAGCTCCATGTTTGTGCCCACGCGGCTGGGGTCTCCGTTGAGGTTGAAGTAGCAGTGGTTGGTCTGGTTGATGACGGTGGGTTTGGTGGTTGTTGCCTCCCACGTGATGTCGAGAGTGTTGTCGTCGGTGAGCTTGTAGGTGGTGATGGCCGTTACCTCGCCGGGGAAGCCGTTGTCGCCGTCGGGGCTGACGATGGTGAGCTTCAGCGTCTGTGCGTCGGGCTGTTCGGCGTCATAGACCTGGTACTGCCAACCTGTGGGGCCTCCGTGGAGGCAGTTGTCGCCGTCGTTGGGCACGAGGGTATAGAGCGAGTCGTCGATGGTGAAGCTGTGGCGGCTGATGCGGTTGGCATATCGTCCGATGCTGGAGCCGTAGTCCGAGGGTGAGTTCTGCGCGTCGGCATACTGTGCCACGTTGTCATATCCCAGGATCACGTCCTGCATCTTGCCGTCGTGGTCGGGCACCATGATGCTCACCACACGTCCGCCGAAGTTGGTGATGCACACCTCCATGCCTGCGGCGTTGGCGAGGGTGTAGAGAGCTGTTGGTTTGCCGTTGATGGTGTCGGCAAACTGTTGGGGATTGAGGCCTGAAGCGGTGAGCGCTGTGGTGTCGGCCTGCTTGGGTTGTGTGCATGCGGCACAGAGTGCCACTGCGGCACTGGCTACTGTCAGCCTTTGTAGGAGCTTGGTCATAAGTGTGTTAATGGTGTATTGGTAAAGGATTTTGTGCTTCATAATGGCCTGTTGAGGCCACTTCATGTGCTTTTCAGCCCTCAAAGTTAGGTTTTTTATGTGAAACGTGGTGTATGTCGCACACCAAATTGCACCGCAAGCGCCGTTTTTTACTCTTTTTTAACAAATATCGGCCCTTGTGGTGCAATCTGTATGGGTTGTGTGGGTGTTGATGTCAGCCTATGTTGTTGAGAAGCATCTGCAGCGACATCTCGTCCTGGATGAGTACGTCGCGTGGCTTGCTGCCCTGTGTGGGCCCTACGACGCCCATCCTCTCCATCTGGTCCATGAGTCTTCCGGCGCGGTTGAAGCCTATTGAGAACTTGCGCTGTATGAGCGATGTGGAGCCCTGCTGCTTGAGCACGATGAGCTTTGCCGCCTCCTCAAAGAGCGGGTCGAGGTGGTTGACATCGACCTCGGCGGCTCCGCTGCTCATGCCGGCGTCCTCGGTGGGAGGCAGTGGCAGCGGGAAGGGCGCTGTGTAGCTCTGCTGGCGTGCTATGTAGTTGGCTATGGCCTCCACCTCGGGTGTGTCAACGAACGCACATTGCAGGCGTATGGGTTCGCTCCCGGCGAGGAAGAGCATGTCGCCCTTGCCTATGAGCTGGTTTGCTCCCGGCCTGTCGAGGATGGTGCGCGAGTCTATCATAGCGCTCACGCGGAACGCCATGCGTGCGGGGAAGTTGGCCTTGATGGTGCCGGTGATGATGTTGGTCGTTGGTCGCTGCGTGGCAATGATCATGTGCATGCCCACGGCACGTGCCAGCTGTGCTATGCGCGCTATGGGCAGCTCTATCTCCTTGCCTGCGGTCATGATGAGGTCGCCAAACTCGTCGATGACGACCACGATGTATGGCATGAAGTGGTGTCCGTGTTCGGGGTTGAGCTGTCGGTTGCGGAACTTCTCGTTGTACTCCTTAATATTTTTCGCGCGCGCGCGTTTGAGCAGGTCGTAGCGTGTGTCCATTTCGACGCATAGGCTCTTGAGCGTGTTCACCACTTTCTGCACGTCGGTGATGATGGGTTCGTCGGGGTCGTCCTCGATTTGTGCGAGGAAGTGGTTGACGATGGGCGAGTATATGCTGAACTCCACCTTCTTTGGATCGACCATCACGAACTTCAGCTCCGCCGGGTGCTTCTTGTAGAGCAGCGAGGTGATGATGGCGTTGAGGCCCACGCTCTTGCCCTGGCCCGTGGCGCCCGCCACGAGCAGGTGCGGCATCTTGGCCAGGTCGGCCATGAACACCTCGTTGGTGATGGTCTTGCCCAGCGCCATGGGCAGCTCCATGGTCGATTCCTGGAACTTGCGGCTGTTGATGATGCTCTCCATGGACACTATCTGCGGTTTGGCGTTTGGCACCTCGATGCCTATGGTGCCCTTGCCGGGTATGGGCGCAATGATGCGTATGCCGAGTGCTGCGAGCGAGAGTGCTATGTCGTCCTCGAGGTTGCGTATCTTGGTGATGCGCACTCCCGGTGCCGGTGTTATTTCGTAGAGCGTTATCGTGGGTCCTATGGTGGCCTTGATGGTGGATATCTCCACTCCGAAGCTCTTGAGCACGCTCACAATCTGGTCTTTGTTCTTCGTGAGTTCCTCGCGGTCGAGGTTGGCGCTGTTGCTCACCTCATAGTGCTTGAGCAGGTCGAGGGTGGGGTAGTGGTATTGCTCCAGGTCGAGCTTTGGGTCGTAGGGCTCAATGGGTTTGTCCTCGTCGGCCGGCGGCTCCTCGTGAGTTTGTGTCACGGTGAAGCCTGGCGCGGGTGCCGTGCTGGCGTCGGTGCCTGCGTCGGCGGTGTCGGCTCCCGCCACGCTGATCCAGTCGGTGTCCGTGGTCTCGGTGAGCACCTCCGCCATGGGTATGTCGGGGTCTATGTCGGCCTCTGTGGCTGCCGTGGTTGTTGTTGTGGCTGTGTTGGTGTCGGCTGGGTCGTCGGTTGCCGTGGCCTCGGTCTCTCCCAGCTCGGTGCTGAGATGCATCACGGTGGGTGCCGACGTCTCGTCGTGCGCGGCCTCGTCGTCGGCGGTCGTGGCGGTAGTGGCTGTGGTGGCGTTGTCAGCACGTCTGTTGTCGGTGTCGCCGCCCTTGGTTTTTCTGGCAATGGCTGTCAGCATGCGTGCCACCCACGCCAGCACGGGGTAGCGGCTGTTGAGCTGTCGCGCCAGCTGTCCCGGGTGCATGAGCTGCCGCAGTATGCGTATGGTCTCTGCGCTGACGTAGCACAGGTAGGCCACGAACGCCGCCACGATGACCACGAAGGTGCCCACGGTGCCAATGCGCTCCGCGAGAAACGCCACGACATGGCTGCCGTGGATGCCACCGGGGCTGATGTAGCTCACCGCTGGCGTCGCGGCGAATGTCGTGGCGAGGAAAAACGCTGCCGCCACGCTCGTCCACACGAGCAGGAACGCACAGTTGACAAACCATTTCCACAGCCGCACGTAGTATGCCTTGGTAAGCCTCAGCGATGCCGCGAAGAGGAACACGGGGATCATGAACGCACCGAGGCCGAAGTTGTCGGTAATCCAGTAGTTGCTCCACATGGCACCCAAGTAGCCCACCCAGTTGCGAGCATGACCCATGTAGCCGCCCTGCAGCACCTTCTGGTCCTCGCCGCCGGTGAACAGGTGCGAGGTGAAGGCCAGCAGCGTGAAGGCCGCCAGCAGCAGCAGCGCCACGCCGGCAGCCATGCGCACCGACTCCTCGCGCCCCAGTGGCTCGTCCTTGTCGCCCTTGAGGGCCAAGCCCACGCTCAGGCCGCTTTGTTTGTCCTTGGGCGGTTGCACGCCTCGCTTGGGAGCCCGTTTCTGTGGCTCCTTCTTTGTGTTTTGCTTGGTCATAAACTTCTTCTAATCCTTATTTGGGTGCAAAATTACGACATTTTGTCAACTTCCCTGCATTTTCTTCCTCTTTTTTGCAAAAAAAGCCGTACTTTTGCGCCCACAACCCCATGACCATACCATCATGCACGTCGTTTTCTCACCCCCCGTGGTCGAATTCACCACCGTTGCCACGGAGCTGTGCCGCCTTCTCGAACACGCCGCCGAGGCTGACCGCGACAGCCTCGTGGCCCAGCTGCTCAAGCTCCTGCCGCTGCTCTATGCCAAAGCCCAGCTCCTGCCCGCCGTTGACGGCGGCGAGGCATACCCTGCGTCATGCTTCGTCAGCGAGGACGACTACGACTGGGTGCGCACCACCCTGGCCGAGCTCTTTGCCGAACTCGACGATTTCGAGGATGTGGCCTACGACGAGGGTGTTCAGACGGGCGAGCTGCGTTGGCGCCGTGTCAGCGAGTGCCTGGCTGACATCTACCAGCCCTTGCGCAATTTCCTCGAGGCCTACCGCCATGGCGTGGAGGCTGAGATGGAGGATGCGCTGTGGGTGGTGGCCGACAACTTCGAGCTGTACTGGGGTGCCGACGTTGTCGATGTGATGCGCCGTCTGCACCGTGTCACCTACATCGACACCTACCAGGCGTGAAGCCCACAACCCACAAACCTCTTCCACCGACATTGAGACAGATTTTCCAGCATTTCGACAAGGCGGCCATCGCCCAACTGCCCGTGGAGGCTTTCGGCGGGCGCATCATCGTCATCTTGAGCGCGGGCGAGGTGGGGCGCGCCGCCGATTATCTCATGCGCGCCCCACGCATAGGCATCGACACCGAGACACGCCCCACCTTCCACCGTGGCGCCATGCACCCCGTGGCGCTGCTGCAGGTGTCCACCCCCGACACGTGTTTCCTCTTCCGCCTCAACCGCATCGGCCTGCCGCCGCAATTGGTGCGGCTGCTCTCCGCCGAGGGGCCGCAGAAGATAGGCCTCTCCCTGGCCGACGACTGGCATCAGCTGTGTCGGCGCGCTGATTTCCAGCCTGGCAACTATCTCGAGCTGCAGGACTACGTGAAGCGCCTCGGCGTGGCGGACATGAGCCTCCAGAAACTCTATGCCAACCTGCTTGGGCGCAAGATTTCCAAGAGCCAGCGCCTCACCAACTGGGAGGCCGACGTGCTCACCGAGCGCCAGAAGGTGTATGCCGCCACCGACGCGTGGGCATGTCTGCGTCTCTACGACGAAATCAACCGCCTGCTCACCACGCGCGACTTCTGCCTCATCACACCTCCACAACCATGACAACCATACATCTCAAGCGCGGCAAGGAAGACTCCCTGCGCCGCTACCATCCCTGGGTGTTCTCCGGGGCCATACACCACATCGACGGCCAGCCCGATGAGGGCGACCTCGTGCGCGTGCTCACCGCCGACGGCGCCTTTGCCGCCGTGGGCCATTGGCAGATAGGCTCCATCGCCGTGCGGGTGCTCTCCTTTGTCGACGAGAGCATCGACGACGCCTTCTGGCTGCGCCGCCTCCTGGCTGCCCTCGACCTGCGCCGCGCGCTGGGCCTTGCCGCCACAGCCACCAACACCACCTATCGCCTCGTGCATGGCGAGGGCGACGGCCTCCCGGGCCTCGTCGTTGATGTCTATGGCTCCACGGCCGTCCTCCAGGCCCACAGCGTGGGCATGCACGTCTGCCGCATGGCCGTGGCCGCGGCGCTGCGCACGCTGCTGGGGGCGTCGCTCACGGCCATTTACTACAAGAGCGAGACCACGCTGCCCTTCAAGGCCGGACTGGGTCAGGCTAACGGCTTCCTCTTCGGCACGAGTGCCGACAACGTCGCCATGGAAAACGGCCTCCGTTTCCACATCGACTGGCTCCACGGCCAGAAGACGGGCTTCTTTGTCGATCAGCGCGACAACCGCTCGCTGCTCGAGACGCTCGCGCGCGGGCGCGCCGTACTTAATATGTTCTGCTACACTGGGGGCTTCTCCGTATATGCCATGCGCGGCGGTGCGCGCCTGGTGCATTCCGTCGATAGCTCCGCCAAGGCCATCGACATGGCCACGGCCAATGTGGCCCTCAACTTCCCCGGCGACACGCGCCACCAGGCGTTTGCCGACGACGCCTTCCGCTACCTGCAGCAGATGCCCGGCACTGCCTACGACCTCATCATCCTCGACCCGCCGGCATTTGCCAAGCACAAGGACGCCCTGCGCAATGCCCTCAAGGGCTACACACGCCTCAATGCCCGGGCCTTCGAGAAGATAGCCCCCGGCGGCATACTCTTCACCTTCTCATGCTCGCAGGCCGTGACCAAGGACCAATTCCGCCTGGCGGTGTTCACCGCTGCCGCACAGAGCGGGCGGCGCGTGAGCATACTCCACCAGCTCCACCAGCCCGCCGACCACCCCGTCAGCATCTACCACCCCGAGGGCGAGTACCTCAAGGGCCTCGTGCTCTATGTGGAATGAGGCGCCGCCAACTCCGCGCGAACCATCACCGTGCCAGGCCCGCCGCCATGTAGGCCGTCGTGGCAGCAACGCCACTCCCTTTTTCCTATGGCCGCACCACTTTTTCGGCCATTTCCTTTGGCAGTTCGCAGAATATCTCTATCTTTGCGCCGTGTTCCCGCGAGGGGACACGGCTTCTTATATTTCTTAGTTGAGTGAGAATATAAAATTCATGAGATGGTTAACGCCCATGCGGGCGCGCTCTAACGGGAACCTATTGTCTTTTTCAAGCGGACTCAATACTGTTCATCCGTCATATAGTGAAAACGTGTATATGAGCTGCCCAATGATGGAATAAGTATTATGAAATATCCTATAGGAATACAGAACTTTGGCGAGGTGCGGCGCGACGGCTACGCCTACGTCGATAAGACGGCACTGATGTACAAGATGGTGTCGGAGGGGAAATACTATTTTCTCTCCCGCCCACGTCGTTTCGGCAAGTCGCTGCTG
>JAFSVI010000066.1 GCA_017445145.1 Bacteroidaceae bacterium | reverse complement strand
CCAGCCAGATGGCCCAGCTCACCAACCAGCAGCGCCAGGTGGCGCAGATCGAGGCCTTCATCGAGCGCTTCCGCTACAAGGCCACCAAGTCCAAGCAGGTGCAGAGCCGCATCAAGATGCTGGAGCGCATGGAGACCATCAAGGTCGACGAGGTGAGCACCGAGAGCATCCACTTCCAGTTTCCCCCGGCGCCGCACAGCGGCAAAATCGTTGTCGAGGCGCAGCACCTTGGCAAGGCCTACGGCGACAACCAGGTGTTCGACGGGGTCGACTTCATGCTCACTTCCGGGCGCAAAGTGGCTTTCGTGGGCCGCAACGGCGAGGGCAAGTCCACCATGGCCAAAATCATCGTGGGCGACATCAACGACTACACCGGTACCTTCCGTCTCGGCACAGGCGTCGCCCTGGGCTACTACGCACAGAACCAGGCCGCCATGCTCAATCTGGACAAGACCGTCTTCGAGACCATCGACGACATCGCCCAGGGCGACATCCGCCCCAAGATACGCAACATTCTGGGCAGTTTCCTCTTCTCCGACGACGACATCGACAAGAAGGTGAAGGTCCTCAGCGGCGGCGAGAAAGCCCGCCTGGCCCTGGCCAAGCTGTTGCTCACGCCGAGCAACCTCCTGGTCCTCGACGAGCCCACCAACCACCTGGACATGAACTCCAAGGACATCCTCAAAAACGCCCTCCTGCAGTACACAGGCACCCTCATCGTGGTCAGCCACGACCGCGACTTCCTCAGCGGCCTTACCGACGAACTCTACGAGTTCCGCGACGGTGCGGTGCACGAGTTCAAGGGCGACATCATGGAGTTCCTCGAGGCCCAGAATGCCCAGACTGCGGCCGTCGCACAAAGTGCGCCGTCCACCCAGAAAACCAGCTCCGCCGGCAAAGCCGCCTACGAGCAGAGCCGCGAGCGCGAACGCGAGCGTCGCAAACTGCAGAACGCCGTCAAGCAGAAAGAACAGGAGATCGAGGCCCTCGAGGCCGAGATTGCCGCCAAGGACACCATCCTGGCCACCGGCGAAGCCCAGACACCCGATTTCTACAAGACCTACCAATCCCTTAAGGCCCAGCTGGAACAGAAGATGAACGAGTGGGAGGAGGCTGTGATAGCGGCGGAAGAATAAACGCAGAGCGGGCAACCCAACCGGGTTGCCCGCTTTTTTTTATATCGCCTCGCCGGCGGCATGGCCGGTGCTGAAGGCTATCTGGAGGTTGTATCCGCCGGTGTCGGCGTCGAGGTCGAGCAGTTCGCCCACCAGGTACAGCCCTTTCACCAGGCGGCTTTCCATGGTTTTGGGGTTCACCTCGCCGAGGGCCACGCCCCCTTGGGTGACGATGGCCTCGTTCCAGTCGTGGGTGCCGGTGAGGGTGAACTCCACCCCCTTCAGCCAGCGGCCCAACCGGCGGCGCTCCTCGCCGGTAATCTGGTGCAGGCGCTTGTAGTATTCTATGTGCAGCTGCGGCAATGCCAGCGGAATCAGCTCGGCGGGAAGCCACAGGCGGAGGGCGTCGTTGAAGATGCGCGTGCCGTTCTGGTCGAGGTCGGCAAGCAGTCGGCGGTCCAGCTGTTCGGGACTGAGGCCGGGCTTGAGGTCGAGTCGGGCGATGAGGGGCTGTTTGGATTGCAGTGGACGGGTGGCGATACGGCTGGCGCTGAGCACGATGGGGCCTGAGAGGCCGTCCTGCACGAAGGTCATCTCGCCGACGCCCGACTTGAACATCGGGGCGTTCGACGACCCTTCGTAAAGCGAGAGCTGCACGTTTTTCAGCTGGAAGCCGATGAGCTCTTCGGGAATCTTCTCCGCGCATTTCAGCGCCACCAGCGAGGGTACGGGCTCGACGACGGTGTGTCCCAGCTCGCGTGCCATGCGGTATCCGGCGCCTGTGCTGCCCGTGGTGGGGTAGGAGATGCCGCCCGTGGCCAGGACGATGTGGCGGCAGGCGATGCGCTCGCCGCGCTCGAGGACTACCGCCGTGGCTTGCCCTTCGAAAGTCTCTATGCTTTTGACGGTGGTGTTCTTGCGGATGGTGACGTTGGAATTCTGCTCAAGCTCGTGCATCAGGGCCAGGAAGATGTCGAGGGCCTTGCCGCTGGCGGGGAACACACGGTTGCCGCGCTCCACGGTCAACGCCACGCCGCGCTGCTCGAAGAAGTCCATCAGCTGCTGGTTGAAGAACCGGCCGTAGGCGTTGCGCAGGAAGCGGGCGTCGCTGCCTATGTGGGGCAGGGTGTCGCGCAGGGGGCTGGTATTGGTGAGGTTGCAACGGCCCTTGCCGGTGATGCGCAGCTTGCGCCCGGCCTGGTCCATCTTCTCCAGCAGCAGCACGCGCTTGCCGCGTCCCGCTGCCGTCACGGCGGCCATCAGCCCCGACGCGCCGCCGCCAACCACTATCACATCGTACTCCATCAACTAAACACTAACCACTTGTCTCTAAATGCTAGCCACTGCTCAGATTTTCGCCGAAACGTTGATGTAGTCGGCCGGGTGG
>JAFSVI010000065.1 GCA_017445145.1 Bacteroidaceae bacterium | reverse complement strand
GCCACCCCCATCAACACCACCGAGGGCAAGCACGAGTTCGCCGCCCTCGCCCAATCCCTCCTCCCCAAAGGTTCGCTATGCAGCGGTGCCGCCGCTGCCTACAACCAGGCCATCATGGACTTCGGCGCCACTCTCTGTACCCCGCAGTCGCCCCGCTGTCCGCAGTGCCCCCTGATAGAAACCTGCACCGCTCTGCGCGAGGACAAGGTAGCCCAGTTGCCCGTCAAGCAGAAGACGGTCAAGGTCAAGGAGCGCCGTCTTACCTATATCTATATACGGTGCAAGGGCATGACCGCCATCCACCGCCGTCCACCCGGCGACATCTGGCAAGGCCTCTACGAGCCGCTGCTCACCACGGAAGTTCCGTATGGCGCAATGCCATTGCGCCAGAACGTCAAGCACATCCTCACCCACCGCGTCCTCTACGCCGACTTCTACCTCTGGGAACCCGACGAGCGGCCCCAGCTGCCCGCTGACTACTTCTGGATTCCCGAACAGGACATCGACCAGTATGGCGTACCGCGACTGATAGAAATACTCTTAGAACAGTTACACCAATGAAGAGAATCATGGAATGCGTGCCCAACTTCAGCGAGGGCCGCGACAAAAACGTTATCCGACAGATAGCCGACGCCATCGGCAGCGTCAGCGGTGTCAAGGTGCTCAACGTCGATCCCGGCGAAGCTGCCAATCGCACCGTCATTACCTTTGCCGGAGAGCCTGAAGCGGTGGCCGAGGCAGCATTCCTCGGAGTGAAGACTGCTCAGCAGCTCATCGACATGAGCCGGCACCACGGCACCCACCCCCGCATCGGAGCCACCGACGTGCTGCCCTTCGTCCCCGTCAGCGGCATCACGCTCGACGAGTGTGCCATGATGGCAAGGCAACTGGGCCGGCGCATGGCCGACGAGCTGGGCATCCCCGTTTATCTCTACGAGGCCGCCGCCCTGCGCCCTAAGTTCCGCAACCTCGCCGTTTGCCGGGCCGGTGAGTACGAGGGCATCGCCCACAAGCTGTCCACACCCGGTGAAGAGCCCGACTACATGCCCCCAACTGTGCCCTGCGGTTCTCCGCAGGGTCCCCTCCCCGCCGCCATCCGCCGTTCCGGCATCTCCGTAGTCGGTGCCCGCGATTTCCTGATCGCCGTCAACTTCAACCTCAACACCACCTCCAAAGAAATCGCTACCGCCATTGCCCGCCAAGTGCGGGAACGGGGCTACCAGGGACAACCCGGCACGCTGAAATGCGTAAAAGCCATCGGCTGGTACATCGAGGAATACGGCTTCGCACAGGTCAGCTGCAACCTCACCAACTTCCGCGTCACCTCACTCCGCCAGACCTTCGACGAGGTGAGCCGCGTGGCACAGCTCCACGGAGTCAGCGTCACCGGCACCGAAATCATTGGCCTCGTCCCCGAGGAGGCGCTCTTCCCCGACGCTGTCCGCCTGTTAGGACTGAACCAGCTGCAACCCTTCCGTATGGAAGAGAAAGTCATTGAATATTTAATCCCCTAAATTATCAATATTATGAACATTGGAGACAAAGCGCCCGAGATTCTGGGCAAAGACGAAAATGGTAACGAAATCCGACTGAGCGACTACGCCGGACGTAAGCTCGTGCTCTATTTCTACCCCAAGGACATGACCAGCGGCTGCACCGCTCAAGCCTGCAACCTGCGCGACAACTACAGCGAACTGCGCAAGCAGGGCTACGAGGTGCTCGGCGTCAGCGTGCAGGACGAGAAGTCGCACCAGAAGTTCATCGAAAAGAACTCGCTGCCCTTCCACCTTATTGCCGACACCGAGATGAAGCTCAGCGAGCTGTTCGGCACCTGGGGCGAGAAGTCGATGTACGGCCGCAAGTACATGGGCACCTTCCGCACTACCTTCATCATCAACGAGCAGGGCATCATCGAGCGCATCATGCTGCCCAAGGAGGTGAAGACCAAGGACCACGCAGCACAGATACTGAAATGACAACGGCCATGCAGAACATCAACATTGCCATCTTCGTGTCGGGCAGCGGCACCAACTGCGAGAACCTCATCCGCTACTTCGCCGACAAGCCCCGCGTCAACTGTGCCCT
>JAFSVI010000064.1 GCA_017445145.1 Bacteroidaceae bacterium | reverse complement strand
GTTCTCCATCTTCATAGCTTCCATGACCACCACGGTGTCGCCGGCAGCAATCTCCTGACCCACGCTCACCAACACCTGCTTGATGGTACCGGGCAGGGGGGCCTCCACATTCTTGGCGCCGGGGGCTGCGGGGGCAGCAGGGGCTGCGGGAGCAGCCTTCGGGGCGGGAGCTGCGGCGGGAGCGGGAGCAGCAGCGGGAGTGCCGTCGGCCTGGAAGTCAACGAGCACGTCGCCCTGATTGACACTGGCACCGACGGCCACGCGCACCTTCAGCACGGTGCCGTCCTGCTCGGCGGTGATGGCGTTCTCCATCTTCATGGCCTCCATGGTCAGTATCGTCTCGCCGCGCTTCACCTTCTGGCCCTCGGAGGCCACAATCTGCTTGATGGTGCCGGGCAGCGGTGCCACAATGGAGCCGGCAGCGGGTGCTGCGGCAGCGGGCCGTGCGGCTCCCGACGAGGCGGGTGCTGCGGGATGGTGTACAATGGGTTTGGCGGCATGGTGTGCCAGCGCAGGAACCTCCACGGCGTAGGTGCTGCCGTTGAGTGTGACGGCCAGGATGCCATTGTCCTGCTCGGCTACCTGTGCTGCGTAGTCCTTGCCGTCTATCTTGAACTTGAATTCTTTCATAGGTTTATTTCACGATTTTACAATTATACGAATTCACAATTGCAACCTACGACCAGACAGCACATCTTTTGATGAAGAAATTGTCAAATCGCAAATTGTCCAATTGCCCAGTGTTATAGATGCCTGTTCAGCTCTGCGTGCCAGGCCGTGTTGTCGGTGTGGTGGATGGTGAGGATGCCGCTCTCCTCGTCGTGCTGGTTGCCCATGTAGAGATACACGGCAGTGGCTATGGCCACCTTGTCGAGGTCAGAGGCCGTGGCAATGTCGGCCTGCTTGCTCTTGATGTAGTTGGCTCCTGTCACCACCTTGGGCTTGGCGGCATCGGCCTCCTTGGCGGCCTTGCCCGAAGCCACGGCGCTGAAGACATAGAGCACACCCACCAGCAGAATGAGTATGGCGAACACCACTCCCACGCTGATGCCGGCCATGCCCCACGCGGCACCCCAGTCGGTTGATAATGTAGTAATCATAATAGCGGGTGTCTTTGGTTTACAATGGGATGTTACCGTGCTTCTTGGCAGGGTTGGTCAGACGCTTGTCGGCCAGCTGCGAGAGGGCGCGTATGATGCGGAAACGGGTGTTGCGCGGCTCGATGACGTCGTCGATGTAGCCGTACTTCGCGGCGTTGTAGGGGTTGGCGAAGAGCTTGGTGTATTCGGCCTCCTTCTCGGCGATGAACTCCTTGGCGGCCTCCGGGCCTTTCTCCTCCTTGATGGCCTTGGCCTCCTTGGCATAGAGCACGGCGGCGGCACCGGCAGCACCCATCACAGCGATTTCGGCCGATGGCCAAGCGTAGTTCATGTCGCCTCGCAGTTGCTTGCAGCTCATCACGATGTGCGAACCGCCATACGACTTGCGCAGCGTGACGGTGACCTTGGGCACCGTGCATTCGCCGTAGGCGTAGAGCAGCTTGGCACCGTGGAGGATCACGGCGTTGTACTCCTGGCCCGTGCCGGGCAGGAAGCCGGGAACATCGACGAGCGTGACGATGGGTATGTTGAAGGCGTCGCAGAAGCGCACAAAGCGGGCACCCTTGCGCGAGGCGTTGCAGTCGAGCACACCGGCCAGCTGCTTGGGCTGGTTGGCCACGATGCCCACGCTCTCGCCGTTGAAGCGTGCGAAGCCCACGATGATGTTCTTGGCATAGCCCGGCTGCACCTCAAAGAACTCGCCGCCATCCACGATGCTGGCGATGACCTCGTACATGTCGTAGGGCTGGTTGGGGTTGTCGGGGATGATTTCGTTGAGGTAGTCGTCCTTGCGGTCGATGGGGTCGGTGCATTCCACGCGCGGTGTCTTCTCGAGGTTGTTCTGCGGGATGTAGCTCAGCAGCTGCTTGATCATGGCCATGGCCTCTTCCTCGGTCTTGGCCGTGAAGTGGGTCACACCGCTCTTGGTGCTGTGGACGCTTGCGCCACCCAGCTCCTCTTGTGTCACCACCTCGCCCAGCACTGTCTTCACCACGGCAGGGCCGGTGAGGAACATGTAGCTCGTGCCTTCCATCATCAGTGTGAAGTCGGTCAGGGCAGGGCTATACACGGCGCCGCCGGCGCAGGGGCCGAAGATGCCGCTGATCTGTGGGATGACGCCGCTGGCCATGATGTTGCGCTGGAATATCTCGCTGTAGCCGGCCAGAGCGTTGATGCCTTCCTGAATGCGTGCGCCGCCTGAGTCGTTGAGGCCGATGACGGGAGCGCCCACCTTCATGGCGGCGTCCATCACCTTGCATATCTTCAGGGCCATCGTCTCCGAGAGGGAGCCGGCATTGACGGTGAAGTCCTGTGCGAAGACATAAACAAGGCGACCGCCAATCGTACCGTAGCCGGTGACGACGCCGTCGCCCATATACTGTTTCTTCTCCATGCCAAAGTTGTGGCAGCGATGGGTTACGAACATGTCCATCTCCTCGAAACTGCCTGCGTCCAGCAGCATGTCTATACGCTCACGTGCCGTATATTTGCCGCGGTCGTGCTGCTTCTCAATGGCTTTCTCGCCACCGCCCAGACGGGCTTTGGCGCGGAGCTCGATGAGCTCCTGAATCTTTTCTGTTTGTTTGCTCATTGCGTGTTATGATAAATGTTGAGACTAATTTGCGCCGCAAAGGTAGCAACTTTATCTCTAACGCGAAAGGTTTTCGGTGAAAAAGTGTACCTTGCGGCGCGATTTACTGACCTCATGGTAGCACCTGCCCAGGGCCTCAAGGTTTATATAACTTGCTTTTTTCGACACTAATGCCAAAAAAAACGCAAAAAATTTGCACGTCTCGGGCAAAGGCCGTACCTTTGCACCCGCTTTTCGGCGCTGAGAGGGCGCATTATGTCGGCCACAAGCCCGGCAGGAAAGCACGTAGATCCGTTAGCTCAGCTGGTAGAGCACAACACTTTTAATGTTGGGGTCTTGGGTTCGAGCCCCAAACGGATCACTAACGTAAGAGGCCATTGGCCTCTTTTTTTGTGGCCGTGCGTGACGTTTGCCCAAGGGGCTTCTCAGGGCGACGCGGGCAATGGCGGAATGCTTTCACCTATATCATCATGGGAGCGTGTCCCTGTCATAACTCGACCTCCCCGGTGCGCTCCAGATGATGTCCGCGGAACTGCGCCACGACGAGGTGCAGTTGCGTTGGGCCACATAGCTGCGGGAGCTTGGCGTCGGTGGCATAGTGGCGCACCTGCGCGGCGGCATCGGCCCACTGCGCAGCAGCCTCGGCCTCCGTAGCTTCGGGCTTGAGATATTTCAGCTCGATGATGTACGAGTGGGCCACCACGGGGTAGCGGCGCAGGTCGGGCATGAGGAAGAAGTCGCAGTAGCCGTGGGCCAGCTCCAGTTCGGGTGCAGTGAGATAGAAAGAGTACATGGAGAAGTAGGCCGTGAAGAAGCCTTGTAGATTCCGCTCCCCCTCGATGAGGCAGCGCACGGCGCATGTCTTCTCGTACTCCTCGCCGATGAGCTGGAGGAGCGGCTGCCAGGCGCCGGTGAGGGCGGCCTGCTGCATGGCCTGGTCCATGGGGCGGTGGTCGATGAGGCGTATGCGGCTGTACTCCTCAAGGAGGTAGCCGTAGTATTGCTTGCGCACGTTGTTGTTGGGGATGCCAAGGCGCAGGGTGAAGCCCGAAGTGCCGGTGATGGTGAGCATGCCGTAGTAGTAGAGCAGGGAGACGAAGTTGTCGAACTTCACGATGT
>JAFSVI010000063.1 GCA_017445145.1 Bacteroidaceae bacterium | reverse complement strand
GGACTACAAAAGAGCAATCCGGCAAAAGCAGATTGCCGAGTACATGGAGGAAGAAAAACAGAAGACTCCCAAGGTAGATATTCTTGGGGGCAAGGAATTCCTCACCCCAACCGAAGGTGCATTACTGAGCCCACTTGAAAAAGTCCCGCGCTCGGCCCGCAGGGACGCTCTACACTTAGAGAAGGGACGAAAAGAACACAGGGAGGGGTGAAACCCCTTCTTGGGAATCAGACCGTTACGGCTGAACCCCGAAGGGGTGACAGAGCAAGGAGGACTTTTTCAAGTGGACTCATAATTCGAAAAAATCGCTGACACTGCGCAGCCCGAAAATTAGTATAATTCGTTTAATTCGTGGTGGAAAAAATCATGTCAATCAAGAGAGCGCCAAGGATATGTTGCCAAGGCACCGCGCATACGGGGCCCAAGAGCTGCGGCACGTGGCGGAACACGCCGCGGCAAGTAGCAAAAAACGCCGCGGCAAGTAGCGGAACATGCCGCGGCATGTTCCACCACTTGCCGCGGCATGGATGTGCGGCAACCGGGGGTTATGGGTTGTGGCTGGGGGCTACTGGCGGGTGAGGCGTATGACGCGGCTGGCAAACTGCCCGCTGAGGGCGGCGTCGATGCCGGTGTGCATGAGGAAGCTGCCCGTGAAGGTCTTGCCCTCGAAGAAATGCTGGCGCTCGCGGCACTCGAACTCCTCGAGGCGGTAGGTGGCTGCGGGGTCGAGGCCCGCCATGTGCCAGCGCGGTGCGTCGAGGCCGATGTAGTTTTGGAACTTGTAGCAGAAGAACACGGCTTCGCTCTTGTCCTCGCTCACGAACATCTCGCTGCAGAAGCCGTTGCCCTCGTAGGGCGAGATGAGACGGTAGAGGTCGCCGAGCTGCACGATGGGGCGTATCTCCTTGTAGAAGGCTATGGCGCGGCGGGCGTAGTCGCGCTCCTCGTCGCTGAGGTCGCTGGGTTTCATCTCCATGCCCAGGCGGCCCGTCATGGCCACGTCGAAGCGGAACTTGAGCGGGATGACGCGCCCCGTCTGGTGGTTGGGCGAGGCGCTGACGTGCTGCGCCATGGCCATGGGCGGGAAGAAGTGGCTCGTGCCCCACTGGATGAAGAGGCGCTGCTGCGCGTCGGTGTCGTCGCTCACCCAGAACTCGTCGAAGTAGGGCATGAAGCCCCAGTTGACGCGGCCGCCGCCGCTGGCGCAGAGCTGGATGACGAGGTCGGGATGGGCGGCGCGTATGCGCTCGAGGGCGCTGCGCAGCCCGAGGTGGTAATCCACGAAGAGGTGGCTCTGGCGGTCGGCGGTGAGATAGGAGCTGCCGAAGTTCTGCATGGACATGTTGCAGTCCCACTTGATGTAGTGGAGCGTGGGGTTCTCGCGCACGAGGCCATCGACGATGCCCACGACGAAGTCCTGCACGCGAGGGTTGGACATGTCGAGCACCAGCTGTGTGCCGCCACGGCCCCGCGAGAGCTCGCGCGTGGGGTGCGCCACGACCCAGTCGGGGTGCTGCTCGTAGAGCTCGCTGGTGGTGTTCACCATCTCCGGCTCTATCCAGATGCCGAAGCGCAGGCCGCGCTCCTCGGCAGCGCGCACGAGGGCTGGTATGCCGGCGGGCAGCTTCTCGGTGTCGGTGACCCAGTCGCCGAGGGCTTTGTCGTCGTAGGTGCGGCGGTATTTGCGGCCAAACCACCCGTCATCGACCACGAAGAGCTCGCCGCCGAGGTCGCGCAGGCCGTCCATGAGCTGCTCGCACACGGGCTGGTTGACGTTCATATACACGCCCTCCCACGAGTTGAGCAGCACCTGGCGCAGCGCACGGCCGTTGTGGAGCTTGCCGGCGCGGCCCCAGCGGTGGAAGGCACGGCTCACGCCGCCCTTGCCCTCGGCGCTGTAGGCCATGGCCAGCTCCGGCGTGCGGAACGTGTCGCCGGTGCGCAGGGTGTAGGCCGTGTGGAGGTCGTCGATGCCGGCGAGGAGCGTGTGGCGGTGCTTGCCGCGCGTCTCAACGCGCAGCTTGTAGTTGCCGGTCCAGCACAGCGCGGCGCCGATGACGCGCCCGCTGTTCTCGCTGGGGCGACCGTCGAGCGAGAGCATCACCTCGGCGCGGTCGGCCATGGCCGTGCGCACGCCGTCGTGGTTGACGATGGTCTTCAGGCCCTGCGTCAGGGCCTCCTCGGTCATCTGTGCCTCCTGGCCCCAGTTGCCGTGGAAATGGGTCAGCCAGGCGCCCTCCTGGCGCACCGGGATGACGCCGCTGGCATACTGCTCCAGGCGCACGGCTTTCTTCTCGCCGTTGCGCAGCACGGTCCATGTCTCGATGACGTCGCTGGCGTCGCTGGCGCGGTAGCACAGGTCAACGAAGAAGTCGTACTTGCGGTCCTTCATAGAGATGATGGTGACGTCGCCGTCGGTGCGCACGCCCGTCACGGCCAGCTCCGTGGACATGTTGCCGTCGGAGTGGGTAACGCTCAACGCCGTCTCGTCGAAGCTGTCGCGCCCAAAGGCCGGATAGGCGTCGGCGCTGAGGCTCATGGCGTCATAGACCTCACGACCCTGGCCAGGCGACAGGCGGGGGCCATAGTAGTGGATGCGCGGCGTCTGGCCCTCGTTGGCCGAGAGCATGAGCGTGGTGCGCGGGGTGTTGATGAACACGTCGTCGGCGCGGGCCGCAAACATGGCGGCGCAGGCCGTGAGGAGGAAAAGGATGCGTTTCATGGGTGTGATACATTGAGATTGCGGTGCAAATATACTACATTTGCGCGACAACGGCGCTTTTCCTACTAAAAAAATGCCTTCGGCCACACACTTTTTGGCCAACAGCGGACGTCACAAGCTACGTTTGGCCACCGACAGGCACAACATCTGCCGATACATGCACCCGACAACAGACGGGCAGAATCGCCCAAAACAGCACGAAACAGGTCGCTAACATGGCAAAATGGGTACCTCTGCGACCATTTTCGTGCAATTTACTTGGCTGCTTCAAGAAAAAGAAGTACATTTGCGGCATTAGCCATGAACCATATTCCAGACCCAATGGCCAAAGACAAGAACAAATAATCAACATGGTATGAGCAAGCTTTTCATTGGACGCGAGAAAGAACAGCAGCAGCTGAAGGAATACCTCAGCTCTGAACAGTCTGAATTCATTGCCGTGTATGGACGTAGGCGCGTAGGCAAGACGTTCCTCATACAGAAAGTCATCGGCACGGACTATGCTTTTTACGTAGCTGGCATGAACAAGGTCCCGATGCGGATTCAGTTGAAGAACTTTATGCAGGGCATTAGGAAAAGGCGACCAGAAGTGCCACAGGTCAAGACATGGCTTGATGCGTTCATGGCACTGGAAAGGTATTTGGAATCCCTGCCGGAGGGGAAGAAGATTGTCTTTATCGACGAAATGCCCTGGATGGACACACCACGCTCCAATTTCATCAGCGGCTTGGAGCATTTCTGGAATTCGTGGGCATCATGGCGCGATGACATCAAACTCATAGTCTGTGGCAGTGCGACATCATGGATTATCAACAACCTGATTAAGAATAGAGGCGGCCTTCACAACCGGGTAACCCACAAGATTCCGCTGAAGCCCTTTACGCTCAGAGAGTGCCAGATGTACTTTGATGCCCGGGGGTTCCGACTGTCAACTAAGCAGATTGCCGAGTGCTATATGGTTCTTGGCGGTATTCCTTTCTATCTGTCGAAAATGGACAAAGGCGAAGGAGTGGCACAGAACATCGACAGGCTTGTCTTTGCTGAGGATGGCGAACTGCACGACGAGTTCCACAGTTTGTACAACTCGCTCTACAAAGATGCCACCAACCACATCAAGATTGTTACAGCATTGGCAACCAGAGGAAAGGGACTGACCCGACAGGAAGTGCTCGAAAAGACACACCTCGCAGATAATGGCAAGTTCTCCATGATGCTTGAAGAATTGGAGAGTTGTGGATTCATCCGCAGCTATGAACCTTTCGTCATAGCACACGGGAACCATAAGAGCCATAACTCCATGGAAAGAAAAAACAATGGCACGCTATACCAGCTTGTCGATTCATTTACCATGTTCCACTTTCAGGTCATAAAGAAAGCAGATGCCCACGATGCCAATTATTGGTCGAACAGCCAAAACTCACATGTTTACACCACATGGAGCGGGCTGTCGTTTGAGATGTTGTGTCTGAACCACGTGGATCAAATAAAGAAGGCATTGGGGATTTCTGGCATAACTGCCAATGTCTTTTCGTGGTTTGGCAAAGGTGAACAGCGTTCTGCGCAGATAGACATGCTCATCGACCGTGCAGACAAAACTATCAACATCTGCGAAATGAAGTTCTGGAACAGACCATACACTATGACCGCCAAGGATGAAGATGACATTGAACGCAAGGTACGGGCATTCATCGAGACAACAAACACCGACAAGAATGTCATTGTGACGATGATAACGACCAAGGGCATTGACAGAAATGAGCATTCTGAATGCATCCAACGTGAACTTACCCTGGACGACTTGTTTTGCTGACGACAAACGGTTTGCCACCTTCGGATAGACAGTAAAGCGGGAGCCGATGGCATCGGGCCAATATGTCTTCACCTCGACGGTCAACGTGCCGACCCAATTGGCGGCACTGATGCCGACGAGTTGAAAGGTACGGATATAAGTAACCATCCAGCAAAGGATGCCGGATGGTTGTGTTTGCAAGCCGGCGGGCCGTGGCATGTGCACACGGCCCGCCGGTCAAAGGTATGGATGCGGGGTCAGAACTTCACGAGGGAAGTCTTGGCCTCGAAGGACGTCTTGCCCGCACGGTTGCGGACGGTGGTCTTGGTGCTCTTGCCGAGGTGCTTGGTGTAGTTGGCATACTTGCCAAGCACCTTGGCACCCTGCTGAAGCTTGAAGTAATGGGGCATGGTGCGACCCTGCTTCTTGAGCATCGGGGCCTTGACCTCGGAGGCTGTCCAGTCAACAACCATCTTCTCGTCGTAGATGCCGAAGGTGCCACCATTCACGAAATAGACAAGGCGAAGGACGAAGGTGCTGGACTCAGCATCGTAGAACGTGGGATAGTCCTCGACGGTCCAACCTCTGGCGGAGCTGTAGGGGCAGTTGGCCACATCGCTGGCATAGATGGTGCCATAGTCGCCGTAGGTGTCGCCGGTGTCGCACATGGGAACGCTGACAGCGTTGGTGGTCTGGTCCCAAGTGAACTCGAGGGTGCCGCCGCTGTACCAGTCCTCAACCATGAACATATCGGGACTGTCTTGGCGCTGAAGGATGACGTAGCCCGGGTCCTCATGATAGATGACATTGTCCTCGTCGTCGTAGTCCATGTAGTAGTATGTGCCAGTGCCGACGGGATTCCAGGTGATGTTGGCCAGTGTCTCGTCGTTGGTGTCGAGGGTGATGTACTCGTAGGCCTTGCGACCCTGGTCGTTGATATACTCGCGCTCGGCCTGGAAAGTCATGTTCAGAGTGACCTCGTTGTCCTTGAACGTGGACGACGAGCCATTGATGGTGACATAGACGGGCATGCCGGCGGCGTCAATGCCGATGGGCTGCAGACCGAGATCGTCGTCATAGTCCTTGGGCATCTGGATGCGGCCATCCTTCACGAAGAAGATGATGTCGTAGTCCTCAGCATAGGGAGCCTCGAGGATGTATGGCACACCATACTTGGCGGTGAACGTCTTGTCGGCATCGTCGGTCGTGGCGACGCAATTGCCGCGATAGAGAGAAGCGGTGGAGGTGCTGCTCATCTGCTTAGAGGTGAACACACCTTCGAACACCTTCTCCCACTCGAAGTCGCCAGGGGTGAAGAGGTCGGCCTCATACGTGAGCTTGAAGCCATCCATGACGAGTTGCACACACTTAGTGTCGGTGGTGCGGTTCCAGCCGCCAACTCCACTCATATAGAAATAAGGAGCGAGGTTGATAGCACCGGGAACCTTATAATCCTTACCATCGATTTTCACTGTGGTGTAGCCCAGAACCTTGCTGGCAAGATACATATCTTCAGAAGGTGAAGAATAGAGGTCGGCAGGATGCCACACCACTACCTCAGCATGATAATCAGGATGCACATAGCCTGTATGTACGGGGGTGAAGTAAACAAGATCCTCGTTGGAGATTTTAACACCTTTAAGGGTTTGTCCAACCTTGAGCAAAGTGAGCTCCACGTATTCAGACGTTTCCACACTCTGATAGCCTGCTGCCATGGTGTTGAAGGGATGCATGATACGGAACTTGGTGTTGTCGCCATCCTTCATGACCACCTCAACAGGATTACTGCCCTCGAACCAGAAGTAGTCGGTAAGAACACCGTTGCCCACAGGAACCCACTTGACGCGGGTGACAGAGAACGTAGCCGTGGCTGCATCGCTATATGAGGAGACATAGCGCGGGTCTTTGACGGCATACTGCACCTCGTAGGTCACGCCGACCTCAGCCTTCGGGAAGGAGATGGTGTATTCAGCGTCCCAAGCACCCTTCTCGAACTTGGCCGAGGAGATGGTGAAGATGTCCTCGGTGCCATTGGTGATGGTGATGGGCACCTCGATGGCCTCGAGGTTAGCGTTGCACTGCGTGGCCTCATACTCCTTGTACTGCGCCTGAAGAGCATCGATTTGATCCTGATACTTCTTCTGGATGGCGGCACATGCCTCTTCGTAGTTCTCTTGGATCTCGGCCTTCTCTTCGTCTGTAAGGTCTTCAGCAGCGAGCTGCTCTTTCAAGTCGGCCTCCTCGGCTTCGAGCTCGTCGGCCATTTGGTCCTTCAGGTCATCGATGAGCGCGCCGACTCTGTTGCTTTCTGAATCCAGCAATTCGCTCAGTTGGGGATGGCGGCGTGTCATGTGGAGCGTGTAGGTTGTTTCCGCTGCAGGGTCGAGCTCCACCGTCTGTGTAATCTCCTTGAATGCGACAACGGCGTAGTCGGTACTGGAGTCCCACTGACCGACTTCCACGCTGTCTTCATCCTTACATCCCGCCATGACAAGCGTACTCAGTGCCAGGGGGAGGGCATATCTTAAATACTTGTTCATACTATATAGTGGTAATTATGAGTTATTAATAATGACTAAACTCAGTCTGTCACGCCGTCGCGCAGCGAGGCGTTCTGCTCGCTCTGAGGCTGTGTGCCGCCCTCGTTGTCGATGATGCCGTGGTTGGCGTTGACCTCGGTGTCGGGGAAGCGCATGTTGAGCCAGGGGTCGTCGGCAGCGATGTTGAACATGAATGCGGCGGGCACGTTGGTCTCGCGGCCGGGGATGAAGCGCACGATGGGCTTGTTGAGGCGGCGTGCGTCGAAGACGTCGAAGCCTTCGAGCCACAGCTCCACGCGGCGCTGGTACCAGATCTCGTCGGCGAGTGTGCGGCCTCCGGCATTGCTGCTGTAGGCGGGGTCACGATATGTCTTGACGAAGCTCTCGAGCACGCTGCGGCCCTCGGCTTCCTTGCCACCCTTGGCCAGGCCCTCGGCCTTGATGAGAAGCATCTCCTCGGCGCGCATGAGGGGCCAGTCGTTGTCGTTCTTGGTGGATGAGCATCCGCTCTTCATGCCAAACTTGATGTTGGTGTAGGGCAGCAGCTCGTCCTTGTCGCCACCCTGGTCCTTGAAGGCTGCAATGTCGTCGCCCTTGGCTGTGGCGCCGTTTGCGGGGTCTGTCCACACCTGGTTGGCCCAGTTGTCGGAGTGGCGTGTGGCGTCGAGCCACCAGCCCTTGCGGACGTCGGTGTCGGGGATCTTGTCGTAGAGCAGCTTGTTGATGCAGGGGGTGTTGCCGGTGGCAGGGCCGTAGCCGCTGCCGCAGAGGGCGCTCGTCCAGGCGGCACTGCAGCGGTAGCCATACTCGCTGGCCTCGGCCTCGGTGAGGAGAATGCCCCAGATCCAGTTGCGCTCCTGGAGGCTGCAGAAGGCGGGTTCGCTGACGTCGGCGATGCTTGCGGGCTGGTAGCCCACGAGTGCGCTGTCGGCATCGGCGGCAGCCTGCAGCCAGTTCTCCATGGCCAGGTTGGCACGTGCGCGGAGGCCGAATGCCACGTTGCGGTCGATGTACATCTTCTGGCTGGCGCTCTCCTTGTAGGAGGTGGCGCTGGTGTAATCCACGCCGCGGTCGTAGCCCTTGAGGTACTCGAGGGCGTTGTCGAGGTCGCTGACGATCTGCGCATACACCTCGCGCACGGTGGCACGCGGGTTGTTGGTATAGTCGAAGTCAGACTCGGTGCCGAGGAGCGGAATGCAGGGGTCGTCGCCATGGTTGGCGTAGTTGCCGGCATAGTAGGGCGCGAGGGCCATGTAGTCGAAGGCGCGCATGGCGTAGGCCTGGCCCAGCTTGTTGCGGGTGAGCGTGTCGGTGGGTGCGTCGGCAAGGAGCGAGGTGAAGCTCGTGATGAGTCCGTTGGCCACGCCTATGCTGCGGTAGGGCGTGGTGTAGCGGATGTAGGGGTTGGCATAGTTGGGGTCGCGGTCGGAGTACTCGCTGGCCGTCGAGAACCAGTTGTAGTTGTTGTCGGCACCGAAGGCATCGGCGCCCTCGAGGGAGAGGGAAATCATGCTCATGACGAAGCCGAAGTCGTCGGCACGGTTGCTGTTGGTGAACACACGTCCGCTGCCGCCGTCGGCCATCATCTTGTACATGCCTACGAAGGAAGCATCGACGCGCGAGGGCACCGTCCTATATGTCTCAGCCAGCTGCTCAGGCGTGATGGAGCCACCCTCTGGGATCTGCTCGTCCATGTCCTTGCAACCCGTGGTGAGGAGGGCTGCACTGATGGCGAGAAGGGAAATCTTATATAGTTTCATAAATGTCTGTTTATGCGTTTATGAGTTGAAATGTTGATTTACGAATCTTGGAGTGAGCGCTGTGCGCACAGGCTTAGAACTTCACTGTCAGACCAGCGGTGACGCTGCGCATGGTGGCGTAGGAGCTGGTGGCCATGCCGGCGCCGGTGGTGAAGCTTCCGACACCTGTGGTGTAGCGTGGGTCGAGGCCCTTGCGTGCGGTGATGAGGAAGAGGTTCTCACCTGCGAAATAGACGCGCAGGCTGCGCACATGGAGCTTGTTCATCCACTTCTTGGGGAAGGTGTAGCCCACGGTGAGGTTGTTGAGCGAGAGGTAGTTGCTCTTGGTGAGCCAGCGGTCGGAGGCTGTCTGCGAGCTGGCGTCGGTGTCGCCATAGACCAAACGGGGGATGTCGGAGCCGCTGTTGTCGGCCGACCAGGCGTCGAGCAGGTCCTTGTGCATGGCCTGGCCGTTGCTGCGGCCGTTGACCATGAGCGACTGGTAGGCACCATCGACGGTCTTGCCGCCGAGCTGGTAGCTGAACTGGGCGCTGAGATCGATGCCGTAGGCCTCGAAGGTGGTGCCGAAGCCGCCGATGACCTTCGGGAGCACGCTGCCGAGGTCGTACTTGTCGGCCTGGTCGATGCTGTTGACGACGATGTCCTTGCCGGTATATTGCGGCGTGACGCCGTCGGCATCATACACGGTCTTGCCATTGGCGTCCTTCACGGTCTCGCGGGCATACCACAGGGCCTGACCCGGCTCGAACTTGTTGCCCTCGGGCACCTCGCCGGTGTAGCTTCCCTGGTATGTGCCGGCGTACTTCAGCATGTATGCCTGAGCGATGGAGCCGCCCACGCGGATGATGCTGTTGCTGTACTTGATGCCGCCCACTTCCTCGTCGGCGGGGTCGAGGTGCAGGAACTCGTTGTGGTTGTGGGCCAGCGTGGCGTTGATGTTCCACTTGATGTTCTTGGTGCGGATGACGTCGCCGTCCAGCGAGATTTCAACACCGCGGTTGAGCAGCTCGCCGATGTTGGTGGGATAGGTGCGTGCGCTGATGCCGCTGGAGAGGGGGAGGTCCTTGGTGTAGAGGAGGTCCTTGGTGGTACCGTTGTAGAACTCGATGGTACCGTTGAGGCGATACTTGAAGAAGGAGAAGTCGATACCGACGTTCCACATGTGCTTCTTCTCCCACGTGAGGTTCTCGTTGCCCTTGGTGGTCTGCGAGATGGAGTACTGGCCTGTCTCGTCGTTGTAGGCAGTGGTGTAGAAGTCGCTGTAGGCGTGGTAGCCCATGCCGCCGTCGTTACCGTTGGCACCGAAGCTCACCTTGAGCTTGAGGAGGTCCACCCACTCGGCGTTCTTCATGAAGTTCTCCTTGTTGATCTGCCAGCCGAGACCCACACCGCCGAAGGTGCCCCAGCGGTGGCCGGGTGCGAAGATGGAGCTTCCGTCGCGACGGATGCTGGCATCGAGGAAGTAGCGCTCGTCGTAGTCGTAGGCCACCTTTCCGAGGATGCCCTGACGGAAGATCTGGTCGGAGTTAGAATAGACGTGCTCGTTGGTGTGGGAGAGTGCGTTGTTGAGCTCGCCATTGTTGGGGTTGAAGAGGTGGTCCTTGTCGCCGTTGATGTTCTGCTCGGTCTGACGGTTGTTCTCGTAGCCGACGAGGACGTTGAGGTTGTGGAGGCCAAATGCCTTCTGGTAGTTGGCCATGTACTGCTGGTTGACGTTGAAGGTGCGGTCGTGGTTGGTGTAGCCAATGCCATCGACGCTGCTGCCGCTGCCGAAACGGCTGTAGAGGTAGTTGGTGCGGCTGTTGATGCTCTGTGCTGCAATCTGCGCCCAGATGTCGAGGCCCTCGATGGGTGTGATGGTTGCCTGCCACTGTCCGGTGAAGATGTCGCCCTGGCCCTTGCGGCGGTCGTACATGTTGTCGCGCACGGCGTTGCCGACGATGGACGGACGTGTCTGGTTGGTCTGGTTGGAGTCGTAGATGGTGATGCCGTTATCCACCTTTATTGTGCCGTCGGCATTGCGGACATAGAGGGGGTAGATGGGGCCCATAATGTTTGTGATGTAGAAGAGGTTGCCGCTGCTGCCCCAAGTTGTTCCGTAGGTGGGGTTCTGGCTGTCGCGGTGCGTGAAGCCCATGTTCGTGGTGAGCTTGAGCCACTTCTTGGCGCGATACTCGACGTTGGTGCGTGCGGTGTAGCGCTTGTAGTTGGAGTTCTCCACGGTGCCGCCGTCCTGCAGGAAGCCCACGCCGGCATAGTAGCTCAGGCGTTCGGTGCCGCCGCTGACGCTGACGTTGTACTCCTGGCGGAAGCTGTTGTGGTATGTCTCATCGTACCAGTCGTCGGGGGTGTAGTAGTACTGGCCGTCGCTGTAGCCGAGTGTGGCATGGGGGTTGAGCTTGCCGTTGGTGCCGATGAGGTTCTCGCCGACGGGCAGCGTATAGACCTGATAGCCGAGACCGCCGTTGTTGCCGTTGTAGATGTTGGAGCTGGCCCAGCGGTAGGCGTCCTGGTCGCTGGCACCAAGGGTCTTGCGCCAATTGTAGAGGCTGGCAAACTGCGTCTCGTAGTACTGGCCCGGGTCGGTGATGACGTCGTAGTTGGGTACGAGGCGGCTGTTGCTACCCCACTTGGCGTCGAAGGTCACCTCGGCGTCCTGCTTGCCCTTGGCCTTCTTGGTGGTGATGATGATGGCACCGTTGGCAGCGCGTGCACCGTAGAGGGCTGTGGCGCTGGCATCCTTCAGCACGGACATGGACTCGATGTCGTTGGGGTTGACGGTGACAACGCCGGCTGCCATGGGCACGCCGTCGATGATGTACAGAGGCGTTGTGCTGGCCTCCATGGAGCCGAAGCCACGGATGCGGATGGTGGGAGCGCTGCCGGGGCCGGCGCTGACGCCTGTGGCCTGCACGCCGGCCACCTTACCGATGAGAGAGTTGGTGGCCGTTGATGCGACGTGGTTGGTGATGTCCTCGCTCTTGACCTCCACGGCGGAGCCGGTGAAAGTGGAGCGCTTGGTGGTGCCGTAGGCGACAACCATGACCTCGTCGAGGAGGCGGTTGTCAGTGTCGAGGGATATTTGCATGCCGTTGCGGGCCTTGATGACGCGCGGGAGCATGCCGATGTGTGAGAACTCCAGACGCGCGTCGGCGCTGGGCACCTCGATTGTGAACTGGCCATCTGCGTTGGTCGTCGTGCCATTCTTCTGGCCGAGCACCTTCACAGCGGCTCCGGGCAGGGGCTCTCCGTCGTCGGATGAGATGACAGTGCCCTTGACCGTGATCTGAGCCATCGCCATCCCCACGCAGAGGAAGAGCGCGCTCATGAGCATTGTTAGTCTTTTTTCCATAAATACTCTCTTAATATTAAACAAAATAACTGTTGAACTCTGCTCTTTAGGCCGCCAAGTGCGGCACGACGCTTCGCGCGTACATATTATATATTATATGGCTTCATGCCCCACTCCGCATGGCGACTGGCATCATGTTAGCTGCTTCAGCTGCCACATGGTATCGTGGGCATTGCCGTTCACATTTGGCCGCAAAAATAATATAAAATTATCAAACTGCCATAAAGAATGCAAAAAAATGTTGCAAAATGCACGTTTTTTTGCGTTATCTGCCCCACTTTAGCGCCCTCTTTGGCTGATAATGCTTAACTTTGCCGCCGTTTTCCGCACAGCAATAGCGCGACAACAGCGCCACGACAGCGCGACAACAGCGCCACGACAGCGCGACAACGGCGCCACGACAGCGCGGCAACAGCGCCACGACAGCGCGACAACAGCGCCACGACAGCGCGGCAGATGCGACACGACAGCGCGGCAGATGCGCGACAAACAGCCACTGATATGACCCACAGACCCCACATAGCGAGATGGCTCGCCACGGCCACGGCGCTGACATGCCTCGTGGCATGTACCGACCTTAGCGACATTGAGCGCCGCTTGGACAGCTTAGAGCAACGCGTCACCGACGTCGAAAGCGCCGTCGATGCCCTTCAGCATGCCATGGACGCCGGGTGCGTGATTACCGGCGTGACACGCAGTGCCGACGGCTGGACGGTGACCTTCTCCGACGACTCGTCGATAGACATCGTCAACGGCCGCGACGGCGTGGACGGCCGCGACGGCGCCGATGGCAAGGACGGCGCGGATGGCCGCGATGGCATCGATGGCAAGGACGGCGTGGACGGCGTGGACGGCCGTGACGGCCGCGACGGCGTTGATGGCCAGGATGGCGCCGCCGGTGCTGCCGGGCGCAACGGCATCGACGGTGTCACTCCGTGGCTGCTTGTGGACCAGGCGGGCTACTGGGCCGTGTCCTACGACGACGGCGCCACCTACACGCGCCTCGTCGATGAGCAGGGCAACCCCGTCAAGGCCGAGGGTGCGCAGGGTCCACAGGGCGAGCGCGGGGAACAAGGCGAACGCGGGGAGCAAGGAGAGCAAGGCAAACAGGGCGAACAAGGGGAACAAGGGGAGCAAGGCGAACAGGGCGAGCAAGGCGAAGAGGGCATCTCCGTGCGTGTGGTGGAAGGCGCTAACGGCTACTATGCCCTGGAATACTACCGCGCCGGCGCCCCTGACGAGGTGCTTGGGCGCATGGACACGCCCTACACGTGGCACACGGAGAACATCCTTCAGAGCATCACGAGCAACATGTGGAACCACACCGTCACCATCCGCATGGCCGACGGCACCGAATACACTTTCCCGCAGTCGTACCTGGTGCCCACGAGCATCGCCGTGCTCGCCGTGAGGCCGCTGCTGCTGGCCGAGGGCGGGCAGGCCACGGTGGAGTTCCGCGTGAACCCCTCGACAGCCGCCCTCACCTTCGCCGGCCGGAGCGCCGTGAGCAACCTGCTGCTCGACCGCGTGGGTACCCTCACCCGCGCCGGCTACGTCACCACGCCCACCGCCTACCGCCTGGCGGCCGTGGAGCAGGTCTATGACGAGCAGGGCATGATGCGCGCGGGTCAGTTCCGCGCCACCATCGAGGACACGGGCCACAGCCTCGGCTACGACGACATGGTTGCGCTGGTGCTGCCCACGACCGACGTCAACGGCTCCGACGCCTTGGTGTCGTCGTCGGCCTTCGAGGTGAAAAGCAGCGGCGCCATGCTGCTGCGCCTCACCTTCCCGCAGGAGCTCAACGCCGGGCGCGTGGCCACTGACGTCAGCGTGGATGTCGATGGCACACAGGTGCGCCTCGTCACACCCTATGTGTTCGACGCCACGGCCCTCGTGGCCACCTTCGATACCAACGGCGAGCACGTCTATGCCGGCGACGCGGAGGTGGTGAGCGGGCGCACGGCGCTGGACTACAGCGAGGGCGTGCGCCTGACGGTGGTGAGCGCCACGGGCGAGGTGAACACCTACACCGTGCAGGTCGTCACCACTGGCCTGCCGCTGGTGGAAATCACCACTCCCGGCTCGGCATCCATCGTGAGCCGCACGGAGTGGACCGACGGCGCTTCCATCCGCATCTACGACACCGACGGGCACCTCGACCTGGAGCGCACCACGAGCATCAAGGGCCGGGGCAACAGCACGTGGGTGCTGTGGCCCAAGAAGCCCTACAGCATGCGTTTCGACGAGAAGGGCAAGGTGCTTGGCATGCCGTCCAACAAGCGCTGGGTGTTGCTTGCCAACGCACTGGACCGCACCACGCTGCGCAACGACATCGCCCTGGAGGCCGCACGGCGCACGCACTTGGAGTGGACGCCTCGCGGGCGCACCGTGGAGGTTGTGATGAACGGTCGCCACGTGGGCAACTACTTCCTGTGCGAGGGCATCAAGGTTGGCAAAAACCGCGTGGCCGTGACGGAGATGACGCCTGCCGACGTCTCCGGCGAGGCTCTCACAGGCGGCTACCTGATGGAAATCGACATCAACTACGACCGCGAGCACAAGTTCCGCACAGCCATCAACGCCTACCCCACCATGTTCCGCTCGCCGTCCGACGACATCACGCCCGAACAGTTCGACTACATGCACGCCTACGTGGATTCCATGGAGCGCGCCATCTTCGAGGACGAGCGCCTCATGGCCCACGAGTGGGAGCGTTGGCTCGACCCCGACATGTTTGCCGACTGGTGGCTGGTCCACGAGCTTGCCAACAACCGCGAGTCCAGCGTGCCCAACAGCTGCTACTTCTACAAGGAGCGTGGCGGGCGCGTGAAGTTCGGCCCGGCGTGGGACTTCGACTGGGGCACGTTCCTGCCGTCGATGGCCGATGCCGTTCAAGCCGACGGCTACTTCCTGCAGAAACAGCTATTTCGCGACCCGCGCTTCTGCGACGTCGTGCGCCGCCATTGGGCAGAGCACCGCGCCGACTTCGCCTCGCTGCCGGCCTACATCGACGTGCAGGCGGAGGTGGTGCGGCGCTCCAACGCCGTGACGATGAGCATCTGGCCCATCGGCACGCGCATCAACTACGACGAGACATTGAGCTACGACGAGGCCTTGGCGCGCATCAAGAACGCCATAGCGCGCAAGATAGCGGCCATCGATGCCTTCGTGGCCGCCCTGCCGAGTGAATAAGTGGAAAGGGATGCTGGGCGCTACCGCAGGTGCGCCTCCAGCTCCTCCACCTGCTGGCGGAAGACGCGGTCCGTCTCCATGCGCTGCTGCACGCTCTGGCACGAGTGTATGACTGTGGCATGGTTCCTGCGGCCTATGGCGGCTCCTATCTTTGTGGTGCTCAGGTGAGTGTGCTTCTGCGCGAGGTACATCGCCACCTGTCGGCCGGCAACGATAGTAGCCTTTCGGCTTGCCGAGAGCAGCTCCTCGCGCTCGATGCCGAAGGCGAGGCACGTCTGCTCCACGATGCCCTCGATGGTGATTTCGCGGCGCTCGGCCATGCCCACGGTGCGCGCAATGACGCGCTCGGCCATGGCGATATCGACTTCGCAGTTATAGACGACGCTGTATGCCATGAGCGAAGTGACCACGCCGTGGAGGTCGCGCACGCTCTTATCGACGTTGTGGGATATGAAGTCGATGACAGGTTCCGAGATGCGCAGTCCGTCGTGGCGCACCTTGCTGCGCAGGATGTCGCGCCGCAGTGTCTGGTCGGGCCTTTCCAGCTCTGCCAGCAGCCCCCACTTGAAGCGTGTGAGCAGACGCTCGTTCATGCCGCCGAGGGCCACCGGCGGGCGGTCGGAGGTGAGTATGAGCTGTTTGCCATTCTGGTGCAAGTGATTGAAGATGTGGAAGAAAGCGAGCTGCGTCTTCTCCGTCGCCAGTTCCTGTATGTCATCGATGATGAGCACGTCGATGGTCTGGTAGAAGGCGATGAAGTCGTTGGTCTTGTTCTGGCGCACGGACTCGGTGTATTGCACCTGGAAGAGGTGAGCCGAGACGTAGAGCACACGTGCCTGCGGGTGCAGCTCCTTGAGGCGGTTGCCGATGGCCGTGACGAGGTGCGTTTTCCCCACTCCCGATGCCCCATATACGAACAATGGGTTGAAGGTCATCTGATGCGGGTTCTCGGCGATGCTCATGCCCACGGTGCGCGGCAGCTTGTTGGCCGCGCCCTCGACGAAGTTGTCGAAGGTGAGGTCATCCTGCAGGTGTGAGTCGAGTGGCTGCAAGGTGCTCTGCGCAGAGGCGAGGCGCATCTGTGGCTGCTGCGAGGCTGTGGTGCGCGTAGAGCCTTCGACACTCACCGAGAGGTCGTTCTTGGCATCGACCTTCACCTTATACATAAGGCGTATGCCCTCGCCATACACTCGCACGAGCGACTGCCTCAGCAGCGAGAGGAAATGCTGCTCAATGTGCTCGCGGAAGTATGGGCTTGGCACACACACGGTGAGTTCCCTGCGCTGGGCATCGTAGCTGTCCAGCGTCAGTGGTGCGAACCAGATGGCATATTGCTGCTGGCTTACGTTGTGCTGAATAATCTTCAGGCACGCGCTCCACCTCTGTTCTTCCGTCGGGGTTGTTGACATTGTTTCCTCTTTGGCAAGTATATGCAAGTGATGCAACGCCGGCAAGAGCCGAATTGCGGTGCAAAGATACGGACATTTTTCGGTTCTGCCAAATCCGCGCCTCACTTGTCCACACAGGCCAATGACCTAAACGGCACTATTTCAGCCCCATTGAGCGCCGCGGCCAAAAATATGTTTTTCGACCTATTGCATAAAAACAACCCCGTCGTTTCCAAAACCTTACGCCGCCACCACCCCACCCCGCCCGCCATTTTACGTTCAAGTCCTAAGATGCGAAAATATAATTCTTTACCGCCATCCGCTGCGGCCGGGGGCGAGAGAGGGTGTTATTCATAAAAAATATATTTATTCTCCGCGGCAGCGGCGGCAGCCTGCCGCGGCCGCCATGCCTCATCGCCGTGGTGCGGGCGGCAAAAAGCACACCTTTTTGGAAATAATATCGGGCAAATGCTTTGCCGTGTCGGCATTAATGTGTAATTTTGCGCCGCATTGGCCGCGTGGGTCATGCATGAAGTCAAAAAACCAATACATATCATATCATGCCAACAAGCCACGTCCTCCCGGCGGAGGGAAAACTCGGAATACTTGTCGTGGGCAACGGAGCCGTAGCCACGACGTTCATCACAGGTGTGCTCATGGCCCGCAAGGGCCTGGCCAAGCCCATCGGCTCCATGACGCAGTACGACAAGATCCGCGTAGGCCGCGGCGCCGACAAGCGGTACCTGCCCTATGCCGACATCGTGCCGCTGGCGCGCCTTGATGACATCGTCTTCGGCTGCTGGGACGTGTATGGCGCCAATGCCTACGAGGCTGCCATCTACGCCGAGGTGCTTCAGCCCAAGGACATCGAGCCCGTGCGCGCCGAGCTTGAGGCCATACGCCCCATGGCGGCTGCCTTCGACCGCGACTATGCCCGCCGCCTCACTGGCGACAACGTGAAGCGTGGCGTGGGTGGTCAGCTGCCGACACGCTGGGAGATGGTGGAGGCCCTCCGCGACGACATCCGCCGCTTCAAGTCGGAGCAGGGGTGCTCGCGCCTGGTGGTGCTGTGGGCGGCCTCGACGGAGATCTACGTGCCCGTCGATGCGAGCGTACACCACCACCTCAGCGACCTGGAGCAGGCCATGCGCAGCGACGACCGCAGCCGCATAGCACCCTCGATGTGCTACGCCTACGCTGCCCTGAGCGAGGGCGCACCATTCATCATGGGTGCCCCCAACACCACTGTGGATATCCCCGCCATGTGGGAGCTGGCAGAGCAGACGCATACGCCCATTGCCGGCAAGGACTTCAAGACGGGCCAGACGCTCGTCAAGAGCGGCTTCGCGCCCATCATCGGCACGCGCTGCCTGGGTCTGAACGGATGGTTCTCGACCAACATCCTTGGCAACCGCGACGGCCTCGTGCTCGACGAGCCGGCCAATTTCCGCACCAAGGAGGTGTCCAAGCTCTCCACGCTGGAGACAATCCTCAAGCCCGAGGCGCAGCCTGAGCTCTACGGCAACGGCCGCCCGGCCGCTCAGCAGGCAAACGTCGATGACGCCTACGCCAGCCACTATGCCCACAAGGTTCGCATCAACTACTACCCCCCTCGCGGCGACAACAAGGAGGGTTGGGACAACATCGACATCTTCGGGTGGATGGGCTACGAGATGCAGGTGAAGATCAACTTCCTGTGCCGCGACAGCATCCTGGCGGCACCGCTCTGCCTCGACCTGTGCCTGCTCTCCGACCTGGCGGCGCGCGCCGGTCGCTATGGCACACAGCGCTTCCTCTCGTTCTTCCTCAAGAGCCCCATGCACGACTACACCCGTGGCGAGGAACCCGTGAACCACCTGTACCAGCAATACACCATGCTGAAGAACGCCATCCGCGAGATGGGCGGCTACGAGGCCGACGAGGAGATGGACTAACGCCCACGCATGGGTCACGAGACGTGGTGTACGACAACGCTTGCCCCCCCGTGGCGGCGCCGCTGCTGCGCCGCTACCGCCAGTATCTGCTCCTGGAGCGTGGCTTCTCGGCCAACACTCTCGACGCCTACCTCCGCGACCTGGACAAGCTCCTGGGCTACTACGCGGCCGAGGGCATCGACTTCCGGCGCGTGACGCTCGACGAGCTCCACACCTTCGTGGCCACGCTCATGGACCTGGGCATCAGCGCGCGCAGCATCTCGCGCATACTCTCCGGCGTGCATGCCTTCTACCGCTTCCTTGAGCTCGAGGGCGAGGTGGAGACCGACCCCACGGAGCTGCTGGAGTCGCCCCAGCACGGCGAGCACCTGCCCGACGTGCTCTCGGTGGGCGAGATCGACAGCCTCATCGCTGCCATCGACATGGAGAAGGCCGAGGGGCAGCGCGACCGCGCCATCCTGGAGATGCTCTATTCGTGCGGGCTGCGCGTGAGCGAGCTTTGCGGCCTCCGTCTGGGCGACTTGTTTCTGGAGGAAGGCTTCATCCACGTGCACGGCAAGGGCAAGAAGGAACGCCTCGTGCCAGTCTCCGGCCGCGCCACCGACGAGCTCACGGCGTGGTTCGAGCAGCGCGCGGCCATCACGCCCAAGCGCGGCCACGAGGACTATGTGTTCCTGAGCGTGCGCCGTGGCTCGGCGCTGTCGCGCATCACGGTGTTCCACATCGTGAAGATGCTGTGCCTCAAGACGGGCCTGCGCGCCACCATCTCGCCCCACACCTTCCGCCACAGCTTTGCCACCCACCTGCTCGAGGGCGGCGCCAACCTGCGCGCCATCCAGGAGATGCTGGGCCACGAGAGCATCAACACCACACAAATCTACATGCACCTGGACCGCTCGCACCTGCGCCAGGAGATTCTCGAGCACCATCCCCGCAACCTTCCCGCCCAATAGCCACCCCCACAAAGCAGCAAAAAGCGACCCTTCTCACGAAGAATCGCTCCAATTAACTATGAACAAATCTTTTTCAATCTCTCAGAATAACTTTGGACGTAACATACGAAATGTAAAGTCTCTTCCAGAGGCCACCGCATCACTGCGCTGGTGTGGTTTAGCTATTCTGGCAATCAATTACCTTAACTAACTTACCTAAAGTCGAGCCACCTAAGCGGCTCAAAGAGGAATGAAAACCTTTAAAACTAACCTAATACCATGAAAAACCGTATTTCTGTCTCATCGTCCAAGCGCTTCTCGCGAATGGCTTGGCTGATGCTGTTGTGTCAGTCTTTCCTTTTGACGCTGCAAAGATAATGCTTATTATAGTGTAGGTTTGACACTGTTTCACGCTTTTTTCGCGCACAAACCGTTTTCTTGACATGCATCAAGTTGGAGGTCTGTCAGTTACGGCGTCTGTGCATTCGGGCTTTGGGTAGGGGTTCACACGCTGGTTGCCAGCGCATTCAGCGGCATGTACGGCGCAGTGGCGTATGCGTGTGGGTATGGTTCGCACGCGTATGGTGTCGGGCATCACGTCGATGGCGAGCATGGCTGCGCTGGCATTGATGCCGTGTCGGGGGTCGAAGATGAAGTTTCCGAGCGAATAGGCTATGGTGCGTCCGCGGTAGGTCTCCACGTCCTGCAGCGTGTGTGTGTGGTGTCCGGCCACGACGTCGGCCCCGGCATCGATGATGCGGTGGGCCAGGAAGCGCTGTGCGGGTTCGGGGTGCAGGCGGTGTTCCCAGCCCCAGTGTGGGGAGACGATGATGACGGCCCGCGGCTCGCGGCGGCGCAGCTCGCGCACGCGTCGCAACAGCGAGTCGGTGTCCTCGCGGCTCACGTCCCATGCCCGGGGCAGCGGCGGGAAGTTCTCGAGCGGCATGCGCAGCGTTGCCACGAGATACACGGGGCGTGGGTGTGTGGTGAGCAGCACGGGGCGACAGGCCTCTGCGGGCGTCGGTCCGGCACCTATGGGCGTCATGCCGTGGGCCGTGACCTGGCGGTGGGTGTCCTCGAGGCCGGCTCGCCCCTGGTCCACGCTGTGGTTGTTGGCCAGGTTGAGGTGGGTGAAGCCATGGCGCTGCAGTGCGCCGAGCCATTGTGGCTCGGCGCGGAACACGAAGCGCTTGAATGCCGGGCGTCGCACGCTCGTGGCGGGACACTCCAGGTTGCCCACGACGACGTCGGCTGCGGCGAGCGCCGAGTCTATGGCGGGCGTGAAGAGGGCATCGATGCCGTCGGCCTCGATGCGTCGGCGCACACCGCGGTCGAGCATGATGTCGCCGGTGAGCAGCACCGTGCTAACAGCCAGTGCTATAAAAGACCTCAGCATTGGGCTTGGGGCGCTCCTTGAGTGGCACGATGATGTCCTGCATCCACGCGGGGGTGCCGTCGTCGGGGTTGGTGAGCAGGTGCTGCTGCCACTCCTCGTCGGTGAGGCGCGGCATGGAGAGCGGGCGCTCGAGCTCGCGGTAGGAGAGCACGGCGCCGCGCATGAGCCACAGCTGCCCCTCGACCTCCACGACGACGTACAGCTCGTTGGCGGCGCCCACAGCCTCGTAGAGCACCGCTTTCTGGTCCTCGGGGATGTTGAGGGAGTTGGCGGTATATACGTCGGCTATGCATGCCACGCTGCGGTCGGCGCCCAGCACGTCGTCCCAGTTTTGGAGCCACTGCTCGGGGGCGCGTGCCAGGTCGAGCGATATGTTCTCTATGGTGGCCCCGATGACCTCGATCTGGTCGTGCTCGGCCATGGTGAGAGGCTGTCCGGCCAGCTCCTTGCGCGTCACCTCGAGCAGGAACTGCGCCAGCGTGCCAATGGCCTCACTGGTGGTCTGCGCCTTGTCGGTGAAGAGGTCGTAGCGCTCCAGCACCTCCACGAAGCGGGTGTTGAGCTCCACGGCCTTCTGCCAGAAGGCCAGGCTCGGCTCCACGTAACCCTTGATGAGCGGTTCCGGCGGGCCGGCGCCGCCGCACTCGGCACCGAAGGGCTGCTTGGCATAGAGTATGGCGTCGTGCTTGAGTTCGGCGTATGAGGCGAGGGCGGTGTTGAGGCATTTGCGCTGCCACTCGGGGGTGAGCATGAAGTAGGGCTGGCCGCTGGCGGGTGTTGGCAGCTGGCGCAGCGCGTCGAGCCTGGTGGTGGCGACGGTGGCCGGCCAGTCGATGGCCGCCATGCGGCGGCGCATGGAGTCGAGGCGCAGGGGGTATTGCGGCCAGCGGTCGGCCTCGCGCTGCACGTCGATGAGTATGCGCTCGGCGGCGCCGACACCCATGGCGGCCATGACGTCGAGGGCGCGGGGCGCGGGGCGCAGCGATGTGGGCATGGTCTCGTCGTCGGCCATCTCCTGTAGCACCTCGGCGTCGGGCATGTAGCGCTGTGGCATGAGGTTGAGCTTGTGGCGTGCGGTGAGCAGGTGCTTGGGGCGTATGCGTGTCTGACGTTCGGCCACGTCCTCTATTGCGGCGGTGAGGCGCTGCATCTGGCTCTTGGTGGTGAGCAGACGGCCCATGTCGGTGGTGGGCAGCAGCTCGGCGAGCTGCATGAGGCTGGCGTTGTCGGGCTGTCCGAGCAGGTAGGTGAGGGGTTCTGTGATGCGGTGGTAGAGGGCGAGTGTGGCGGTGTCGCTGCGCAGCACGTGTGCCAGCAGGGCGGCACGCTGCATCTGCTGTGCGTCGTCGGTGGCGAAGGAGGCTGTCTGCAGCCACATCATCGTGCGGAAGTAGCGCTGCAGGCGCTCGTTGGCGGCATAGTGGCCGCGTGGGCGGAACAGCGCGTATGGGAACTGCGCCTTGACGTAGCCCAGGAAGGGCGAGAAGTCGTTCTGGGCCTGCAGACAGCGCTCCACCTCGGCGGCGGCATCGGCGGCGTAGGCTGGCGGTGCGCCGGCGGGACGTTGGCCGCTGTGCAGGGCGCGTGCCACGGCGAAGTAGGCTTGCAGCCACTGTGCCGTGTTGGCCACGATCTTGTTGTCGGGCTGGCGCGCTATGGCGTCGAGGCCGGCGTTGAGGCGCGAGCACAGGAGGCTGACGCATGAGTCGAGGCGCTGCTGCTCGATGTCGCGCAGCACGCAGTCGAAGTAGAAATGGAAGAGCTGCAGATAGACGTCGGTGGTGACGAAGGAGGGGAACACGGTGTAGTCGTTCTGCTCGTAGATGTGGAAGAGCTGCAGGCCGTCGGCGGGTACGATGGCGAAGCCGTTGCGGCCGAGGGCGTCGCGCAGAGTCTCGGGGAAGTCCTCGAGCTGCCAGGGGTTGAGGATGTTATCGACGTTGACGCGGTGCGGCGGCTGGGCGGCGAAGTTCTGCTGCGCGAGCAGGGCCTCGCGCTGGCACACGCGCACCACGAAGCGCTGCTCGGCGGCGGTGTATTGAAGGGGTACGTACTTGTCGTGCTGGCGCGCGTAGGTGACGCGGTAGTCCTCGTCGCCCAGCGCCTCCCAGTTGACGGGATGCTGCTCGAAGCTCTCCTCCACGCGCTCCCAGCGGGCGAGCATGAGGGAGTCGTACCACGACGTGGTGGAGAAGAGGCTGCGCAGGTCCTCGCTCTGGAAGGCGTAGCCCTGGCGGGCGGCGATGGCGTTGCGCAGCACGCGCAGCTCGGCCAGCGAGAGGCGGCTGATGTCCATGTCGAGGTCGAAGTCGCGCAGGGTCTCCACGTTGATGTGGCCAGCGCCGGGGAGGGTGATGGGGCGGCGTGGGGCGGGTTCGGGGGCGGCGTCGGCGGCGATGGTGTCGGGGGCGGGTGTGGCCAGCGCCAGCAAGGCGGAAAAGAGAAGGGAAAGCATGGGGATGAGAGTGTTATGGTGTGGATGTCAGTGTGTCGAGGACATGGGTACGGACGAAGCCGAAGTGGTCCCAGACGTAGCGGCTGAGGAGGCGCCGCCCGCAGCGGCCCTGCTCAACGACGAGGACAGCGGCGGGACCCGGCGGAGAAGCGGCAGGACCTGGCGGAGAAGCGCCAGGCACAGCGGCAGGACCCGGCGGAAAAGCGCCGGGCACAGCGGCGGACCCCGGCGGAGAAGCGCCGGGAGCAGCGGCGGGACCCGGCGGAGAAGCACCGGGCACAGCGGCAGGACCCGGCGGAGAAGCGCCGGGCACAGCGGCGGGGGGCGGCTCTATGCTGAAGTCCAGCAGCTCGCCGACGAGGCGGGAACCGAGCCAGAGGGGGCGTATGCGGCCGTGGACCTGGCGGAAGGCGAAGAGGCGGCGCGCGGGACGGGGATCGTAGCGGGTGGGCTTGACGACGCCCACGAGGGCATCGTCCTCGCCGTCGCCATCCACGTCGCCCACGGCGAAGGCGAAGGTGGGATATGGCAGGGGCCAGACGTCGGTGCCGCCGGAGGTGGTGAGCAGGAGGCGCGCCGTGGTGTCGGTGAGCGCTTCGAGGCGGAAGCCGCTGACGGCGGGGGGATGGGGGGCGGCGGCAGCCTGGGGAGCTGGGGCGGCGGCAGCCTGGGGGGGAGCGGCGGCGGGATGGGCGGCGGCGGGAGCCTGGGGAGCTGGGGCGGCGGCTGTGATTGCCGCTGTCATGGCTGCGAGAAAGACGACGAGGCACGAAGCGGCTCCTGTGTGGAGCCGTCCGTGCCTCTTGAGGGCGTTGGCTATGGCATTGAGCCGTTGCATATTAGAAGATTGTTGTCAGCGAGGCGCTTGGAGGGCTGCAGCGCTTGGAGCGAGAGGCGCTTGGAGAGCGAGAGGCGCTTGGAGCGAGAGGCGCTTGGAGAGCGAGGTGCAGCGCTTGGAGCGAGAGGCGCTTGGAGAGCGAGGCGCGACGCTTGGAGCGAGAGGCGCTTTGAGCAAGAGGCGCTCGCTTACGGGCGCGGTGCCCACTCGCTGCTCACTCGGTGCCTACTCTGCTGGTGCGGCACTGGCTGCCTCGTCGGCTTTGCGCTTGGCCAGGTATTCGGGCAGGCTCAGTCCGGCCTGCTCGAAGAGGTCGTTGAGCGGGGGAATGCTCTTGACGAGTCCGCTGAGGAAACTGGCGGTGGAGCTGCGTCCGTCGGCCGTGGCTGCGCCACTGTCCCACACGGTGACCTTGTCGATGTTGATGCCCTTGATGGCATCGACCTGCGTCTTGACCAGCTCGGGGAGCTTCTCGAGGAGGAGGAGAGAGTAGGCAGCCGTGGCGTCGCCTCCGGCGGCCTGCACCATCTTGTCGTAGCCCTGCGCCTGGCGTGTGAGGATTTCGTAGAGACCCTTTGCCTCGGCCTCCATCTTGGCAAAGACGGCGTCGGCCTCGCCTCGGGCTATGGCTCGCTTCTGCTCGGCCTCGGCCTCGGCGGCGATGATGAGGCGCTGCTTCTCAATCTCCTGCTGCACGATGACGTTGGCCGTCTCCGTGGCGCGCTCGCGCTCGGCACGCGCCGTCTCGGCCTCCTTCTCGGCGGCGTAGGCCTCCTCGAGAGCCTTGGCCTGCTGCACCTTCTCGGCGGCGTTGGCCTTGCGGGCAGCCTCGGCCTCCTTCTCGCGGCGGTAGGCCTCGGAGTTGGCTATCTCCACCTTGGCCTCGTTCTCGCCCTTCACGGCCTGGGCGTTGGCCTCGGCGGTGCGCACGCGTGTCTCCCGCACGGCCTCTGCCTTACCGATCTCACCGATCTTGTCCTGCTCGGCCACGCGCACCTTGGCCTCGTTGATGGCCTTGGCAGCCGCCTCGCGGCCGAGGGCTTCGATGTATCCGCTCTCGTCCTTGATGTCGGTGACGTTGACGTTGATGAGTCGCAGGCCTATCTTCTTCAGCTCGACCTCGACGTTGGTGGAGATGGCCTCGAGGAACTTGTCGCGGTCGCTGTTGAGCTCCTCGATGCTCATGGTGGCGATGACGAGACGCAGCTGGCCGAAGAGGATGTCACGCGCCAGCTCCTGGATCTGCTGGGGCGTCTGGCCCAGGAGGCGTTCGGCGGCGGCCTGCATGTACTCTGGCTCGGTGCTGATGCCCACGGTGAAGCGGCACGGCACATCGACGCGTATGTTCTGACGCGAGAGGGCGTTGGTGAGGTTGGCGTCGATGCTCAGCGGGGTGAGGCTCATGTAGGCATAGTCCTGCACGATGGGCCACACGAAGGCGCCGCCGCCATGTACGCACTTGGCGGAGCCTCGCGCTCCGGAGGAGCCGTAGATGACGAGTATCTTGTCCGAGGGACAGCGGCGCCAGCGGTTGATGAGCGCCACGACGAGGAAGAAGGCCACAACGGCCAACACGATGACGAAGTAGATTTCCATAGGATGTTGAGTTATAGGGTTATGAATTGTTGTTGTGAGGGTGCGCCAGGCGCCCTGCCACACCTCCGGGGATGTGGCGCGTCAGCGGGTGGCTGGCGGCTACAGGTCGTTGTAGCGTCGGCGCTGACGGTAGAGATACCATGCGCCATAGACGATGACGGCAAGAGCCAGGATGGTGAATATCATAAGCAGATGGACGTTTTGTGTCGCGAGGGGCCGCGCAGCGCTGGCGCGCTGTGCGCTCCCTGTGGTGGCACGTGGGGTATTGGTGGGCAGGTGGTGTCAGATGGGTTCTACGAGGAGCGAGCCGCTGTCGATGACCTTCACTATCTTCACGCGTGTGCCCGTGGGCAGGAAGTCGCCGTCGGTGAAGGCGTCGAGCTCGTGGACGGAGCCGTTGACGCTCACCTGCACCTTGCCGGCTGCCTTGTGGTTGGCGGGAATGCGCAGATAGACGCTGGCGGTGAGGCCCACGCAGTCGCGTATGCTGAAGGCTCCGTTGGTCTCCAGACGCAGTATGAACCTGAGCATGGCCACGAAGATGCCCACGAAGAGCAGTCCGCAGAGGATGGCCGCCACGACGAGCAGTGCTTGGCTCTCGATGGCGTTGGCGAGGCTGATGCCTCCCCACCCGAAGCCGAGGAAGAAGTTGATGAAGTTGCGCAGCGTGAAGAGCGAGAAGATGCCTGCCGAACCCAGCGTGCCCTCGTGGCCGCTGTGGCCGCTGGTGATGTCGGCATCAGCGTGGTCGAAGTCGGCATGCACGTCGAAGTCGGTGCCCACGTCGGCATCGACATCGCTGTCCATGTCGCCGATGCCGAGGAGCATCAGTGCGTTTTGTATGACGAAAACGACGCTTGCTGCAATGGCGCAGGCCCAGAATACCTGCATCGTGGTGTCGAGCGACGCGAACCATGTGGAGATGTTGTCAAGCATAATAGCAGTGATTTTAGTCGGTTGGTTTGCCATTTATGCGCGGCCCATGGCACAAGTGACCCTCGCCGGGCAACATTTTCGCCGCGGCAAGTTGTGTTACTTGCCGCGGCGAGTATGGGAACTTGCCGCGGCGAGTTGTGTTACTTGGCGCGGCAGCGACAAAAAAACGCCGCAGCATCGTGGGTGCGATGCCGCGGCGTGCGGGGTATCGTTGGTGCGGGTGACGGTGGTGCCGGCGCGGGCTGGCAGCGTGTCAGCCGCGGCGGTGGTGCATCAGGCGTCGATGTTGGCGTAGTTGGCGTTGCGCTCGATGAACTCGCGGCGCGGTGCCACATCCTCGCCCATGAGCATGGAGAACACGTAGTCGGCGCCGGCGGCGTCCTCGATGGTCACCTGCTTGAGCAGACGTGTCTCGGGGTTCATGGTGGTCTCCCAGAGCTGCTCGGGGTTCATCTCGCCCAGACCTTTGTAGCGCTGGGTGTAAACGCCCTGCTCCTGGCCGTTGTTGTACTTGAGCAGGAACTGCATGCGCTGCTGGTCGTTGTAGCAATATTCCTCGACCTTGCCCTTCTTGCAGCGGTAGAGCGGCGGCGTGGCGATGAAGAGGTGTCCGCGCTGGATGAGCTCGGGCATGTAGCGGTAGAAGAGTGTCATGAGGAGGGTGTCGATGTGGTAGCCATCGACATCGGCATCGGTCATGATGACGACCTTGTGGTAGCGCAGCTTGTCGTAGTTGGCCTCCTTGCTGTCGTCGCCGAGGCCGTAGCGCACGCCCAGGGCCTGGATGATGTTGTTGACCTCCTCGTGCTCGAATGCCTTGTGCCACATCACGCGCTCGACGTTGAAGATCTTGCCGCGGATGGGCAGTATGGCCTGGAAGTGGCGGTTGCGGCCCTGCTTGGCACTGCCGCCGGCCGAGTCGCCCTCGACGATGAACATCTCGCAGTTGGCGGGGTCGCGGTCGGAGCAGTCGGCGAGCTTGCCGGGGAGGCCGCCACCCGACATGGGCGACTTGCGCTGCACGCTCTCGCGGGCCTTGCGCGCTGCCACGCGCGCCGTGGCGGCGAGTATGACCTTGTCCACGATGAGCTTGGCCTCCTTGGGGTGTTCCTCGAGGTAGTTGGTGAGCGCCTCGCCCACAGCCTGCTGCACGGCTCCGGCCACCTCGCTGTTGCCGAGCTTGGTCTTGGTCTGGCCTTCGAACTGGGGTTCGGCCACCTTGATGCTGATGACGGCGGTGAGACCCTCGCGGAAGTCCTCGCCGCTTATCTCCACCTTGTTCTTCTCGAGCTTCTCGAGCTCCTTGGCACACTGCTCCTCGGCGTATTTCTTGAGCGTGCGCGTGAGGGCCATGCGGAAGCCCTGCAGGTGGGTGCCGCCCTCGATGGTGTTGATGTTGTTGACGTAGGAGTGGAGGTTCTCGGAGTAGGCCGTGTTGTACATGATGGCACACTCGATGGGTATGCCCTGCTTCTCGGTGTTGAGGTAGATGACGTCGTCGAAAAGATGGGTGCGCGTGGAGTCGATGTAGCGCACGAACTCCTGCAGGCCGTCGCGGCTGAAGAACACATCCTGGCGCGTGTTGCCCTCAGCGTCGGGGCGCATGTCGGTGAGGGTGATGGTGATGCCGGCGTTGAGGAATGCCAGCTCGCGCATGCGGTTGGCCAAGATGTCGTACTTATACTCCGTGGTGATGAAGATGGTGGCGTCGGGCCAGAACTGCTGGCGCGTGCCGCGCAGCGTTGTCTCGCCGACGACCTTCACGTCGTAGAGGGGCTTGCCCTGGGCGTATTCCTGCTGGTAGATCTTGCCGTCGCGGAACACCTGGCTGAGCATGCGCGTCGAGAGGGCGTTGACGCAGGAGACGCCCACGCCGTGCAGACCGCCGGAGACCTTGTACGACCCCTTGTCGAACTTGCCGCCGGCGTGGAGCACCGTCATGACCACCTCCAGCGCGGACTTGTGCTCCTTCTCGTGCATATCCACGGGGATGCCGCGGCCGTTGTCCTGCACGGTGATGGAGTTGTCCTCGTTGATGGTGACCTCGATGTGTGTGCAGAAGCCCGCCAGAGCCTCGTCGATGGAGTTGTCAACGGTCTCATAGACGAGGTGGTGGAGACCCTTCTCGGAGATGTCGCCGATGTACATGGCCGGACGCTTGCGCACAGCCTCCAGACCTTCCAGCACTTGGATATTACTGGCGCTGTAGTCGGCGCCGTTTCTTATTTCTTCTTCCATGGGATGTGTGTATTGCATTTTAGCGGGTGCAAAGGTAGTGAAAAACGCCGAAATGCGAAAGCGCCAAGTCGAAAGAAATGTTAATACCGCTATAATTTTCGCGCGTGGGCGCGCGTGCGTGCGCAAAGCAGGGCAAAAAAAATAACGATTATCCGCAGTAGTACCACCAAGACGACAGACGCGGTCACCGCTCAGTAGCCGGGGGCGCAAAGCATGACCGCAAAGCGGTCACCGCTCAGTAACCGGGGGTGCTGCGCACCCCCGGATGCCAGTCAACACCGACAGCGACCCTGAAGGGGTCGCCCTCCTGGGGGGATGGTGCACTCGTCCAGAGTACATGTTCCGGGAGCGGCTCAATAACCGCGGGTGCTCACCACGCCCGTACCCACAGGTTATTGTGCGGCGACGCCTTCAGCGCCTTGCAGACAAGGCTGCGTACAAGCATAAAAAAACGCCAACCTCACGGTTGGCGCATCCTTATGCTGAGAATATGTGCTTATGCTATTGGGGCAAGTCCCCTGTGGCGCTGCGGCCTCATGCCAGCTTCTGGATGTGGCGCGCAAGCTTTGACTTGAGATTCGAAGCCTTGTTCTTGTGGATGATGTTGCGCTTTGCGAGCTTGTCGAGCATCTTCTGCACGAGCGGTAGCTGCTGCTCGGCATCGGCCTTGTCCGTAGTGGCGCGCAGACGACGCACAGCGACGCGCATGTTGCGAGCGTAGTAGCGGTTGTGGAGACGACGCTTCTGCTCCTGACGGATTCTTTTCAGGGAAGACTTATGGTTAGCCATTTATCAGTTTGAAGTTTATTGTTTATGGTTATTGTTAACTGTAGTCCATAGCAGAGTCGAACTGCTCTTTAGAGAATGAAAATCTCTCGTCCTAACCGATAGACGAATGGACCGTGTGCCACTTCGGCGGTTTTGCGGGTGCAAAGGTACGGCAAAAGTGGGTAATAGCCAAACATTTTGGGAGAAAAAGTTTATTTGCGGCTGTTTTTTCTGCATTTAGCGGGCGTTTTGCCAAGATTTTCTGTACTTTTGTGCATGATTACCTCCCGAGGCATAGTCCTTAACGCGGTGCGCTACAGCGATGACAAGGTCATTGTCAACGTGTTCACGGCCGAGGCCGGCACGGTGGCCTTCGTGGTGCGGCGCGGCGGCAGCGGCGGGCGCACGGGTCGCGGCGGGCGTGTGCGCGCCGCGCTGTGGCAGCCGCTGACGGTGGTTGACGTGACGTGGCGCGAACCGCGTCGCGGCGACTTGGCCGTGGCTTCCGAGGTGGGCATGGCTCGCGTGTGGACGGACATCCCCTACCACCCACACAAGGCCGCCATGGCGCTGTTCGTGGGCGAGTTCCTGGGCTGTGTGCTGCGCCAGGAGCAGGCCGACGCGCGGCTGCTGGCGTGGCTGGAGGCGTCGCTGGCGTGGCTGGACGGCGCTCGCGAGGGTTTTGCGAGCTTCCACGTGGTGTTGCTGCTGGGGCTGAGCCGCTTCCTGGGCTTCGCGCCCAACATAGGGGGCTGGCGCGAGGGTGCTTTCTTCGACCTGCGCGCGGCGGAATACACACAATGCCGCCCCCTGCACCCCGACTATCTCGAGGGTGAGGAGGCGGCATTGGTGCCACGGTTGCTGCGCCTGGGCTATGGCAACATGCGGCGTGTGGGGCTGAACGGCCGGGCGCGGAGCCGCATGCTGGAGGTCATCGTGACCTACTACCGGCTGCATGTGGCCGACTTCCCGCCGCTGCGCAGCCTCGACGTGCTGCGCGCCACGTTCAGCTGACGGCGCGCGGCCGCTCAGAAGGTTATGGTGAAAGCCGGCATGGTGGCGGCGCTGTCGGCGGCCGGCACGGCGCTCTCGGAGGTGCGTTTCTCCTTGATGCGCTGCAGCTCGTCCTTGCGGCGATCGACGGTGGGCGACGATTCGACCATGGAGATGATGTCGTCGTTGTCGAGGTCGTCGTCCGTGAAGATGAAGATCTGGCGGCGCGGTTTCTGCGAGCGCTCGCCCTCGTCGTGGTAGTAGAGGCCACGGCGGTCGGCTTTGTTCTCGCGCTCTTCCTCCTCCTTGCGGCGAGCCTCGTCGTCCTCCTGCTTGTGCTTGGCCTCAACCTGCTCCATGCCTGGCACGTTGGAGAGGCCGAAGCCGGAGGCCAGAAGCGTAATCTTGACCTTGGAGCCAAGCCCGTCGTCGATGCCCAAGCCCCACTTGGTCTCCACCACGTCCTGCTGGAAGCGCTTCATGAAGTCGTTGACCTCGTTCATCTCCTCCATGGTGAGCTGGTCCGTCTCGCCGGAGCTGCTGAAGGTGATGTAGAAGAGCACCTTCTTGGAGTTGTAGATGTCGTTGTTGTTGAGCAGTGGGCTGTGGAGCGCCTCCTGGAATGCCTTGGACACGCGGTTCTCGCCCTCGCCGTAGCCGGTGGACATGATGGCCACGCCGCCGTCCTTGAGCACGGTCTTGACATCCTCGAAGTCGAGGTTGATGATGCCGCGCATGGTGATGATCTCGGCAATGCTCTTGGCGGCCACGCTCAACGTGTCGTCGGCCTTGGCGAAGCCGTTGAGCACGGTGAGCTCTGGGTAGATCTCACGCAGGCGCTCGTTGTTGATGACGAGCAGCGCATCGACGTGCTTGGACATCTCCTCGACGCCGTCGAGCGCCGTGTCGATCTTCTTGAAGCCCTCGAAGGCAAAGGGGATGGTGACGATGCCCACGGTGAGGATGCCCATCTCGCGGGCACACTGCGCCACGATGGGCGCCGCGCCGGTGCCGGTGCCGCCGCCCATGCCGGCGGTGATGAAGGCCATGCGCGTGCCGTCGGCAAAGAGGTCGCGTATCTTGTCGAGGCTGTCGAGGGCCGACTGGCGCCCCTTCTCGGGCTTGTTGCCGGCGCCGAGGCCCTCGCCCATCTGCAGCTTGTTGGGCACGGGTGAGTCGGTGAGGGCTTTGTTGTCGGTGTTGCACAGGACGTAGGTGACGTCGTGAATGCCCTCGTTGAACATGTGGGTGACGGCGTTGCCTCCTCCACCTCCGACACCGACGACCTTTATGATGCTGGGGTTGTTGACCTTGAGGTCAAACTGTATGCCATCAGCTTGGCTTATATAGTCTTCCATATTGCTAATGTGTGGTATAGATGTGATGTGTGTGGGGATTGATGCTTGCGGGCGTTACTGGTGGTCGGGTTCGACGAGGATGGTGGCAGTGTTGCGCAGCCACTTGCTAAAGCGCGAGAAGGCGGTGGGGCGCTGGGGCTTCGCGGGTTCGGGTTCGGCGGCGGATTCGAGTTCCTCAGGGGCGCTGTCGTCGGGTGTGGGCGGCGACTTCACCACCCCCTCGCCCTTGGTGCCGGGGGCTGTGGCGGCGGGGTCGGCGCTGTCGTCCTGGGTGAAGAGGTCGCGCTCGGCGGGCTTCTCGCTCATGCACTCGGCATCGCCGCGGCGCAGCATGGCCAGCAGCGTGGAGAGGTTGTTGCCCTGGTAGTCGAGCTTGAGGTTGGTGGTGAAGTCGTCGGACGAGGGCTTCAGGCGCGTCTTGGTCTTGTCGTAGCCGTGGAGCTGCTTGAGGGCCTTGTCGAGGTTCTTCATGTTGGCACCGCCGCCGGTGAGCACGATGCCCGACATGAGGCGGTCGGCGTAGCCCTTGATTTGCTCCCACACGTTCTCGAGGATCTCGTGCTGGCGGGCCTCGACGATGGTGAGCACCTGCCTCTGGCTGAACTTCTGGTTGATGGTGCTGTCGATGGTGGGCGTGGTGTCCATGTCCTGCTCGTCGGTCCATGCCGAGCCGTAGCGCAGCTTGAGCTGCTCGGCCTCCTCGGTGTCGATGTGGAGCTTGGCGGCGATGTCGGCGGTGATGTTGTTGCCGCCAAGGGGGATGACGACGAGGTGGCGCAGTATGTTCTTCTCATAGACGGCCACCGTGGTGGTCTCGGCGCCGAAGTCGATGAGGGCGCAGCCCGAGCGCTTCTCTGTGTCGCTCAGGAGGTAGTTGCTGAGCAGGAGCGGCGAGATGAAGAAGTCGGCCACGTCGATCTTGGCCATCTGCATCACGCGCTGGATGCCCTCGCGCAGCGTGCGCCGCGCTATGATGTTCTTGTACAGGCCCTCGATGCGGTCGGCCATGATGCCGGCAGGCTCGCTGGTGGAGCGCCCGCCGACGCGGTACTCCTGCGGCACGACGTCGAGGATCTCGGCCTCGCCGTAGTTCTTGCCCAGGTTCTCGTCCTTGAGGCGGTCCACGAGGTCCTCGGAGATGGCCACGCGCATGTCGAGGTTGCGCGTGACGCTGTTGCCCACGGTGCGCAGCGACTGCCCCGCCAGGCCCACGTATGCGCGGCTGATGTGCATCTTCTGCCGCTCTTCGAGGCGGCTCTTCACGGCCGTGATGGCAGCGAGGGTCTTGTCGAAGTTGTAGATGGCTCCCTTGCGGATGCTGTCGGGCATGCTTTCCTTCTCATAGCCTACCACTTGTAGGCTGCCATCGATGCGGCGTTGCCCGACGATGGCCCGGATGGCCGACGACCCGAGCTCGATGGCTACGATGTTTCTTTCTACTCCCATTTTGTACAAACTATTTGATTATCGAATTTGAGGCTGATGGTCTTGTAGCGGCTCCACCCGGCCCGGGGCATGGCTTCCTCGTAGAAAAGGCGCAGGCGGTGGAGCTTGTCGGCAATGGCCGCGGTGTCGCCAAGGACGATGGTGTGGTTGCCCAGGCGCGGGGTGAGCAGCAGCTCGCCGTGGGGGTCAACATGTATCTCCTCGATGCGCGAACGCCAGAAGGTGTCGGCATTCATCGTCAGAGCCATGTCGGTGTAGAGGGCCGGCGCCGTGGCGCGGTCCACGTGGCCCGTCATCACAAGCAGGTCGGCCGTGTGGCCCGAGCGCGGCATGGTGCCGCCGCTGTTGTCGATGTAGAAGTCCTCGCCGCGGCTGTTGAGCACGTGGATGATGGGCTTGCGCGGCTTGATGTTGACGGCGATCTTGCCCTCGGGCGTCTGGTAGCACAGAGCCTGGCTGACGTAGGAGCTGGCCACGAGACACGACTCCATGTCGGCCAGGCGGATGTCGTCGAAGTTGCGGCCCTCGGGCAGCATGCCCTGGGCCTCGAGGAGGGCGCGCACGTCGGCCGGGGTGATGAAGCCCGTGTCGGCGATGCTGATGTCCATGCCCTGGCAGAGCAGCGTCTCGGAGGGGCGGTTGAGCGTTGTCAGCGCAAAGATGAGGTATGCCGCCACGCCGAAGAGCACGATGAGCTTGAAGGCGGTCTTCAGGAGCGAGGCTCCGCCTCCGGGCTGCACGTCGGGTGGCGTGGCGCCGGGTGCCGTGTGGCGTGTGGTGGTGGTGTCGTCGTTGGCCATGGGTGGGGGGGGTGTTGGTCAGAGGGTGGCGTTCACGGCCTCGGCGATGGCGGGGGAATAGTCCTCGAGGTCGCCGGCGCCGAGCGTGAGGAGCACGTCGAAGCGGAGCTGTCGCACGACATCGACCACGTCGGCCTTGCGGATGAGGCGGCAGGGCTTGCCGGCGGGGAGGTTGTCGAGGATGAGCTGGCTCGTGACCCCGGGTATGGGGGCTTCGCGTGCGGGATAGATTTCTGTGAGCACGACCTCGTCGAGGCCGGCGAGGGCGTCGGCAAACTCGCGGTAGAAGTCGCGTGTGCGGGTGTAGAGGTGCGGCTGGAAGATGCCCACGAGGCGACGGCCGGGATACACCTCGCGGATGCTCTGTATGCACTGGCGCAGCTCCTCGGGGTGGTGGGCATAGTCGCTGAGATAGGCGCGCTGCGGGGTGCGCACGCGGAAGTCGAAGCGGCGCTCCACACCGCTGAACGAGGCCATGGCACGGCGCAGCTCGTCGGGCGTGGCTCCGGCCAGCTGTGCCAGGGCCATGGCGGCGATGCCGTTCTCGATGTTGATGGCCACAGGCACGCCGAGGCTGATGCCGGGTACGTCGGCGATGGGCGAGACGAGGTCGAAGCACACCTCGCCGCCGCCGATGCGCACGTTGGCGGCGTGGAAGTCGCCGCCGTCGCGGCTGTAGGTGTAGGTGGTCACGCCCGGCTGGGGGTTGGGGCGCAGCTTGAGGCCGGCATGGAGGATGAGCGCCCCGCCGGGCTGCACGAGTTCGGTGTAGTGGCGGAAGCTCTCGAGATATGCCTCCTCGGTGCCATAGATGTCGAGGTGGTCGGGGTCGGTGGCGGTGATGGCCGTGGCCCATGGCAGCAGGTGGTGGAACGAGCGGTCGAACTCGTCGGCCTCGATGACCACGTAGTCGCTGTCGGGAGCCAGCAGGTAGTTGGTGCCATAGTTCTTGGTGATGCCGCCCAGGAAGGCGTTGCAACGGACGTGGCTCTGATGCAGGATGTGGGCCACCATGCTCGAGGTGGTGGTCTTGCCGTGGGTGCCGGCCACACACAGCCCGCGGTGGGAGCGCGTGAGCGTGCCCAGCACCTGTGCGCGTTTCTGGATGTCGAAGCCGCCCTGGCGGAAGAAGAGCAGCTCGCTGTGGTCGGCCGGCACGGCGGGGGTATAGACCACGAGCGTGTGTGCGGCGTCGCGGAAGGCGGCGGGGATGAGGGCCACGTCGTCGGTGTAGTGGATGTCGGCTCCCTCGGCCTCGAGGTCGCGCGTCAGGGCGGTGGGGGTGCGGTCGTAGCCGGCCACGGCGAGGCCGCGCTGGAGGAAGTAGCGCGCTATGGCGCTCATGCCGATGCCGCCGATGCCCACGAAATAGACGGCAGCCACCTCGCCGGATGTGGCGGGTGTGGCGGCGGGCGTGGGGGCCGCTGACTGATGGGATGTATTGTCTGCCATAGATTGATGATTGCTGATGAAGTGATAATTGGTTGACCGGGAGGCCGGGGGCGTCAGCGCCGCGCAGCGCTGTCTGCGGCGCGGGTCTCGCACAGCTTGATGACCTCCTTGGCGATGACCTCGGCCGAGTCGGCCAAGGCCATGGCCTTGGCGTTGGCCGAGAGACGGCGCAGCAGCGCGTGGTCCTTGGCGGCGGCAAGGGCCGTGGGGATGAGCGTGGCGGCAGCGTCGGCATCGCGGACGAGGATGGCGGCATCGCGGCCGACGAGGGCCATGGCGTTGTGGGTCTGGTGGTCTTCGGCCACGTTGGGCGACGGCACAAGGATGGACGCCTTGCCCAGCAGGCACAGCTCGGAGATGCTGCTGGCGCCGGCGCGGCTGATGACGAGGTCGGCGGCGCGGTAGGCCTCGTCCATGTGGCTGATGAAGTCGGTGACCTTGAGGTTGGGTGGGCAGCCGCGCGCGGAGAGCCGCTGCTTGATGTCCTCGAAATAGTAGCCACCCGTCTGCCACACGAACTGCACGCCGCCCTGCTCAATGTCCGCCAGCGCCGCCATCACGCTCTCGTTGATGGAACGCGCGCCAAGGCTGCCGCCGATGATGAGCACCGTGGGACGCACGGGGTCGAAGCCCAGCTTCGCCACGGCCTCGGAGCGCGTGAGGCGGCAGGCGGTGAGGGCCTGGCGCACGGGGTTGCCCGTGAGCATGATCTTCTCGGCCGGGAAGAAACGCTCCATGCCCTCGTAGGCCACGCAGATGCGGCTGGCACCCTTGGCCAGGAGCTTGTTGGTGACGCCGGCGTAGGAGTTCTGCTCCTGCAGCAGCGTGGGGATGCCCATGCTCTGGGCCACGTTGAGCGTGGGGCCGCTGGCATAGCCGCCCACACCGACGGCCACATCGGGGCGGAACTCGCGCACGATGCGGCGCGCCTTGATGCGGCTGCGCAGAAGCTTCCACAGCACGACGACGTTGCGCAGCAGATGCTGGCGGTCGAAGCCTGCCACGGGCAGGCCGACGATGGTGTAGCCTGCGGCCGGCACACGCTGCATCTCCATGCGCCCCTCGGCTCCGACGAAGAGTATCTCCGCCTCCGGGCGCAGCCCCTTGATGGCATTGGCTATGCTCAGGGCTGGGAAGATGTGGCCTCCGGTGCCACCGCCGCTGATGATGACTTTCATTGATTTATGCTTTTGGCTGTTGACAGTGGTTATACGATGCCCGACTTGGTGGCCGTCGGCTCGGGGGTGAGACGCGCCGAACGGCTTATGGAGAGCATCATGCCGATGTAGGCGCAGTTGACCATCATCGACGAGCCGCCGCGGCTGATGAGCGGCAACGGCTGCCCCGTCACGGGCATGATGCCCACGGCGACACACATATTGACGAGGGCCTGCGTGACGATGAGCAACGCCAGACCCATGATGATGAAGGCCGGGAAGTTCTTCTCACAGCGCCCGGCGATGCGCGCCGCCCGGTACAGGAGGGTGATGTAGAGCATGACGATGAACACGGCACCCGCCAGCCCAAGCTCCTCGATGATGATGGCGAAGATGAAGTCGGAGTAGGCCTGCGGCAGGAAGTCGCGCACGGTGCTGTTGCCCGGCCCGCGGCCGATGATGTTGCACGTGGCGATGGCGATGTGCGACTGCACGATTTGTGGGTTGGTGGAGATGTCGAACGAGTCGGGGTCGGCCGGGAACTCCACATGGTCGCGCACGCGGTGGGCCCAGGTGGGCAGACGCTTGAGCACGGGCACGTCGTCGAGCTTTTCCATGGTCTCCGTGGGTGTGAGGGTGAGCACGGCATAGCCCAGTGCGGCACCAAGGGTGAGCACGCCGATGAGCGGCCCCATCAGGCGCCATGGCACATGGCCTATGAACATCATCATCATCACCACCAGGAAGAGGATGGCGGCCGTGGACAGGTTCTCGGGCACGATGAGCACGCAGAACAAGATGGTGAAGCCCATAATCCACCTGAAGGCCGGCGACGTGGCGCCGTGGTCGTCGCGCAACACACTCAGCAGCCATGCCACCACGACCACTAACGACCCCTTGGCAATCTCCGAGGGCTGGAAGGAGATGCCCAGGATGGGGATGAAGCGGTGGGTCTCGTTGACAGCGCCATAGAAGTAGGCCGCCACGAGCATGACAATGCTCACGATGGGGCCTGCCACGACAATCCAGCCGAAGAAGCGGCAGGGTATGCGGTGAACGACCCACGCCACGAGGAGGCCGATGCCGATGTAGAGCGAGTGCATGAGCACCGGCGACCAGAAGTTGCCCTTCTCGTAGCTCATGTTGCTCGAAGCGCTATATACCTCAAGCACGGAGACGATGCAGCAGAAGAAGAGCACCATCCAAATGACCTTGTCGCCGTCGAAGAGGCGGGCGAAGTTGAAGCGGGGAGCGGATGACATAGTCTAATCAGGTGTTGATGCCGTAGGGCCAAAGGGTGAATGGTAAATAGTAAATGGTAAATGGTAAAATGGTAGCTCACTACAGGCTGCGCGCTATGGCCTTGAACTGCTCGCCGCGGTCCTCCATGTTGCGGAAGAGGTCGAAGCTGGCGCAGCAGGGCGAGAGCAGCACCGTGTCGCCGGGCTGGGCCAGGCGGTAGCAGGCGTCCATGCACTCGCGCATGGAGTGTGTCTCCACGGTGGGCAGGCCCAGCGGGTCGAAGAAGGCGTGCAGCTTGCTGTTATCGACGCCGAGGAACACCAGCGCGCGGCACTTCTCCACCACCAGGTCACGGATGGCCTCGTAATCGTTGCCCTTGTCCAGGCCGCCGAGGATGAGCACCGTGGGTGTCGTCATGCTCTCGAGGGCATACCAGCAGGCATCGACGTTAGTGGCCTTGGAGTCGTTGACATACTCCACGCCGCGCACGCGGCAGACGTGCTCCAGGCGGTGCTCCACGCCCTCGAAGGTGCTGAGCCCCTCGCGTATGGCATCGTTGCTGATGCCGCTGAGGTCGGCGGCGATGCCTGCGGCCAAGGAATTGTACATGTTGTGCTTGCCGCGCAGGGCGAGTGCTTCCTGCTCCATGTTGAATGGCGTGGGGCGCTCGATGACGTACTCTCCGTCGGCGATGTAGCCTATCATGCCCTCCTTCTTGATGATGCTGAAGGGGCAGAGGCGGCTCTCGATGTGGTATTTCTTCAGCTCGGCAGCGATGATGGGGTCCTCGTTCCAATAAACGAAGGCGTCGTCCTTGGTCTGGTTCTGGATGATGCGCATCTTGGCATCGGTGTAGTTCTGCATCTTGCCGTCGTAGCGGTCGAGGTGGTCGGGGGTGATGTTGAGCAGCACGGCCACGTTGGCGCGGAAGTCGTACATGTTGTCGAGCTGGAAGCTGCTGAGTTCGATGACGTAGTAGGCATGCGGCTCCTCGGCCACCTGCAGGGCCAGGCTTCGGCCTATGTTGCCGGCGAGGCCCACGTCGTAGCCGGCGCGGCAGAAGATGTGGTATATGAGGCTCGTGGTGGTGGTCTTGCCGTTGGAGCCGGTGATGCATATCATCTTCGAGTCGGTGTAGCGCCCGGCAAACTCAATCTCGCTGATGATGGGGATGCCGGCAGCCTTCACCTTGACGACCATGGGGGCCGTGTCGGGTATGCCGGGACTCTTGATGACCTCGCCGGCGCTGAGGATGAGAGCCTCGGTGTGGCCTCCCTCCTCGTAGCTGATGCCTCGGGCATCGAGCATCTCCTTGTAGCGGGGCTTGATTGTGCCGCCGTCGGAGACGAAGGTGTCGAAGCCCTGCTTCTTGGCCAGCACGGCAGCGCCCACGCCGCTCTCTGCGGCTCCTAAGATAACTATTCGGTTGTTCATATTCTACTCCTTATTATATGATATATTCTACTCCTTATTATATTATGCATATAGGCTCTCGCCCGATGCTCCTCGCTCCGCACTTCTCACCTTATCTTGAGCGTCACCACCGCCAGCGCACACATCATGATGGTGATGATCCAGAAACGCACGGTGATCTTGGACTCCAGCCAGCAGCCCTTGGGCCAGTTGAGGAGCACCTTGAAGTTGGCCGGGAGCTGGCCGGGAGCCACGCGGAAGGTGTCGTGGAGCGGCGCGCGCTTGAACACACGCAGCTTCAGCCCGCGCTTGTTGCCATAGCGTGCATAGTTGGTCTGCAGCAGCACGCTGATGCTCTCCATGAGGAACACGAAGCAGATGACGGGTATGAGCAGCTCCTTGTGGATGATGACTGCCGTCACGGCGATGACGCCGCCAATGGCCAGGCTGCCCGTGTCGCCCATGAAGATCTGGGCCGGATAGGCATTGTACCAGAGGAAGCCTATGAGCGCCCCTACGAAGGCGAGGAGAAATATCACCAGCTCCTCGCTGCCCGGCACGTACATGATGTTGAGGTAGGCCGCAAGGTTGATGTGGCTCGACACGTAGGCCAGGATGCCCAGCGTCAGGCACATGACGGCGGAGTTGCCGGCACACATGCCGTCCATGCCGTCGTTGAGGTTGGCACCGTTGCTCACGGCCATCACCACGAAGGTGGTCACGAGCACGAAGAGCACCCACCCGGCCGCGCCTTTCCAGTCGCCAAGGGCGGAGAAGGGTGCCGAGTAGTCGAGGTTGTTGTTCTTGACGAAGGGTATGGTGGTGAGCGTGCTCTTCACGGGGTCGCTCTTGTGGGTCACCACCTCCACGCCGTTCTGCTTCTCGGTCTTGATGTTCTCGCGGATGACGGCGTCGGGGCTGGCCCACAGCACGAGGCCCACGATGAGGCCGAACACGGCCTGGCCTCCGAGCTTGTAGATGGGGCTGATGCCGTCCTTCGAGCGTTTCATCTTTGTGTAGTCGTCCCAGAAGCCCAGGAGGCCGAACCACACGACGGTGGCCAGCATGAGCAGCATGTAGATGTTGCGCAGGCGGCCGAAGAGCAGGCATGGCACTATGGTGGCCACGATGATGATGACGCCGCCCATCGACGGCACACCGACTTTATCGACACCATAGGGGTCTATGTCGGCCGAGCGCTGCGCCTCGCTGAGCTTGCGTCGGCGCATGAACTTGATGAACCACTCGCCGAACCAGGCAGCAATGATGAGCGAGAGCACCAGCGTCAGCAGTGCACGGAACGAGATGTAGCTCCACATGTGTGAGCCGGAGATGCCAAACTCGCTGAGGTATCGGAAGAGATAGTATAGCATGAAGTGTGTACGTTTTTTTAGTGAGAAGTGAGAAGTGAGAAGTAGGGAGTGAGGAGTGAGAAGTGAGAAGTGAGAAGTGAGAAGTTGGGAGTGAGGAGTAAGAAGTGAGAAGTGAGGAGTGAGGAGTGAGAAGTGATAGTTTTTTGGAATCAGTCCTTATTCCGTCCTTTGGCGGTATTAATGCTTGCAGATAGAATACGGTCAATCTCGGCCGCGTCTGTGTCAATAGATTGGTATTCGGCTTCAGTAATGAGGCCAATTTTGGATAGCAGCTCCAGCCAGTAGCGTGTTTCCTCGCATTCCTTCTGGGCGATGGACAGCTTGTGGATAAAGTCTGCGAGTGATTCTGCGCGGCGGGACTCAGAGATATTGGCTCCTATTGATGTTCCCGCCCGCACCACCTGTCCGCGAAGTGTTTGTTCTCCCCTGCTGTTGAGAAGCCTTCCAAGATTGTAGATGCGAACACTGAAGTCCATAGATTTGGTCTTCAGAGGACCGCCGTCATCGTATCTCATGTCTAATAGTCTTATATGTCTATGGTTGAACTTCCTTGAAACCTCATAGGTATCACTTCTCATTTCTCACTTCTCACTTCTCATTTCTCATTTCTCACTGAGCCCGTATCCCGAACGCCTCGCGCACGACCTCGTGGTCGTCGAAATGGTGTTTCACGCCCTTGACCTCCTGATAGTCCTCATGGCCCTTGCCGGCAATGAGGATGACGTCGCCAGGCTGTGCGAGCATGGCGGCAGTGCGTATGGCCTCGCGGCGGTCGGCAATGGCCACCACCTTGCGCATGTCGTCGGGCGTGAGGCCCGCAAGCATGTCGTTGATGATGTCCTGCGGCTCCTCGAAGCGGGGATTGTCGGAGGTGATGATGACGCGGTCGGAGGCGCGCACGGCGCTCTGCGCCATGAGGGGTCGCTTGCCCTTGTCACGGTTGCCCCCGGCGCCGCACACGGTGATGCAGCGTCCCGGTCGGCGCAGTATGTCGTTGATGGTAGCAAGCACGTTGTCGAGGGCGTCGGGTGTGTGGGCATAATCCACGATGGCCGTCACGCCGCTGGCCGAGCGTATGGTCTCGAAGCGGCCGTTGACGGGTCGCAGTGCGCTCAGCGCCACCAGCACCTCGTCGCTCTTGGCCCCCATGGCCAGCGCCGCCGCATATACAGCCAGCAGGTTGGAGACGTTGAAGCGCCCTATGAACTGCACAAACACCTGACGGCCGTCGAGGTCGAGGTCCATGCCGTCGAAGCTCTCCTCGAGGATGCGTGCGCGATGGTCTGCCACGCCCATCTGCGAGTAGGTGATGACGCGTGCGCGGCAGTTCTGCACCATGAACATGCCGTTGCGGTCGTCGGCATTGGTCACGGCAAAGGCATCGTCGGGCAGCATGTCGAAGAAAGCCTTCTTGGCGTCGCGGTATGCCTCGACGGTCTTGTGGTAGTCGAGGTGGTCGCGGGTGAGGTTGGTGAATATGCCCCCGGCAAAGCGCAGGCCGCCGATGCGCTTCTGCGCCACGCTGTGGGAGCTGACCTCCATGAACACGTATGCACACCCGGCGTCGGCCATCTGACCGAGCAGACGGTTGAGGGTGACGGGGTCGGGTGTGGTGTGGTCAGTGGGCAGCGGGCAGCCGTCGATGTAGTTGCACACGGTGGATACGAGTCCGCACTTGTAGCCGAAGCGTCGGAACATGTTGTAGAGCAAGGTGGCGGTGGTGGTCTTGCCGTTGGTGCCGGTGACACCGATGAGGTCGAGCTGCGACGTTGGGTCGCCGAAGAAGGTGGTGGCCAGTGGGCCTATGAGCGCCTCGGTGTCGGCCACGCGGACGTAGGTGACCCCGTCGGCAATGTCGTCGGGGAGCGTCTCGCACACCACGACGGATGCTCCCTGCTCCACGGCCTTGGGGATGAAACGGTGGCCGTCGGTCTGCGTGCCTCGCATGGCACAGAACAAGGTGCCGGGCTGGGCCTGGCGCGAGTCGATGGCGATGTCCGTCACCTCCACGTCGGTCGTGCCGAGGAGCTGGATGGGGTCAACGCCCTGAAGAAGTTGTGAGAGTTTCATATCGTTGGATTTCTTTTGTTGCTTGGATGTAGGCCACGGCGTGCGTGGATGGGGGCCACTTGGTGCTTGGATGGGGGTCACGGGGTGCGGGGCATGTGCAGCTCCAGCGTGATGGTCTTGCCCCTCACCACTGGCGAGCCGGCGCGTATGCTCTGCCCCACCACGCGGCCGCGGCCGTGGATGCGCACGGCATAGCCGCGGGCCTCGAGCAGCTCCACGGCGTCCTTGGCTCCAAGGCCCACGACGTCGGGTGTCTCGGCCATCGGCAGCTTGCGTGCCGTGGCTATGATTTCATCGACATGGTTGGCGGGGCGCACAACGGAGGTGCTGTCGAAGGCGGCATCGACCTCCTTATACACGCCCTGCGACATCACGTAGTGGGCCAGCTCGCTGAACACCGGCCCGGCATGTCCGCCGCCGGAGGCCGGCAGGCCGGCTTTCTTGATACACACGAGGCATGTGTAGCGAGGTTTCTCGCTGGGATAGTAGCCGGCAAAGCTCACCATGTAGCGCGAGCGGCCGCTGTGGTAGCCCCCCTCGCGGTCGGCCACCTGTGCCGTGCCCGTCTTGCCACACACCTTGAAGAGCTTGCTGCCGGCCTTGCGTCCCAGGCCCTTGGGGTCGTTGACGACGCGCTCCAGTATGGCGTGTATGTCGCGCAGCGTGCTGGTCTTGCAGATGCGCTCCTTGATGACCTCGACGGGAAACTCCTCGTATGTGATGCCGTCCTTGCGTATCTCCTTGACGAATCGCGGCTTGACCATGCGTCCGTTGTTGGCGATGGCGTTGTAGAACGTGGCCGTGTATATGGGTGGGATTTGGGTCTCGTAGCCTATGCTCATCCAGGCCAGTGTGGTCTTGTACCAATAAGGGTCGTTGGGCTTGGGGCGCCGCACATTGGGTTTTGCGGCGCCGGGGATCTGCATGTCGAAGCCCACGCCGACGCCCTCGCGGTAGAGGCCATCGACGTATTTCTCGGGATGGTCGTGGTAGGCATTGTCGATGATGCGGCTCACGCCCACGTTGGACGAGTACATCAGGCATTCATCGACGCTGATGCGCCCGTAGCCACCACGTATCCAGTTGTGGTCTTTCATCGTGCGGCCGTGCATGGGCCATGTGCCGTTGCCGGTGTCGATCATGTCGCCGCGCTTGACGACGCCGTCCTCCAGAGCCACCATCATGGATGCCGTCTTGAACGTGGAGCCGGGTTCCCACAGTGCCGTGAGCGCATAGTTGGCCCCTTCGCGGTACTCGCCGGGCGCCGTGCGCACCAGGTTGACGAGGGCCTTGACGTCGCCGGTCTTCACTTCCATGAGCACCACCACTCCAATCTCGGCATCGAGTTCCGCGAGCTTGCGGCTGAGAATCTTCTCTGCCGCGTCCTGCATGCCCACGTCGAGCGTGGTGATGATGTCGCACCCGTCGATGGGTTCGATGTCCGTGCGGTCCATCCACCTGTTGCGCACCTTCTCAAGATGTTTCTTGCCATTGACGCCGCGCAGGATGCTGTCGTAGGCAAACTCCAGGCCGTTGCGCGCCGAGTCGGCAAGGGCGTCATAGGTGCCGAGCACGCGGCTGGCGAGCGACCCGTAGGGTTTGCGTCGCTGTGGCACGGGTTCGGCATAGAAGCCCGTGGCTATGGCTCCGGCCTTGGCGTAGGGCAAATCCATGCACTGCTTGTACTTGATATACGACACGTTGCGCGCAATGAGCAGGTTGCGGCGTCGACTCGTCCAGTGGGACTCGATGAGCTGCATGTACTCCTTGGCGCTCTTCTCGGGGAAGAGTTCGTGCAGCCCCATGCAGAAGCTGTCCTTCTTGGCAGCCCACAGGGTGTCGCGGCTGTGGCGTCGTTTCTCCACGGCTTTCTCGCTGGGGTCCTGTATGACGAAGTCCATGCGCAGGTTATAGACAGGCAGCGACCCCACCATGAGCTGTCCGTCGGCCGAGTAGATGTTGCCGCGTATGGCGGGTATGTCGCGCTGCTGCTTCTCCAGGCGCTTGCGCACGCGCTCCCAGTAGTCGCTGCGTGCGGTCATCTCGAATGCAGCCTTGCCGATGACGGCGAGGCCCACGAGCGTCATCGGTATGATGATGAAGAGGTAGCGTGGCAGTGTGTTCTTGCTGTTGAAGTCCATGGCGCGGCGTTATTTGTGGCGTATGATGTAAGGCGGGTCTATGGCGGCTCGCAGGAGGCTGTCGCCATTCTGCAGCAGCTGCCGTTCGATGTTGCTCTGGCGCGAGCGCATGGTCAGCTGCGCGCCTTGCGTCAGTGCAAAGTATTTCATGTCAACGAGTTCCTTGCGCAGGCGTGCCTCCTCAATCACCTCTTGCTGCGCCAGGTAGCGGTTGGTGATGTAGCCCACGGCCAGCGCCACGAGGAAGAGTATGAACCAGATGTTCTCGCGCAGGAAGCTCTTGATGAGGTAGTCGCCACCGAGGATTTCGCGCAGCGAGAGCTGGGGCAGGTCCTCCGAGGAGAACACCTTCCAGGCCGAGTGGCGCGGCTCTTCGGCCACAATGGCTTCGGGCACGTCGGCATCGCCCACAGCCGTGCTGTCAGCAACGGGAGCCTCGCCACTGGCGTCGGTTGTGCTGGCCAAGTCGCCGTCGGCAGCATCCGGGTCGCCGCCATCGGCAAGGTCCTGGTTGCTGACGGCGAGTGTCTGCTCGCCGTCAGCCTCCTCGCCGTCGGCTCTCCATACCACGGCGGCGACGTCATTGCCTGTGACATGTGGTGTGCCCGCGAGGGTATCCTCGCTGGCAACTGTTGCGTCGTTCTTTCGCATATTGCTTTTTCTACTCCTTATTATATATTTATGTACGCGCGCAAAGCGCGGTATGTCAGTCTGTGTCCAGCCCCACCCGTAGGTCGCGTTTGCCTGGCCGTGGCAGTAACAGCCCCCCGACCGTGGCGCTCACACCTTCTCCGCCACGCGCAGCTTGGCGCTGCGGCTGCGGGGGTTGGCGGCCATCTCCTCCGGCGTGGGCCCCACAGCCTTGCCTATGGCGCGCAATGGAGCCGCGCTGCGGCCGTAGATGTCCTGCTCGACGATGCCCTCGGCGTTGCCCGCACGCATGGTGTTCTTCACGAGGCGGTCCTCGAGCGAGTGGTAGCTCATCACCACGAGACGCCCTCCGGGGCGGAGAAGCGATGTGGCGCTGCGCAACAGGTCGCGCAAGGCATCCATCTCATGGTTAACCTCTATGCGCAACGCTTGAAACACCCGTGCCAGGTCCTTGCTCTCGCGGTCGCGCCCCAGCAGCGGGGAGACGATGGCCGCCAGCTCGCCAGTAGTGGCCACGGGCTTGCGCGTGCGCGCTGCCACCAGCGCAGCCGCCAGTCGGCGTCCCTGCTTGAGCTCGCCGTAGAGGCGGAAGATGTCTGCCAGCTGATCGGCAGTGTAGCTGTTCACCACGTCGGCAGCGCTGCTCCTCGCACGCTGGTTCATGCGCATGTCCAAGGGGGCATCCTGGCGGTAGCTGAAGCCTCGCGACGCATCGTCGAAGTGGTGGCCCGACACGCCGAGGTCGGCCAGCAGGCCGTCGATGGCGTCGATGCCGTAGTAGCGCATCCAGTTGTGGAGGTAGCGGAAGTTGCTACGCACGAGCTGCCAGCGCCGGTCGCCGCTCCCGCACCGCGAGATGGCATCCTCGTCCTGGTCGAAGCTGAACAGCCTTCCCTCGCTACCGAGGCGGCTCAAAATCTCACGACTATGGCCGCCGCCGCCGAGTGTAGCATCCACGTAAACGCCATTAGCCTTGATGTTTAGCCCCTCCACTGAGGGCAAGAGCATGACGCTTGTGTGATAAATGGCTGATTCCATGGCGCGAAAGTACAAATTTTATTCCAATTACGAGCAATGTTTGTTGGAATATTTTTCAAAAAAAATTGCAATCACCTATAGCTGTGGGCGTTTGTGCGTTAATGTTGTGCTTTAACTTTAACTGCCGCAAGCAAAGGCGATAGAAGTGAGGCCCGAAGCCACGCAGCGAGGCGCTGGCGGTGGGCATTGGAGCAAAAGGCGGCATGTGTAGAGAAAAAAAAGGGCATTTTCCTTTGTCCTATCACTGAAAAGAAGTATTTTTGCGCCATATTTGACGCATATATACCTAATTTTAATTACTCTAATCCTTTTTTTATGTGGTTAATTGATTCCTCCATCGGAAGAAAAGTAGTCATGGCCGTCACAGGCTTGGCGCTCGTTCTCTTCCTGACGTTCCATGCGAGCATGAACGTCGTAGCCCTCTTCAGCGCTGAGGGCTACAACATGATTTGTGAGTTCCTCGGCGCCAACTGGTACGCACTGGTTGCCACCGTAGGTCTGGCAGCGCTCATGGTGTTGCACTTCGTCTTCGCCATCATCCTCACGCTGCAGAACAAGAAGGCCCGCGGCACCGACTCCTATGCCGTCACCGACAAGCCCGAGAAGGTGGAGTGGTACAGCCAGAACATGCTTCTGCTGGGCTTCATCATCTGCTGCGGCCTCATCCTGCACCTGGCCAACTTCTGGTACCACATGCAGTGGGCCGAGATCATGGAGAAGCCCATCGAGTTCGCCGGCGGCCAGGCCCTGACGGCAGCCGACGGCTATGGCTGGATCGTCTATACGTTCCACGACGCTCCGATGCACGTCCTCTACGTCTGCCTCTACCTGGTGTGGTTCTGCGCCATCTGGTTCCACATGAACCACGGCATCTGGAGCGCCATCCAGACCTTTGGCTGGAGCGGCAAGATATGGCACAACCGCTGGCAGTGCATCAGCTTCATCTGGTCGTCAGTCGTCATCCTGATGTTCGCCATCGTCGTCCTGAAGTTCGCCATCTGGGGCGACGCCCCCATCTGCGGCTAACCTCTTAACCTCGAACCCCCTACAACCTCAAAAAATCTCTTACAGCTATGTCAGAACAAGTTAAGAAAGTCAACTCAAAGATACCCGAGGGAGCAGTGGCTGAGAAATGGACCAACTTCAAGGCCCACCAGCGCCTGGTGAACCCCAAGAACAAACTGAAGCTCGATGTCATCGTCGTCGGAACGGGACTGGCAGGCGCCAGCGCCGCTGCCTCCCTGGCCGAGATGGGCTTCAACGTGTATAACTTCTGCATTCAGGACTCGCCACGCCGCGCCCACTCCATCGCCGCCCAGGGCGGCATCAACGCCGCCAAGAACTATCAGAACGACGGCGACTCGGTGTATCGCCTTTTCTACGACACCGTCAAGGGCGGTGACTACCGCGCCCGCGAGGCCAACGTCTATCGTCTGGCCGAGGTGTCAAACAACATCATCGACCAGTGTGTGGCCCAGGGTGTGCCCTTCGCACGCGAGTACGGCGGCATGCTGGCCAACCGCTCGTTCGGCGGCGCACAGGTGAGCCGCACCTTCTACGCCAAGGGCCAGACGGGCCAGCAGCTGCTGCTCGGCGCCTACAGCTCGCTCTCCGCACAGGTGCAGACGGGCAAGGTGAAGCTCTACACGCGCTATGAGATGGAGGATGTGGTCATCGTCGATGGCCGCGCACGCGGCATCATCGCCAAGAACCTCGTCACCGGCAAGCTGGAGCGCTTCTCCGCCAACGCCGTCGTCATCGCCACCGGAGGCTACGGCAACGCCTACTTCCTCTCGACCAACGCCATGGGCTGCAACTGCACGGCCGCCGTGCAGTGCTACCGCAAGGGCGCCTACATGGCCAACCCCTCCTACGTGCAGATTCACCCCACCTGCATCCCCGTCCACGGCGACAAGCAGTCCAAGCTCACACTCATGTCTGAGTCGCTGCGCAACGACGGCCGCATCTGGGTGCCCAAGAAGCTCGAGGACGCCAAGAAGCTGCAGGCCGGCACCCTCCAGGGCTGGGAAATCCCCGAGGAGGACCGCGACTACTATCTGGAGCGTCGCTACCCGGCCTTCGGCAACCTCGTGCCGCGCGACGTGGCCAGCCGCGCCGCCAAGGAGCGTTGCGACAAGGGCTTCGGCGTGAACAACACCGGCCTGGCTGTGTTCCTCGACTTCTCCGAGAGCATCAACCGCCTGGGCCTCGACGCCATGAAGCAGCGCTACGGCAACCTCTTCGACATGTACGAGGAGATCACCGACGTCTATCCTGGCGACCTGGCCAATGAGATCAACGGCGTGAAGTACTACAAGCCCATGATGATATACCCCGCCATCCACTACACCATGGGCGGCGTGTGGGTCGATTACGAGCTGCAGACAACCATACCCGGACTCTTCGCCATCGGCGAGTGCAACTTCTCCGACCACGGAGCCAACCGCCTCGGCGCCAGCGCACTCATGCAGGGCCTGGCCGACGGCTACTTCGTACTCCCCTACACCATCCAGAACTATCTCGCCGACCAGGCCATCTGGCCGCGCATCTCCACCGACCTGCCCGAGTTCGAGGCTGCGGAGAAGGCCGTCGATGCCGAACTCACACGCCTTCTCAGCATCAAGGGCAAGCGCTCCGTCGATAGCATCCACAAGGAGCTGGGCCACATCATGTGGGAATACGTAGGCATGGGCCGCACGGCCGAGGGCCTCAAGACCGGCATCCAGAAGATGCGCGAGCTGCAGAAGGAGTTCGACACCAACCTCTTCGTGCCCGGCACCAAGGAGGGGCTCAACATCGAGCTCGACAAAGCCATACACCTGCGCGACTTCTTCACCATGGGCGAGCTGGTGGCCCACGACGCCCTCTCGCGCAACGAGAGCTGCGGCGGCCACTTCCGCGAGGAGTACCAGACGGAGGAGGGCGAGGCCAAGCGCGACGACGAGAACTACTTCTACGTCGGCTGCTGGGAGTACCAGGGCGAAGGCAAGGACCCCGAGCTCATCAAGGAACCCCTCGAATATGAGGCTATCAAAGTTCAAACCCGTAACTACAAGAATTAGGACCCCCTCCTCACTCCCCCTAAAGGGGGAGGGTGGTCACCTTTCAAACATTATTAACGATAGTAGAATATCACCCCCATAAACATTCTACTCCCTCCCTTTAGGGAGGGCGGGGGGTGGGTCCGATATGGCTAAGAATATAAGTGTAACCATCAAGTTCTGGAAACAGGACGGCCCCAAGGCAAAGGGCCACTTCGACACACACCTGTTGAAGAACATTCCCGACGACACCTCCTTCCTCGAGGCCCTCGACATCATGAATGAGGAACTCATTGAGGCCGGAAAGGAACCCTTCGTCTTCGACCACGACTGCCGCGAGGGCATCTGCGGCATGTGCTCACTCTACATCAACGGCACACCCCACGGCAAGACCGAGCGCGGTGCCACCACCTGCCAGCTCTACATGCGGCGCTTCAAGGACGGAGAGACCATCACCGTCGAGCCTTGGCGCTCGGCCGGCTTCCCCGTCATCAAGGACTGCATGGTCGATCGCAACGCCTTCGACAAGATCATCCAGGCCGGGGGCTACACCACCATACGCACCGGCCAAGCACAGGACGCCAACGCCATCCTCATCCCCAAGCAGGATGCCGACGAGGCCATGGACTGCGCCAGCTGCATCGGATGCGGAGCATGCGTTGCCGCCTGCAAGAACGGCTCCGCCATGCTCTTCGTATCCAGCAAGGTCAGCCAGCTCGCGCTGCTGCCGCAGGGACGCCCCGAGGCTGCACGCCGCGCCAAGACCATGGTGGCCAAGATGGACGAGCTGGGCTTCGGCAACTGCACCAACACCCGCGCCTGCGAGGCCGTGTGCCCCAAGAACGAGACCATAGCCAACATAGCCCGCCTCAACCGCGAGTTCATCAAGGCTAAGCTCGCCGACTAAGGTAGTGAATTACACCATTTAAGGTGGTGAGGCCCGCACGGCCTCACCACCTTTTTTTGTATGCGTACATCCCGCCCACCCCAAAAACAAATCCATCCCACAGCCACTCACACCGCCACGCCCACGCAAATTGCACCGGAATATGCACAAATCTGACAATTATTTGCACGATTTCACCGAAAACAAGGGTTTTACCCCACCTTACACACACATTTTACATACACAGGCTACACAACTTTATATCATATAGTTACCAGCATAATTAACAGCTGTTAACAACTGGCCTACACCTATTTACATACACAGGATAATAGATTGTGTTTCTGTAGATTACGTGGTAAATGTGTATGTAAAATACTAAAGTCAGAAATAAAAAATGAAATATCCGCGGTATGAAACAACCCACGCCGCGGCAAGTTACACCATGTGCCGCGGCAAGTCACACCACGTGCCATGGGCTATTCCACCCAACATGTCGCCATGGGCGTGTATTGTCCACAGCAACACAAGTAACCACAAAGGCTAAACTTCAATGGGAATTATCCGGGAATGGAAGGGCAAAATCATGCTGGTTAGTGAAATAATGCCTCCTGCATGCCAAGGTTTCGGGAAATATACCTATCTTTGTGCCGAAAACTCAAAGCACTAAGCACTATGGAAGTACAGAACAGACGTTACCCTGTGGGGATTCAGACCTTCAGCCGCATACGCGAAGGCGGATACATGTATGTCGATAAAACAGACCTCAT
>JAFSVI010000062.1 GCA_017445145.1 Bacteroidaceae bacterium | reverse complement strand
GTGTGCCAGAAGCTGGGCAGGTCGGTGGTGAGCTGCACGGGCTTGAAGCCCGGCGAGAGCAGCTCCATGAGCACCGGGGCGCCGTCGGCCAGCGGCGTGGCCACCATGCCGAAACATTCCTGCAGGCGCACCCTGAGCACGGGGGCCTCGGCGCCGGTGCGGTAGTCGAGGCGTATGCGGCTGCCTGTGGGCACGGTGACGTGGGTGGGTGCGCAGCGGTCCACGGCCTGTTGCTGCTCGTAGGTGAGGCGGCTCCACACGACGTCGCACATGTCGATGCGCCGCAGCGCGGCCACCGTCGTGGCTTTGGCGGCAAAGAGCGGCACCCACTCGTGAGCGGCGGCGCAGATGGCGTCCGTCTCCACGCGCGGCAGCTCGAGTTCGGGGTGGCGTGCTGCCACAAAGGCTATGCGTCGCTGCATGTGCTGCACCTCGTCGGTGATGGCGAGCATGGCGGCACCATTGCGCGCGATGGCGTCGCTCACGGCGCGCTGTGTGGCCTGGCTCACATCGCCCTGCAGGGGCTTGAAGGCCAGCACGATGGCTCCGAGGCGCGTCTCGCGGCGCGCCACCACGGCCCCGGCGCGGCTGTCCCAGAAGATGGCGTCGCGCTCGCTGGCCAGACATGCCACGTCGGCGCCATCGACGATGCTCGCCAGGAACACGCGCCCGGCGCCGCCCGTCTTCATGTGCATCGCGGCGGCAACAATCCACTCGGCCGCCGCCAAGGGGCTGCTGCCGTCCACAACGGCCTCGCCGCCGCCCGAGAGCTGGAACACCCCGATGCCCGCCTGGCGCGCACGGCCGATGCGCTCCGGGTAGGCCGCCGCCAGCAGCGCGCCGGCCTCGTAGGGGTTGGCCGGGCTGTCGTCGGGCGTGGCATGGGTCATCGCAGCATATTGCTGCGCCAGACGCGCGATGCGCCCCCAGCGGCCGGGCGTGGCGCTGCGGCGCTCGCGGCGCAGTGCGTCGAGGCGCAGCGCCAGGTCCACGTCGGCCTCGCCCGCCAGCGGGTCTTTCTCCTCGAGCAGGGCGGCGATGTCGGCCGCGAGGGCCTTGGCCGCCGGCGTGGCGGCGGTGGTGAGCATGCGTGCTATGCGTGGGTGGCAGGGCAGCTGTGCGAGGCGCCGCCCAATGGGTGTGGCGCGCCCCGTGGCGTCGATGGCGCCGAGCGTGGCGAGCGTCGTCGTGGCGTGGGCGGCGGCGGCCTTGGGTGGCGGTGTGAGCCACGGCAGCGCCTGCACGTCGCGCTCGCCCCAGATGGCGGCGTCGAGCACCAGTGGTGTGAGGTCGGCGTCGAGGATTTCGGGCGTGCGCACCGCCGCCATGCGCGCCTCGGTGGCGGCGCTCCACAGGCGGTAGCACACGCCGGGTGCCACGCGCCCGGCGCGTCCTGTGCGCTGTGTGGCCATGTCCATGGAGATGCGCACCGTCTGTAGATGGCTCAGGCCGCTGCGCGCGTCGAACACCATCTTGCGGCACAGGCCGCTATCGACCACCACGCGCACACCCTCGATGGTGAGCGACGTCTCGGCGATGGGGGTCGCCAGCACCACCTTGCGCTCGCCAGCGCGGCTCGGGGCGATGGCACGGGCCTGGGCGTCAGCCGGCAGAAGGCCGTAGAGAGGGTATATCGCCGTGGCGCCGAGGCTGTCGGCGAGCAGCGTCGCCGCCCGGCGTATGTCGGCCTCGCCGGGCAGGAAGGCCAGGATGTCGCCCTCGTGGTCGCGGTGGGCCTCAAGGATGGTGCGCGCCGTGAGCTGTGCGGCGTTGGCGGCGTCGGCCTCGTCGGGCGTGCGCACCACCTCCACGGGGTGCATGCGTCCGGCGCTGGCCAGCACGGGGGCGTGGAGCGCCGCTGCCAGTGCGTCGGTGTCGATGGTGGCCGACATGATGACCACGCGCAGGTCGTCGCGCAGCAGGGCCTGGCACTGGCGCACGAGGGCAAAAGCCTCGTCGGTGGCGAGGTTGCGCTCATGGAATTCGTCGAAGATGACCACGGCCACGTCTTCCAGCGCGGCATCGTCGAGCAGCATGCGCGTGAGCACGCCCTCCGTCACCACCTCCAGGCGTGTGTGCGGCCCCACGCGGCTCTCGAGGCGCACGCGGTAGCCCACAGTGTCGCCCACGCCCTCGCCCAGCAGCCACGCCATGCGCGCTGCAATCTGGCGCGCTGCCACGCGGCGCGGTTCGAGCACAACCACCTTGCCGGCGCCGGGGGGCAGGGCGTCGAGCACGGCCAGTGGCAGCACGGTGGATTTGCCGGCACCCGGCGCTGCCGTCACGATGGCGGCGGGGCCTGTGCGCAGCGCCGCGAGCAGCGGCCCGGCCACGTCTGCCACGGGCAGTGTGTCCAGTTCGCGACGTAGGCGTTCGGTCATGGTGTGTGTGGTGGGGGTGTCAGTTCTTCTTGCCGAATACGGAGAAGTGTACGTAGCGCTTGGGGTGGGCCTTGATGTCCTCGAGGAGGTCGGCGGCGCCGGTCACGGTGCGGTTGAGCTCGCCGTAGATGGTGGTGTCGTTGAGGAGCAGACCCAGGCTGTTGTCGGTGTCGTTGAGGTGCTCCACGGCCGTCTGCACGGAGTGGAGCGTGCCATCGACGTGCGCCAGCGTGGCCGCGAGGTCGAGGGCCGCCAGCGTGTCGGTGAGCGCCGTCACGTGCTGCCCGGCCTGGTCGAAGGTCTTCACCATGGCCGGCACGTCGTTGGCCAGGAGGGTGTTGAGCTGTGCGGAGCTGCGGTCGAGGTTGGCGGTCAGGGTGTTGGCGTTAGCAAGTATGGCGCGTATGTTGGGGTCCGAGGCCAGGGCGTTGAGGGTGGTGAGCAGCGTATCGACCTTGGCCAGCGTGGCTTCGAGCTTGGGAACGAGGTTGGCGGCCTTGGCCATGAGGCCGTTGGCGCTCTGGCTGGGGATGGTGTCGCCCACGGCAAAGCGCTGCACGGGGCTGTTGCCCATGCGCAGGTTGAGGGTGCAGCCGCCAAGCATGGCCTCGTCGAGCACGGCCACGGTGCCGGCGGGTATGCGCATGCCGTGATCTACGCTCACCTCCACGATGACGCCGCTGCCCGGGCGCTCGGTGTCGTAGCTGATGGACGAGACGATGCCCACGTTGTAGCCGTCGGCATAGACGGGGCTGCTCTTGGCAAGTCCCTTGGCATCGGCAAAGTTGATGTAGTACTTGTCGGCGGTGCTGAAGATGTTGACTCCCTGCAGGAACTGGATGGTGTAGAAGAGTAGTGCCAGGGCGATGACGCCCACGATGCCAATCTTGGTCTCGCGCGATAGTTTCATAGGTGGGGTGTGGGGGGTAGGGGGTTGGTCAGTTCTTGTATTGGCGTATGGCCTCGTAGATGGCCTTGGCCAGCTGCCGCGTGCCGGCGTCGGAGAGGAGGTAGTCCTCCTCGGCGGGGGTGGTGATATAGCCCAGCTCGATGAGGCACGAGGGCATGGAGGTGGCCCTGAGCACGAGGAAGCCGGCCTGGTGCACGCCCTTGTCGGGGCGGCCGGCGGCGCGCAGCTGTCGCTGCACGAGTTGTGCCAGGCGCACGCTCTGCTGCATGTTGACGTCCTGCATGAGTTCGAAGATGATGTAGCTCTCGGCGCTGCTTGGGTCGAAGCCCTCGTAGCGGCTCTCGTAGTCGCGCTCGAGGGTGATGACGGAGTTCTCGCGCTTGGCCACGGCGAGGTTGTCGGCAGCGCGGTGCATGCCGAGGGTGTAGGTCTCCGAACCGCGGCCCTGTGCCCGTCCGGGCAGGGCGTTGGTGTGTATGCTCACGAAGAGGTCGGCCTTGGCGCGGTTGGCGATGCGTGCGCGCTCGTCGAGCTCCACGAAGACGTCGCTCTTGCGCGTATATACCACCTTCACGTCGGGCATGTTGCTCTCCACGAGCTGCCCCAGGGCTTTTGCCACGGCCAGGTTGATGTTCTTCTCCTTGCCGCGGCGCCCCAAGGCTCCCGGGTCCTTGCCCCCGTGGCCGGCGTCGATGACGAGTGTGAAGCTCTGCAGACAAAGTGCTGCAAAGGCGATGAACATGGCGCTGAGGGTCTGTCGTAGCATGGTGGCGGGTGGCATGTGTCTGTGGATTTGCGCCGCAAAGGTAGGGAAAAAAGCCTAAAGAGAAAAGCGAATTGGGGAAAAAGTGAAGCCAGCGCCCGCGAAATGGGGCGCTAAGGCGCAAGGAATAGAATGGCAGGGCATTGGAGCCGCAGAAAACAGGTGCCGCAGGGGTGTGGGCGGGCGGTGTCAGTAGGTCTCGTCCACGTAGTCGGCCAGGCGGCGGTAGAAGGGGTGCCGGCACAGCGTGGCGCGGTCGCCGATGAGGATGAGCTTCATGCGTGCGCGTGTGATGGCCACGTTCATGCGCCGCAGGTCGCGCAGGAAGCCTATGTCGCCATCGTCGTTGCTGCGCACGAGGCTGATGACGATGACGTCGCGCTCCTGGCCCTGGAAGCCATCGACGGTGTTCACGGTGATGCGGCTGCGGAAGGGCTTCCACCAGCGGTCGGCCTTGAGGAGGTGGCGCAGGAGCTGCACCTGCCCCTTGTAGGGCGAGATGATGCCCACGTCGATGTTCTCCTGCTCGATGCGGTCGCGGCCGATGCGCTCGAAGTAGCGGCGCAGCGTGGCCAGCGTGAGGCGTGCCTCCTCGGGGTTGACGCGCGACAGCCCCGAAGCGCGCTCGGCATAGTCGGGGCCGGCGGCAGCGCCGCCGTGGGCGGCGTTGGCGCCGGCTGCCGGCGGCGTGTCGGGCGGTGGCGGTGTGGCTGTGGCGGTGTCGGTCCACTCGATGGCGGTGTCCCAGTCCAGGATGCCGCGGTACTTCACCTCGGGTGCGGCCTCGAGCTGTCCGCCGTAGAACTCGCGGTTGGGAAACTGCATGATGCTCTCGCACATGCGGTACTGCACGCGCAGCAGCGACACGGCGCGCGGCTTCTGCTCCACGATGGCCTGCATGAGCGTGCGGTCGAGACCCTGGCGCGCGGCCTCCGGACACTTGATGGTGGGCGGCAGCTGGCGGTGGTCGCCGGCGAGGACCACGCGGTGGGCCTTGCGTATGGCAATCCAGCAGGCGGCCTCGAGGGCCTGTGCTGCCTCGTCGATGAACAGGGTGCCAAAGCGGCGCCCGTCGAGCACGCGGTTGGCGCTGCCGGCGAGGGTGCATGCGATGACCTTAGTGTCGGCAAAGAGGGCCTCGTTGATGGTGTATTCCATGTCGGCCACGCGGTCGCGCAGACGTGCTATCTTCTGGTGGCGCGCCTCGTGGCTGCCGCTGCGCGAGGCATAGAGGTCGCGTATGGCGCGCCGCGCGGCCCAGAGGTCCTGGTAGAGGGGGTGGCTCTCGAAGCGCCGCTCGTAGGTGTGGGCGAGCATGGTGTCGGTGACGCGTGTGGGGTTGCCGATGCGCATGACGCTCACCCCGCGCTGCACGAGCTTCTCGGCAATCCAATCGACGGCCATGTTGGACTGCGCGCACACCATGACCTGTGTCTCGCGCCGCAGGGTCTCGTAGATGGCCTCGACGAGCGTCGTGGTCTTGCCCGTGCCGGGAGGGCCGTGGACCACGGCCACGTCCTTGGCCCACAGCACCTCATTGACGGCGGCCTGCTGGCTGGCGTTGAGCCAGGGGAAGCGCACGGGGGCAAAGGTGAACTTGCCCACGGGGAGCGTGGAGTGGAACATCTCGCGCAGCTCGGCCAGGCGGCCGCTCTTGGCGGCGATGACGGCGTCCAGGGCCTCGAACATCAGGCGGTAGGTCTGCTCGTCGAGGTAGAGCTGCACGCCGAGGCGGTAGGCCGAGCGCAGCTGCTCGGCGGCATCGGGCGTGGGCAGCGCCACCACCATGCGGTCGGCCTCGACAAAGGCCACCTGCGCCACGAAGCGGAAATAATGGAGCATGCCCCCGGTGCCGTGGAGGTCACCGGAGGCATCTTCCGAAAAGAAGCAAACGGGCTTGCCTGGCTCGAAGAGGTGGTCCTCGTCGGTGTGGGCGGTGCGCGTGAGCTCCACCACGTACTGGTCGAGCGAGTTGTGGTAGGCGCGGCCCATCGCGAGCGGGTACCACGCCATGCCGCGCTGCACCTTGCGCTCCACGCCGGTGGCTTCTGTCAGGCGCTGGAACTCTTCTTTCTCGTAGGCATACTCCATCTGCAGGAGTGCGCGCTGTCGTGTGAGTGTGGTTATCGGGCTTTCGGTTGTCGTCGTCATGTTGGCAGGTGGGGTTACCTCACCAGCACCTTGCGCGAGCCTATGACATAGAGGCCTGGTGCCAGGCCGCGTGTGGCCTCGGGGCCGGATGCGTTGCGGCGCACCAGCTGTCCGGCGAGGGTGCGCACGTCGGCCGGTGCCTGCTGGCTGCTGGCGGCATGGGGTATGTCCTCAATGCCGTCGGGGGCATAGCGGCTGTCGTTGGAGAGGAACATCTCTGCCACGCTGAGCGAGCGGTTGGCCTGTGTGCAGCCGAGTGTGACCATGTATATGGCGGCGGCGTTGAGCGGGCGTCCCTTGCTGGCGGTGGAGGTGTAGGTGGCTTGCTGGAGGTCTATGACAATCTCCTTCTGCCGCGGCAGCGTGACGGTGTATGCAGCTCCTTTGAGCAAGGATGGTGAGGCGTAGATGTTGAGCGTGTAGTCGGTGGCCGGCACCACGGTGAGGTTCATCACGAGATAGCGGTAGGCCGACATGTCGATGGGGTTGATGTAGTTCCAACCCATCTGGTTGTCCTTGGCGAACTTGAACACTCCACGGCCGTTGGTGAGCTTGTAGTTGCCCTGGCCAACGATGTTGGCGCTCACCCACTGCGCATCGAGAGGGAAGTAGCTGCTCTGAGCCTCGAACGACGTGGTGAAGGTGTTGCCCAGGAGGTCGGTGTAGGAGGCATCGACGGAGGTGGTGCCCTGGCCTATGCCCTCCATGGCGCCCTGGTCGAAGTCCACGATGCCGCGCGTGGCGGGCGCAAACGACGCCAGCGCGGCCACATTGGCCTGGCTCTTGTCAGCGTAGGTGGCCGTGAGGGTGGGGTAGAGTGTGCGCCCCACCATGGTGATGAAGCCCTTCTTGGCCGGGGCGACCTTGGTGGCGGTGTAGGCGGCGGCCTGTGGGGCCGTGAAGTCGGCGGGTGCCACGGCGGCCTCGTCGAATGATGTCTTCGTGGAGAACCAGTCGAAGTCGGCATATCCGCCCGTGGCCTTCGTGGCGTAGCAGAAGAGGCCGAAGCGTGCGCCCACGAACACGGTGAGGTTGAAGCCCATGCCCGTCTCCTTGCCGAGCGAGTGCCACGTGGTGCCGTCGGTCGAGTATTGGAATTTGGCCCTGTTCTCGCCGTACTTGATGCTGGCGCGCAGATAGACGATGCCGTCGGCAGGCTCGATGGCGAGCGTGGCCTCGTCGGGCACGAAGCTGGAACCGGCGTCGCGCACCTTGTCCTGTTGCCACAGGAGGCGGTAGCCCTCGGCGGTGCGCTCCACACACAGCATGGCGTAGGGGTCCTGAAGGATGCAGATGCCGGCGCGGTCGCCGTCGGTGAGCCCCGTCACGTCGAGGCGCACGGTGCCTGTCGATGCTTTCGTGCGGTCGGCGAAGATGCGCTGCGTCAGTATGTTGCGCGCCAGGGGCAGGGAGGAGGTGACGTTCACCGTCTTCATGCGCAGCCACGACGGGCGCTCAAAGAGCGTCCAGGCCTCATCCACGGGGTTGTGGTTCCACTCCCATTGCATGCCCAGGGGGTAGGTGCGGAACTCGTCGCTGGTGGGCAGGTGCTTCACGGTGAGGTCGCCGACAGCGGCCGGGCGTGTGATCTTGGCGGTGAAGCTGGCGTAGGGCTTGCCCTGCGAGTTGCCCACGATGGGCCAGTCGTCCTTCCACCTCACGGGCTGCAGGTTGGGCATGCGGCCCAAGGCTCCCAGGTCCTCCTGCATGATGGTCCACCACTTGCCTTCCACGTCCTCCACGAGTGCCCCCTGGTGGATGTAGTTGTTTTGTCCGTCGATGTTCTTCTCCACGACGACCTTCTCCTCGTAGGGGCCGAAGGGGTCGGTGGAGCGGAACACCGTCTGCCCGCTGGGCGAGCCGCCGTATGTGGCATATATATAATAGTAGTCGCCAATCTTGTAGAAGTGGCAGCCCTCGAGGCCGGCCTTGTCGCTGATGACCTTCTTCTCGCGCTTGAAGTTGAAGTTCTCGTCGAGCTCGCACACGGAGATGTTGCCGATGCCCTGGGCCACATACACCTTGCCGCCGTCGAAGAGCATGCCGGGGTCTTAGTAGCTGCGAGGCAGCTTCTTCATCTCCCACCGGCCCTCGGGGTTGGTGGCCGTGAGCAGCCACCCCTGCAGGCTCCAGTCGCTGACGGGGAGGCGCTCATTGATGAGTATGTAGAACTTGCCGTTGTGGTACTTCATCGAACATGCCCACATGCCGCAGCCGTAGGCCATGTTGCCGGAGGCGAGGTTGTAGCCGGCCTTGTCGGAGAGCTGCTGCAGCGGCCGCGCGCAGTACTCCCAGTTCACCAGGTCCTGCGACTTGAGTATGGTGGCGCCGGGGAAGTTGTGCATCGTCGTGGAGACCATGTAGTAGGTGCTGCCCACACGGATGACGTCGGGGTCGGGGAAGTCGGCCCGCACGATGGGGTTGGTGAAGGTCTTGCCATTGTCGCTCACGGGCGCCGTGGCCAGGTCGGGGCGCGGGTAGTCGGTGGTGTAGTAGTCGGCATACCACTCCCAGCATGCCCCGGAGCACGCCTCGGCGTTGCCGTCGAATGCCGGCACGGGGTTGTTGGGGTTCTGCACGAGCTTGTCGAGGTCGAGGTAGTCCGAGGGGTGTGTGAGCGTCATCGACACGTTGCCGTAGTGGTCGAGCATGGCCTTGTAGCACGCGCCCCACTTGGAGGTGGATGCCGTGGCCCAGGTGCCGAGGTTCTTATACACCGGCTGTCCCCACTCGTTGTTGTGGTCGAACTCCAGGGGTTCGCGCAGGGGGCTCCAATCGACTTCGGAGACGAAGATGGGGTTTGTGTCAACGACCGGCACCTGTGTGTGGAACTGGTTGATGAACTTCTTCTTGCTCGTCTCGATGTTGTTGTCGCGGTCCACGGAGCTGTCGTCGCAACCGTACCAGCCGCTATACACGTGCACGGCGTAGCCGAAGTTGAAGTCCGTGATGGGGTGGGTCTTGTAGTCGGCATAGCTCGACTGGTAGCCGGTGCCGGGCACCCAGATGATGCCCTTGAAACCGTTGGAGCGTATCACATCGACCACGGGCTGGAAGTAGTCGTGGAGGGCGTTGGCGTCGCTCTCGTTGTTCATGTTCTTGATGTTCACCGGCTCGTTGGCCAGCTCGATGGCAATCTGGCCGGAGTAGCGGCGCACGGAGTCGTTCTGCGTGACGATGTCCCAGACGTGCATCAGATACTTCTGGTAGTAGTCGCCCACCTTCAGGCTGTGGGGGCACACTCCTGGCGGGCGCATGACGACGTACTGCCGGTGGTTCATGGCCTTCTTGGCCAGGGGGAAGTAGAGCTTGTTCATGAAGTTCTTCAGCCGTGTGGGGTTGAAGTGCTTGATGTCGGCCTCGCCGCTGAGGTCGGCGGGCTGCTCGGAGGCGATGGGGTAGGAGTAGGCGTCGTCGTTGGTCCACGCGGGGTCGAGGTGGAGGCGGAAGATGTTGCAGTTGGCTTTCTCGCAGCCTGTGAGCAGTTTCTCGAAATAGGCGAGGCACTTGGTGGCGCCGCTCTCGTCGTAGTTGGTGGCGGGGCTGGACCACGGGGACCCCCACCGCCAGCCGTTGAAGTACATGTTGGGGGTGTCCATGACGCCGTGAAGGACGACGTGGTTGCCGTGGGTGTCCACGAGCCAGCGACCCTCGACGTGGATTGCCGGCAGGGGCTTCTCTACTTGTGCCAGGGCGGCGGTGGCGGCGAACAGCGCCAGTGCCGTGGCAAGGAGATGGATGGTGTGTTTCATTGCGGATGAAGTGCTTTTAGTAGTCAGACATGGCACAAAGGTAGTGGCTTTGCGCCAGCGCGGCTACAAGCGATGTCGCCATTGTTTTGGCTGATGTCGCATGACGCACGTTTTGACCGGGGGTGACACATGGACACAAGTTTGTGAGACGGCAGTGGCTGCCCGGCAGCCACTGCCAGGGCGGCGCCTTCAGTTCTTGATGCGGTCGAAGCCCTCGCCATAGACGCCTTCCACCTTCGTCTGCGAGACGAAAGCCTTGGGGTCGATGTGCTTGATGAGGCGGAATATCTGGCCGCTCTCGCGACCACGCGCCATGACGATGAGCACGTGGCGCGACGCCTTGCTGTAGAAGCCCTCGCCGTAGAGCACCGTGGCACCGCGCCCTATCTCCTCGCTGATGGTCTGGGCTATCTCCTCGTGGTGGTCGCTGATGATGGTGAACTGCACGCTCTGTGTGGCGGAGTTCATGGTGTATTCGAGCATCACCATGGAGATGAGCAGCACGCAGTAGCCGATGACAACCTTGTGCCAGTCGCCCAGGACAAGGACGCCGGAGGTGACGATGGTGAAGTCCATCCACATGATGATGCGCCCCATGGAGAACGACTTGTACTTGTTGATGATGCTGGCGATGATGTCGGTGCCGCCCGTGGAGCCGTTGTTGATGAACACGATGGCCAGACCCGTGCCCTCGAGGCAGCCGCCCAGCACGGCGGCCATGAACTCCTCGTCGTTGGCCAGGCGCGGCAGGGTGCCGTCGGGCAGGACGATGAGCTTCTGGATGACGTCGAGCATCACCGTGATACACAACACGGCGTAGATGGTCTTGGCAAAATACTTGAAGCCCAGCACACGCAACCCCAGCAGCAGCAGCCCCATGTTGATGGCGAAATAGGAATACTGTGTGGGGATGCCCGTGCCGTAGTAGATGAGGGCTGCGATGCCCGTGCAGCCTCCGGGTATGAACTGATAGGGGAGCATGAAGAAGCAGAAGCCTATGCAGTAGAGCGTGCAACCGATGTAGATGAAGATGTAGTCCTTCACCTCATCCCAGATGTGCAGTTTGTAGATGTGTGGCATTAATGTGAGTTTGGTGTTGAAGGGACGGGGCGGAGTGGGGCCGGGGCGGAACGGCCCCGGCCTCACTCCGCAAAGATTGTTATTTCACCACGAGGTTCACCATGCGGCCCGGCACGATGATGACCTTAGTGATCTGCTTGCCGTCGAGATACTTGGGCGTCAGCTCATGTGCGCGCACCGTGGACTCGATGGTGGCATTGTCGGCACCGGCGGGGAAGTCGATGCCAAAGCGTGTCTTGCCGTTGAAGGCCACCATCATCTTCATGGTGTCCTCCACGAGGGCGCTGGCGTCGAACGCCGGCCACTCGGCGTCGCAGACGCTGGTGGTGTGGCCCATGGCCTCCCACAGCTCCTCGGCGATGTGTGGCGCGAAGGGCGTCAGGAGCACCACGATGGGTTCGAGCACGGCGCGCTTGCGGCACTTGAGCTGCGTGAGTTCGTTGGTGGCAATCATGAAGGCGGGTATGCTGGTGTTGTAGGAGAAAGCCTCGATGTCCTCGGTCACCTTCTTGATGAGTTTGTGGAGCGACTTGAGCTCGTCGCGGCTGGGGGCATCGTCGGTGAGGGCGAAGGTGTCCTTCTCCCAGAACATGTTCCAGAACTTGCGCAGGAAGCGGTGGGAGCCGTCGATGCCGGCCACGTCCCAGGGCTTGGCCTGCTCGATGGGGCCAAGGAACATCTCGTAGAGGCGCAGCGTGTCGGCGCCGTAGTTCTCGCAGATGTCGTCGGGGTTGACGACGTTGTACTTGGACTTCGACATCTTCTCTATGGCCTGGCTCACGAGGAACTGACCGGAGGCATTCGTCACGAAGTCGGCCTCGCGGAACTCGGGTGTCCACTGGCGTATCTTAGCCACGTTGAGCACGTTGCCGCTCACCATGCTGATGTCGGCATACACGGGGTCGCAGCATGTGCCCTCGTGGAAATAGGTGCTGCGCTTGTTGACCTCGTCGTAGCGCTCCTCAAGGAGGTCAAAGCTCACGAAGCGGTTGGTGCCGCGCACGCGATAGACGAAGCTGCTCCAACCCTGGATCATGCCTTGGTTGATGAGCTTCTGGAAGGGTTCCTCCTTGCAGCTCACGCCCAGATCAAAGAGGAACTTATTCCAGAAGCGGGAATAGATGAGGTGGCCCGTGGCGTGCTCCGAGCCGCCGACGTAGAGATCGACGGCCTGCCAGTAGGCATCGGCCTCGGGGCTGACAAGCGCCTGGTCGTTGTGTGGGTCCATGTAGCGCAGGTAGTAGGCCGAGGAGCCAGCGAAGCCCGGCATGGTGTTGAGCTCCAGCGGGAACACCGTCTCGTTGTCGATGCGCGTGTTCTCCACGACGCGGAACTCCTTCGTGTCCCAGGCCCAGCACTTGGCGTTGCCCAGCGGCGGCTCGCCGGTCTCGGTGGGCAGGAACTTGTCCACCTCGGGCAGCTCAAGCGGCAGGCACGACTCGGGAATCATGCACGGCACGCCGTTGCGGTAATAGACGGGGAATGGCTCGCCCCAGTAGCGCTGGCGCGAGAAGATGGCGTCGCGCAGGCGGTAGTTCACCTTCACGCGGCCCAGGTTGTGCTCACGGACATATTGCTTGGTGGCGGCGATGGCCTCCTTGATGGTGAGGCCGTTGAGCGAGAAGTCGATGTATGGCTCCACGCCCTCGCGCGGCGAGTTGCACACGATGCCCTCCTTGGCGTCGAAGCTCTCCTCGGAGACGTCGCAGCCCTCCACCAGCGGCACTATGGGCAGCCCGAAGTGGCGGGCAAAGGCATAGTCGCGGCTGTCGTGGGCCGGCACGGCCATGATGGCTCCGGTGCCGTAGCCGGCGAGCACATACTCGGCCACCCAGATGGGGTTGGCCTCACCGGTGAAGGGGTTGATGGCGTAGGAGCCGGTGAAGACGCCCGTCACCTTGCGGTCGCTGATGCGGTCGCGCTCGGTGCGCTTCTTGACGTAGGCCAGGTACTCATCGACGGCGGCCTGCTGCTCGGGGGTGGTGAGCTGCTGCACGAGTTCGCTCTCTGGCGCCAGCACCATGAAGGTGACGCCGAACATGGTGTCGGCACGTGTGGTGAAGATGGTGAAGCTCTTGTCGGAGTCCTTCACGCGGAACACGATCTCGGCACCCTCGGAGCGACCTATCCAGTTGCGCTGCGTCTCCTTGAGCGAGTCGGTCCAGTCGATGGTCTCCAACCCGTCGAGAAGGCGCTGGGCGTAGGCCGACACGCGCAGACACCACTGGCTCATGCGCTTCTGCTCCACAGGGTAGCCGCCGCGCTCGGAGACGCCGTTGACGACCTCGTCGTTGGCCAGCACGGTGCCCAGTGCCGGGCACCAGTTGACCATCGTCTCGCCCAGGTAGGCCAGGCGGTAGTTCATAAGTGTCTGCTGGCGCCCTTCCCAGCCCATGGCGTTCCACTCTGCGGCTGTGAATGTCAGTTCCTCGCTTTGTGCCACGCCATACTGGTCGAGGCCCTCGGTGCCATGGTTGGAAAAGTAGTCCTCGAGTTCCTCGATGGGGCGGGCTTTGGGGCGCTGCTCCCCGGCCTTCACGGCCGATGACGGGAAGGGGCGCTCGCTGTAGTAGCTCTTGAACATCTGCTGGAAGGCCCACTGCGTCCAGTGGTAATAGCCGGGCTCGCAGGTGCGCACCTCGCGGCTCCAGTCGAAGGAGAAGCCTATCTTGTCGAGCTGCTCGCGGTAGCGGCCTATGTTGGCCTCGGTGGTCACGGCGGGGTGCTGGCCTGTCTTTATGGCAAACTGCTCGGCCGGGAGGCCGTAGGCGTCATAGCCCATGGGGTTGAGCACGTTGTAGCCGCAGAGGCGCTTGTAGCGGGCGTAGATGTCGCTGGCGATGTAGCCTAAGGGGTGACCCACATGCAGGCCGGCGCCGCTCGGGTAGGGGAACATGTTGAGCACGTAGAACTTCTTGCGCCCGGGGTCCTCGCTGACGCGGTACGTCTGTTGGGCAACCCATCGCTGTTGCCATTTCTTCTCAATCTCTCTGAAGTTGTATTCCATAAATAAATGTGTGTTTACGTTTTGCGGGCGCAAAGATAGGCATAATTCGCCACACCGCAACGCATCGCGCATAAAAAATAACATCTTTTATGCATGAGGCGTGCGTGGCGGCAACGAGGGGGCGACGGCTAATCCTCGGCCACGAGGTGGAGCCCGTCGGCCCCGATGGTGATGAGGCGGCGCCGGTAGAGGTCGCCGACGGCTTGCTTGAACACCTTCTTGCTCACGCCGAAGAGGGCATACACCTCCTCGGCAGGGGTGTGGTCGGTGAGGGGGGTGAAGCCGCCGTTGGTGTGCAGGTGGGCCAGCAGCACGTCGCTGAACGAGCGCACGCCCCGCCGCCCCGGCTCCTGCAGCGTGAGGTCGAGCTTGCCGTCGGGGCGCACCTGGCGCACATAGGCGCGCACCCTGTCGCCGCTGAAGAGGGGGCGGAAGAGTTCGTTGTCGAAGAGCATGCCGCTGTAGCGGTTCTCAACGATGCACTTGAGGCCGAGGTCGCTCTTCTGCCACACGAGGCAATCGACGGCATCGGCTGCGCGGAAGGGCGGCATCTCGCTGCTGAGGTAGCGCTCGACCTTGGCCGACGCCATGATGCGGTAGGTGTCGGGGTCGAGGTGTACGTGTACGAGATAGGAGTGGCCTTTCTGCATCTTCATCTTCTGCTCGCGGAAAGGCACGAAGAGGTCCTTCATCGGACCCCAGTGGAGGAAGGCACCGAAGTTGTTGACCCACGACACGGTGAGCCAGGCGAAGTCGCCCACCTGGGCCAGAGGTTCCTCCGTGGTGGCCACGATGCGCTCCTCCTGGTCGAGATAGAGGAACACGTCAACCTCGTCGCCCTCGCGGAGATGCGCCGGCACGTAGCGGCGCGGCAGGAGTATGGTGCCGTCGGGGCCGCCGTGGAGATAGGCTCCGTGGTCGGCAAAGTGCGACACGCGGAGGCGGTTCATGCGTCCGAGGGAAATCTTGTCGGTCATGCGAGATGGGTTGTTATGACTTGGCGCTCGGGCGAGGGGGATGCCACGTCCGGCGCCACATCGGGCAGGATGGGTGCGGCGGTGGGTGCCATGATGGTGCCATCGACGATGTGTATGGTCCTGTCGGCGCTGGCGGCAAGGCCCTCGTCGTGGGTGACGATGACGAACGTCTGCCCCATCTCCTGGCGCAGGCGGAAAAAGAGGCGGTGCAGCTCCTCCTTGTTCTGGGTGTCGAGGCTGCCGCTGGGCTCGTCGGCAAGCACCACGGCGGGGCCGTTGACGAGGGCGCGGGCCACGGCCACGCGCTGCTTCTCGCCGCCGCTGAGCGCTGCCGGCTTGTGGGCGGCGCGCTCGCTCAGACCCATGAAAGCCAGCAGCTCGGCGGCGCGCTGGCGCGCCGCGCGGTGGCTGGTGCCGCCGATGAGGGCTGGCATCATCACGTTCTCAATGGCTGTGAACTCCGGCAGGAGCTGGTGGAATTGGAACACGAAGCCTATGCGGCTGTTGCGGAAGCGCGCCAGCGCCTTCTGCGAGAGGCGTGCCACGTCGGTGCCGTCGATGGTCACGCTGCCGCTGTCGGCGCGGTCCAGTGTGCCCATGATTTGCAGCAGGGTGGTCTTGCCGGCACCGCTGGGGCCGACGATGCTCACCACCTCGCCGCGGGCGATGTCGAGGTCGATGCCCTTGAGCACCTGCAGCGTGCCGAAGCTCTTGTGTATGTCGTGGAGGTGTATCATATTTGCTTGTGGTATGCATGGTGCGGCGCTCACAGCTTGTTGAGCCACTGCTCGAAGAGCATCTGCCGCTGGGTGACGCTCTGCCCGTTTGGGGCAAAGACGGAGAATGTCTCGTGGGGGTCGCCGTACTGGTCGGGGTAGAGGAGCATGACGTTGGCATGGGAGAAGCTGCGGGCGATGACCGAGGGGAGGGTGTTCATGGCCGGCGTGTGGGAGATGAAGTCGGGACGCGAGGTCACGAACACCACGAGGTGGTCGGCATTGACCTCCGACGGCAACCGCAGGAGGAGCTTGCCAAAGCCTTGCTCCACCATAAGCTCGAAACGCACCGACGGGTGGTGCTCCTCCATGTAGCCCTTGATGTAGAACCCCGTGTCGCCGAGGGTGTGGAAGCGCATAGGCTGCCCCGTGAGCTCGCCGATGCGGCACAGGTGCTCCAGCCACTTGTAGAATCCTACCTCATACTCCGCGCGCTGGGGCACGGCCACCACGATGCGACGCACGGTGCCGGGAGGCATGAGCATGCGCACGAGGATGACCTCGCGGTGGGTGCTCTGCAGCACGCTCTGCGACGTCACGCCCAGCTTGCCGGCCAGGTGGCCGCCGTCGGTCTCGTGCATGCCCATGATGACCTCGCCGGCATCGACCTCACGCATGGTGTGGACGATGGCTGAGGCCACGTTGCTGCTCACGCGGCTCATGGTGGACATGCGCACATCGGCCGCCGCGGCGATGTCGCGCGCCAGGGCGAGGTTGCGCTGACCCTGGGTGCGCAGGGCGTCGTCGGGGTCGTCGTCCATGGCCACGGCCAGGCCCATGAGGCTGTCGGGGATGGTGGGGTTGCGCAGCATGATGGCCAGCTGCGTGATCTTGTCAACGGTCTGGGGATAGGCGTAGGCCGTCAGGCACTTGCCGTGGTAGGAGCCGCGGTTGCGGCCCATCTCGGTGGTCTTCAAGGCCATGTCGCGCGCTGCCATGCCCGTTGCCATGCCGCTGACGAGACACGACACGAGGATGAGCAGCACCGTGGCGTTGAGCATCTGCGGGCCTATGAGGCCCACATCGGGCTGTGCGCCAATCATCACTATGGCCAGCGCGCCGGCGGCGTGGGAGTTGGTAAGGCCGAACATCATCTTGCGGTCGATGGCGGTGCCGCCCGTGGCGCGCTGCATGGCCCACGCCGCTATCCACTTGCTGGCGGTGGCCGCCACGATGATGATGGCGCTCATGCCCAGCGTGGCGCTGTCGCCCACGAGCACGCCCACATCGATGAGCATGCCCACACCGATGAGGAAATAGGGTACGAACAGGGCGTTGCCAACAAACTCGATGCGCACCATGAGCGGCCCGCCGTGGGGGATAATCCTGTTGAGCACCAGGCCGGCGAGGAAGGCGCCGAGCAAACCCTCCAGCCCCACGAGCGAGGCGAGGCACGCGCTCACAAACACCATGGCGAGGATGAACGTGTATTGCGTCACGGCATCCTCGTTGCGCCGCAGAAACCAACGCCCCACCTTGGGGAAGGCGTAGGCCACGCCGACGACGTAGATGACGATGCGCACGGAGAAGTCGAGCCAATAGAGCCAGTTGCCGCCACCGCGCACGCCGCGCACCACGATGGCCAACACCAGCAGGGCGCCAAAGGTGGCCATGGCGGTGGCGATGATGCTCTGAACGACGCTCCCCTCCTTGCCCAGACCGTAGCGACTCACGATGGGGTAGGCCACGAGCGTGTGGGATGCCAGAAGGGCGCTGAGCACCATGCTCGACGGCAACTCGAAGCCCAGCACCCAGCTGCCCACGCCAAGGCCCACGGCAAAGGGCAAAACGAAGGTGAGGAACCCGAAGCCCACGCCGCGGCGGCCATAGCGGCGGAAGCTGCCCATGTCCATCTCCAAGCCCGCCAGAAACATGATGTAGTAGATGCCTACCTGGCCGAAGAGCTCGAACGACGCGTCGCGGGCAAGGAGGTTCAACCCGTGTTCGCCTACGAGGATGCCGGCCAGAATCAGACCTATGATATGCGGCACGCGCAAGCGTCGCAACACGATAGGTGCGAGCAGGATGATGAGCAGCATGACGAGGAATATCCACGTCGGGTTGGTGATCATGGGTGTCATAGGCGATGGGGCGGCACACATTTTGCGAGCGCAAAGATAGCGATTTCCTGTAATTCCATAACCGTCGGCTCCGCTTTTTTTGACTTTTTTAATGTCGCAAGGCAAAAATCAGCACGATTATGTGGGAAGTACACCGCTTTTTGCATATCTTTGCGCCGCAATTAGGAACAAACACACACACAACGCAACAGATGAAAATAGCTATCGTTGGCGCCAGCGGCGCTGTAGGTCAAGAGTTTCTCAGAGTGCTCGACGAGCGCAACTTCCCCATTGACGAGCTCGTGCTCTTCGGCAGCGAGCGAAGCGCCGGGCGCACATACACCTTCCGTGGCAAGCCGCACACGGTGCAGCTGCTGAGGCAGGGCGACGACTTCAAGGGCATTGACATCGCTTTTGTCAGCGCCGGAGGCGGCACCAGCAAGGACTTTGCTGACACCATCACCCGCCACGGCACCGTGATGATTGACAACAGCTCGGCATTCCGCATGGACCCCGATGTGCCTCTCGTGGTGCCCGAGTGCAACGCCGAGGATGCCCTCAACCGCCCGCGCGGCATCATCGCCAACCCCAACTGCACCACAATAATGATGGTGGTGTGCCTGCAGCCACTGGAGCGCCTCTCGCACATCAAGCGCATACACGTGGCATCGTATCAGGCGGCCAGCGGCGCCGGTGCCGTGGCCATGGCCGAGCTGGAGCAGCAGTACCGCGAGGTGCTCGACGGCCAGCCTGCCACCGTCGGCAAGTTTGCATACCAGCTGGCATACAACGTCATACCCCAGATTGACGTGTTCACCGACAACGGTTACACCAAAGAGGAGATGAAGATGTTCAACGAGACACGCAAAATCATGCACACCGATGCCGCCTGCTCGGCCATGTGTGTGCGAGTGCCGTCGCTGCGCAGCCATTCCGAGGCCGTGTGGATTGAGACAGAACAGCCCATCACACCCGAACAGGCACGGCAAGCGCTGGCGCAGGCGCCGGGCGTCACCGTGCTCGACAACCCCACCGCACCCACACATGCCGACAAGGGCGAGGCCCCGGCCCTGGCCGACTTGCGCTACCCCATGCCGCTGTTCACCGCCAGCGAGGACGATGTGTTCGTGGGGCGCATACGTGCCGACATCGCCAACCCCAACGGCCTGACGTTCTGGCTCTGCGGCGACCAAATCAAGAAGGGCGCTGCCCTCAACGCGGTGCAGATTGCCGAATACCTCATCCGCGTGGGCAACGTCAAATAGCGACATATATCCTTATAACGTATAATCTCAAAAATGCCAATCACATGAAACACCTATCTACACTTGCCATCGCCATGGTGATGGCGCTCGGGGCCAACGCCCAGAACACACGTTTCCTCACAACCAATACCAACGCCCTCGACGTGGCCGCCATAGAAGCACAGACACCGACCACGCTCACGCGCATACTCTTTGCCGGATACAACAGCATCTGCCTGCCCATGACGCTCGACGCCGAACAGCTGCAGGCGGCAGCACCCGGGGTGCAGGTGGAGCGTATGGCCGCCATACGCCAGGAGGGTGCCACGCTCACACTCTGCTTCGTGGACTGCACGGCCGAAGGCATAGAGGCCGGTGTGCCGTATCTCATCTATTCGCCCAAGACGCAGTATATGCGCGCACAGACCCGCAACGCTGTGGCCACAAGCACCACGTTGCGCCCGGTGACACTGAGCGATGCCAACGGCAACCGTGTCACCTTCTCCAGCGCTTGGGAGGCCGTCAGCGGTGGCAACCGCTATGGCATACCGGCACAGCAGGACACCGACGAGCTGCAGAGCATACTGATATTCACAGAACCCGAAAAGACGTTCCTGCCCACACGCTGCGGATTTACATGGGAGAAGCAGGCACCCACGGCAACAACCTTGGAGGTGCGCCATGCACTGAGCCTCGATGCCACCGTGACGGCCATCGACGACCTGCGCGCCACCGACGCCAAGGTGGACGTGTATGATGTCAGCGGCGCCCTCATCCGCTCTCAGGTCAGCGTGAACGAGGCATACGCCACCCTGCCTCGTGGCATCTACGTAATCGGTGGGCAGAAAGTGGCCATCAAGTGAGCTGCGCTGTCCCAATATACTAAGCATTCACACTCAGACCAGTGGAACAGAAAACATATTCCTATGATGAGGCCTTTGCCGCCTCGCTACGCTATTTCGATGGCGATGAGCTTGCTGCCCGCGTGTGGGTCAACAAGTATGCCATGAAGGACTCGCTTGGCAATATCTACGAACAGAGTCCTGCTGACATGCACTGGCGCATTGCCATGGAGGTGGCACGCATCGAGCGGCAGTACAAGAACCCCATGTCGGCGCAGCAGGTGTTTGAACTCCTCGACCATTTCCGCTACGTCATACCCGCTGGCTCGCCCATGACGGGCATCGGCAACCACCATCAGGTGGCATCGTTGAGCAACTGCTTCGTGGTCGGACTCGACGGCGATGCCGACTCCTATGGGGCCATCATACGCATCGACGAGGAGCAGGTGCAGCTCATGAAACGGCGCGGCGGCGTGGGGCATGACCTCTCGCACCTGCGCCCGGCAGGAACGCCCGTAAAGAACTCGGCGCTCACCAGCACAGGCCTTGTGCCGTTCATGGAGAGATATAGTAATAGTACGCGCGAGGTGGCACAGGATGGCCGCCGGGGAGCGCTCATGCTCTCCGTCTCCATCAAGCATCCCGACTCGGAGGCGTTCATCGACGCCAAGATGACCGAGGGGCGCGTCACGGGCGCCAATGTGTCTGTGAAAATCGACGATGCCTTCATGCAGGCTGCTGCGGATGGCACACCCTACACCCAGCAGTTCCCCATCGATGCCGAGACACCACTGGTGAGCAAGGAAATTGATGCGCAGGCGCTGTGGAAGAAAATAGTGCACAACGCTTGGCAGAGCGCCGAGCCGGGAGTACTCTTCTGGGACACCATACTGCGCGAGAGCGTGCCCGACTGCTATGCCGACCTGGGATTCCGCACCGTGAGCACCAACCCCTGTGGCGAAATACCCCTTTGCCCCTATGACTCGTGCCGCCTGCTGGCCATCAACCTCTACAGCTACGTGCGCGACCCCTTCACCACCCATGCTACATTCGACTTCGACCTCTTCCGCGAGCATGTGCGGCGGGCGCAGCGCATCATGGACGACATCATAGACCTCGAAATCGAGAAGATACGCCTCATACTCGACAAGATTGACGCCGACCCCCAGAGCGAAGAGGTCAAGCAGAGCGAGCGACACCTCTGGCAGAAGATACTGCGCAAGAGCAGCATGGGACGCCGCACCGGCCTGGGCATCACCGCCGAGGGCGACATGCTCGCTGCACTGGGGCTGCGCTATGGCACGCAAGAAGCTACCGACTTTGCCGTGGAGGTGCAGAAAACACTATGCCTCACAGCATACCGCAGCAGTGTGGAAATGGCACGCGACCGCGGTGCCTTCGAAATCTACGACGCTGCACGCGAGGAGAACAACCCCATGATTGCGCGCATACGCCAGGCCGACCCGGAGCTATATGCCGACATGGTCAAATATGGCCGGCGCAACATCGCATGCCTCACCATAGCGCCGACGGGCACTACCAGCCTTATGACGCAGACCACCTCGGGCATCGAACCGGTGTTCATGCCCGTGTATAAGCGACGCCGCAAGGTGAACCCCAACGACCCGGAAGTGCATATCGACTTCGTGGATGAGGTGGGCGATGCCTTTGAGGAGTACACCGTATTCCACCACCACTTCCTAACGTGGATGCACACGTGTGGCCTCGACACCGAACGCCGTTACACGCAGGAGGAACTCGACGAACTCGTGGAGCAGTCGCCCTACTACCGCGCCACGGCCAACGACGTCGATTGGCTGATGAAGGTGCGCATGCAGGGTGCCATACAGAAGTGGGTGGACCATAGCATCAGCGTCACGGTGAACCTCCCCAACTCCGTTGATGAGCAGCTTGTCGGCGACCTCTACATGGAAGCATGGCGAAGCGGATGTAAGGGATGCACCATCTACCGCGACGGCTCGCGCAGTGGCGTGCTCATCAGCGTGAAAAAGAAAAAGGAGAAGAAAGCCGACGCCAGTGCGCAGGCCGAGACACCCGACCTACACGCCGGGGAACCCACGCCCGTGCCAGAGTGCCGACCGCCGGAGGTCGTGGAGAAACGCCCCGACGTGCTCGAGTGCGATGTCGTGCGCTTCCAGAACAATAAGGAGAAATGGGTGGCCTTTGTGGGGCTTCTCGACGGGCGTCCGTATGAGATCTTCACCGGACTGCAGGACGACGAGGAGGGCATCATGCTGCCCAAGAGCGTCACCAAGGGACGTATCATCAAGCAGGTGAACCCCGACGGCTCCAAGCGTTATGACTTCCAGTTTGAGAACAAGCGCGGCTACAAGACCACTGTCGAGGGACTCTCGGAGAAGTTCAACCCCGAGTACTGGAACTATGCCAAGCTGCTCTCCGGCGTGCTGCGCTATCGCATGCCGCTGGACCACGTCATACGCCTCGTCGGGCAGCTCTCTTTCCAGAGCGAGACAATCAACACTTGGAAGAGCGGCGTGGAGCGTGCGCTGAAGAAATATGTCTCCGACGGCACCATAGCGCGCGGCCAGAAATGCCCCAACTGCGGACAGGAAACACTCGTCTATCAGGAAGGGTGCCTCATCTGCACCAACTGCGGCGCCAGCCGCTGCGGATAGACGCGCATGGCCACGATATTCATACGCCAGCTACGACTGTATGCCCACCACGGAGTGCTCCCACAGGAGCGCACCGTGGGGGCTTTTTTTATCATCAACATCAGCATCGAGGCCGACATCACCGCTGCCATGGCAAGCGACGACCTGGCCGACACGGTATCCTATGCCGAGGTGGTGGCACTCGTGAAAAAGGAAATGGCCGTGCCATCGGCCCTGCTCGAACATGTGGCAGGGCGCATGGCACGGGCCATTCTTGGGCGTTTCCCACAGGCGATGGCCGTGGCGCTCGACATCACGAAGCAGAACCCGCCCATGGGAGCCGACTGCGACGGCGCTGGCGTTGCCGTGCGCCTGGAGCGCAAAGACCTCGGCAGCTGACAGCTATTCTGCCACTATGCGGCAGATGCCCACCACGGTGTGCATGGCTTTTTGCATGGACTGTATGGGCACGAACTCGTGGCGCCCGTGGAAGTTGAGCCCGCCGGCAAAGATGTTGGGGCAGGGCAGGCCCTTGAAGGAGAGCTGGGCGCCGTCGGTGCCGCCGCGGATGGCCTTCACCTTGCACTCCATGCCCGCTGCCTCGATGGCGCGGCGGGCAATGTCGATGATATGCTCCTTGCCTTCGAGCTGCTGCTTCATATTATAGTATTGGTCGCGGATGTCGGCCGTGACGACGCCGGCGCCGTAGCGCTCCTCGAACACGGCGGCCAGGTCGGCCACGAAGGTCTTGCGCTCCTCGAAGCGCTGGCGGTCGTGGTCGCGGATGATGTAGGAGAGCGTGGCACCTTCCACAGTGGCCTTGATGCCGGTGAGGTGGTAGAAGCCTTCGTAGCCCTCGGTGCGCTCGGGCACCTCGTCTTGGGGCATGCCCTGGGCAAACTCCGTTGCCAGGAGGCAAGCGTTGAGCATCTTGTCCTTGGCGTAGCCGGGGTGTACGTTCAGACCCTTGATGTGGATGGTGGCGCTGGCAGCATTGAAGTTCTCGTACTCCAGCTCGCCCACCTCCGAGCCGTCCATGGTATATGCCCACTCGGCACCGAACTTATCCACGTCGAACAGATGGGCGCCGGCGCCTATCTCCTCGTCGGGGTTGAAGGCTATGCGCACGCGGCCGTGGGGGATGTCGGGGTGTGACATCATGTAGGCCATGGCCTCGACAATCTCTGCTATGCCGGCCTTGTCGTCGGCGCCAAGGAGGGTGTGGCCGTCGGTGACGATGAGGTCCTCGCCCACGTGGTCGAGCATCTCGGGGAACATACGCGGGCTGCTGACGATGCCCTCGGCGGCATCCAGGACGATGTCGCCGCCATCGTACTTCTCTATGATGCGCGGGTGGATGTCGGCACCGCTACAGTCGGGGCTGGTGTCGTAGTGGGCTATGAACCCTATCGTGGGCACGTCGGCGGGTACGTTGCTCGGGAGCGTGGCGTAGATGTAGCCCTGCTCGTCCATCTCCACGTCCTCCAGCCCCAGCTCCTCGAGCGTGTCGGCCAGATGGCGTGCAAAGGTGAGCTGCTTGGGTGTGCTGGGGCATCCTTCGGCTTCCTCGGAAGACTGCGTGTCATAGCTCACGTAGTCCAGAAATCGCGCCACAAGGTCGGAGGCGTCGCCTCGCCACTGGCTCGCAGGTAGGGGTGCAGAATCGGTTTGGCTTGAATTGTTTTGTTCCATTTATCTGGGGTTTAGTTGTCAATCACGGGTTAAGTGTGTCCTTCTCTTTCCGCTTCTCGTCATTTATCCTCCATTCTTCACTTTTCATTCTTCATCCTTCACTTCCCAGCCAAGGGCGCTGGCACCGAGCACTGCGGCTCCGGCACCGTCGAGCTCGCTGACGAGGAACTTGGCCTTGTCGCGGAACACGCGCAGCACGGTGGCGTCGTAGGCACGCTTTATGGGGTCCATGATGAGGTCGCCGGCTTTGGCCAGGCCGCCGAAGAACACGAAAGCCTCCGGGCTGCTGAAGGCGGCGAAGTTGGCACATGCCTCGCCAAGGATGCGCCCCGTCTCCTCGAAAATCTCCTTGGCCACGGCGTCGCCCTGGCTGGCGGCGATGGCCACGTCCTTCGACTCTATCTTGTCGAGGGGGATGTCGCGCAGGATGGTGGCCTTGTCGGTGTGCTCAATGAGCTCGCGAGCCGTGCGCGCCACACCCGTGGCGGAGCAGTATGTCTCTAAGCAACCCTTGCGGCCGCAGCCACACTGGCGACCGTTGTGCTCCACGATGACGTGGCCCAGCTCGCCGGCCATGCCGTCGCAGCCCAGCACCATCTGGCCGTTGACAACGATGCCTGAGCCGACGCCAGTGCCGAGGGTTATCATGATGAAGTTCTGCATGCCGCGTGCTGCGCCATACTGCATCTCGCCCATGGCTGCGGCATTGGCATCGTTAGTCAGGCGCACGGGTATGCCAAGGCGCTCGGCAAACATCTGTGCCAAGGGGATCTTGCCCTTCCATGGCAGGTTGGGGGCAAACTCGATGCAACCGTTGTAGTAGTTGCCGTTGGGGGCACCGATGCCCATGGCGTGGATCTTGCCGATGCCACCCACCTCTTCGATGATGGGCTTCAGCGCAGCCACGCAGTCATCGACGTATTGGTTGATGTCGCCGTGGCCGGCGGTCTTGACGCGCACGGAGGCTACTATGTTGGCATTCTTGTCAACGATGCCGAATTCGGAATTGGTGCCTCCAAGGTCGAGGCCGATAACATAGGGTTTCTTTTCCATGATGGTATGATGTTAGTGTTATGTTGGCGTGAGATAGCAAATCAAGGGTCAAAGATACATATTTTTTTTCGTATGCGCGAAGAAATGTGGGATAAATTTGCCTCTTTGGTGAAAAAGAAGCGCTTTTTCTTCGCCATGTCGCGAAAAAACGCGATATTTGCAGCCCTATGTGGTTTGAACACGTTACAATTCTCGACTTGACCGTCAAAGGTCTCCTCATTGGCATGCTAGCCAGCGCGCCCATGGGGCCTGTGGGTGTGCTGTGCATTCAGCGCACGCTCAACAAAGGCCGTCAATACGGTCTGATGACAGGTCTCGGCGCTGCCATCAGCGACCTCGTCTATGCCCTTGCCACGGGCTTTGGCATGAGTTTCGTGGTGGAGTTCATCGAACAGCCGCAGACCATGTACTGGCTGCAGCTCATCGGCAGTGTGATGCTCTTCGGCTTCGGGCTATATACCTTCCGCACGAAGCCACAGCTCAGGCCCGCATCCCAAAACAAAGGCACGCTGACCCACAACATGGTGACGAGCTTCCTCGTCACATTCAGCAACCCGCTCATCATCTTCCTGTTCATGGCTCTTTTCGCGCGGTTCACATTCGTTGTGCCATCGCATGTCGGGCAGCAGGCGCTGGGCTACCTGAGCATCTTCCTCGGTGCCATGTTGTGGTGGTACGGCCTCACCTACATCGTGGACAAGCTGCGGACCAGCTTCGACATCGAGCGCATCGGCCTTATCAATCGCATCATCGGCACGATAGTGATGACCATGTCTGTGCTGGGACTGCTCTCCACGCTGCTCGGACTTACGCTGTATTGACATGAAGATAGCACATCAGCTCAAAGACACCAACATTGCAGAGTACCTGCTGTACATGTGGCAGCTTGAGGACACTTTGCGGGCATACGGCTGTGATGCCGACCGTCTGCGCGAGGACTACGTAAGCCGCTTCCAGCTCACCGACGACGAGCGCCGGGCCGAAGAGCAGTGGCTCGCCGACCTGTGCACCATGATGCGCGAGGAAGGGAAGACGAAGGGCGGGCATCTGCAGATGAACATCGGCACCTTGTCGCTGATGACCGACTTGCACCTTCAGCTCCTACAGAGCACCAAGCATCCTTTCTATGCTGCCGCCTACTACAAGGCGTTGCCCTTCATTGTGGAACTCAGGGCGCGCTCGTCGCGCACCGACGTGCCGGAACTCGAGAACTGCTTCGAAGCCCTCTATGGTGTGATGCTGTTGCGGCTGCAGCAGAAAGCCGTGACGCCTCAGACGCAGGAGGCCGTGTCGCACATCTCGCGCCTCCTGGCTCTTCTGGCCGATGCCTGGCGCAAGGACATGGCTGGTGAGCTGGAGCTGTGAGTGACGTGTGGGAAAGAACTTGCAAATGGAACACGTTAACAGTAGTGCCGCCCTGTGCGGCTCATCATCTACAATGAACAATAAAGAAAAGAATGTGAACGTACTCGTCACCGGTGCTTGTGGCCAGCTTGGCAATGAGTTGCAGTTGCAGTCGTTGTGCCATACAGAATATGGCTGGTTCTTCACGGACATAGCGACGGCTGCCGACGCTGTTGCCACAGTGGAGCCGCTCGACATCACCGATGCTGGTGCGGTGGAAGCCTACGTGCAGGAGCACGCTATTGACATCATCGTGAACTGTGCGGCATACACGGCCGTGGATCGTGCGGAAAACGACCCTTCCAAGGCCCGCTTGCTCAACGCCGTAGCACCCGGCTACCTCGCCGCTGCCATTGAGCAGCGGGGCGGATTCATCATCCAAATTTCCACCGACTACGTCTTCGACGGCACGTCACACACTCCATATACCGAGGTGGATGCCACATGTTCGGCGTCGGTCTATGGCAGCACCAAGCTCGATGGCGAAAAGGCTGTGCTCGCTGCCAATCCCAAGGCGACGGTCCTGCGCACGGCGTGGCTCTACAGCCGCTTTGGCACCAACTTCGTCAAGACTATGCTGCGTCTGGGGCGGGAACGTGAGGAGCTTGGGGTGGTGTTCGACCAGATAGGCACACCCACCTACGCCCGCGACCTCGCCGCTGTCATCATGGCCGTCATCGCTGCCGGTGCCACCACGCCGCCCGTGGCTTCTGAGCCAGCCTACCGCCCAGGCATCTACCACTTTACCGACGAGGGCGTGTGCTCGTGGTACGACTTAACCGTGGCCATACATCGTTTGGCGGGCATCACAGGCTGCCGCGTCAGGCCGCTGCACACCTCGGAATATCCCACATTGGCGGCACGGCCCCACTACAGCGTGCTCGACAAAAGCAAGGTGAAGCAGACTTATGGCATCGACATCCCACACTGGGAGACAAGCCTCGCTCAGTGTGTGGCGGAACTCACGGGCATTACAGCCCACTCGAACATCCGCCTGTAGGCCTCAACCTTCTTGCTGAAGGCCAGGGGGTAGGCCCGCGACGATGATGGCAGCCTGTAGAGCACGATCTGCGTCTGCTGCTGATTGAGCATCCCGG